>CAZSOQ010000197.1:0-3441 GCA_964608495.1 uncultured Armatimonadia bacterium | reverse complement strand
GCAGGCTGGGCAGCCCCTGCCGCAGGCTGGGCAGCCCCTGTCACAGGCTGGGCAGCCCCTGCCGCAGGTAGTGCGTGAGCAAGCCGAGGAGCTGGGCCATGGTGCGGGCCAGCAGGGGGGCGGAGATCGCCAGTCCGGCTAGGGAAACGCCCATCTTGGCAGGCAGGCTCACGAAGAAGATGTTGAAGCGTGGGACGAGGCGGGCCACGAGCCCGAAGGAGAGGTCGGTGAGCAGCAGGGCGGCCACGACAGGCATGGCGAGGGACAAAGCGAGGAGGAACCCGGAGGAGAGGATGTCGGTGGCAAGCCCGCACAGGGCCACGGGTGAGCAGAAGGACGCCGGCGCTTGCGCCGTTGCGGCGACAGGAAGGGCTTGGAAGGAGCCGTGAACCGCCGCGAGGAGCAGGTGATGGCCGTCCAGATCGAAGAAGAGGACGACGGCGGCGAAGTAGTACAGATGGCCCAGGAGAGAGGTGGGAGTGGCCTGGGCGGGGTCCATCATCTCGGCCGCGCGCAGGCCGGCCTGGAGCTCCACGAAGCTGCCGGCGTAGCGGACGGTCTCGATGAGCAGGCAGGCGATGAGGCCGATGAGCGCGCCCAGGAGGGCCTGGGACAGCAGAAGCGGCACGAAGAGGGTGGGCTGGGCAGCTCCTGCCGCGGGCTGGGCAGCCCCTGCCACGGGCTGGGCAGCCCCTGCCACGGGCTGATGGGGGAGAGGCAACGCGGAGGTGGGGACCAGTGGGGCGATGGCCAGGGCCAGAGCGAAGGCGAGGAAGACGCGGACCTGCGGGGGCACCTGCTGGAAGCTGAAACCGGGCGCGACGGCGAGCATGGCCGTGACGCGGGCCACGGCCGGCAGGTAGACGATCAGGTCGGCTGAGGCGCGGCCTATCAGCTCGAGCATGGTAGGGCGAGGCGCCTGTGGTCCCGCCGGCCCCTGCCACGGGCCGGGCGGCCCCTGCCACGGGCCGGGCAGCCCCTGCCACGGGTCGGGCGGCGGGGCGAGCGTCGGGTCAGTGGACGCCGGGGCCGAGCAGCGCGGCTCTGGCGAAGAGCTCGGCGGCGAAGGCGACGAGGGCTCTCAGCATCCACGGCCCCAGTAAGACGCACACGAGCGCCATGGCGACGATCTTGGGGACAAAGGTTAGGGTCATCTCCTGGATCTGGGTGATGGCGGCCAGCAGGCTGACGAGCACGCCGACGACGAGGGCGACCCCGAGAGGCGGGCCGGCCACCTGGAGAGTGACCAGGAAGGTCTTCTGCAGTAGGTCCAGGGCCAGGGATTCGTTCATGTCGGCGTCAGCTCGGGGCTAGCCGCGTGGCGCTCGCCGCCAGGTAGAGAATGCCGGCGGCGGGGATGCCCGTCCCCAGGCGGAAGGGGATGGGGAAGGGGGAGCAATCGGCGTGCCGGGGCCGCAAAAGGAACAGCGGCCAGGTCGGCTGACTGGGCCGCTGCGGCCGCGGGAGGGGCGCATTCAGCTCGCGGCGAGCCGGGGGGCACGCAGCCCATGGCGGTTGGGGCTGCACGCAGCCCATGGCGGTTGGGGCTGCACGCAGCCCATCGCGGTTCGGGCTGCACGCGGAGGGGGCATCCCCGCCGCGGCTGGGCAGCCGCTGCCACGGGAGGGCTTCCCAGGGCCTGGCCGCTTGTTCCCGCGCCCGGAGTTCACAGTGAGCTCAGGGCGCTTTTTGGCGGGCTGCTGGGGGCGAAGCAGCCCGGGTACACTGACGGGTCATGCTCGCGATGGCGGTTGGCGCGGACGAGCCGGGTGGCCGTGGGGTGGAGGGCGTGGTGGCCCCCCACCCCACGGGCGGCTATCAGCGGATGAGCTGGAGGACCGCCTGAGGCAGCGTGTTGGCCTGCGCGAGGAAGGCCGTAGCGGACTGGACGAGGATCTGGGAGGTGGTAAACTCAGCCATCTCGCGGCCGAAGTCGGTGTCGCGGATGGCGCTCTCGGAGGCGGCGAGGTTCTCGCGAGCGATGGCGATGTTGCGGATCTGGGGTTCGAGCTCGTTGGCCTGGAAGGCACCGAGCTGGCCGCGGAGGGAGCCGACCTGCTCGACGGCTTCGTCAGCGATCGTCAGGGCGCTGTTGGCGCCGGCGACCGTGCTGATGTCAATGCTGGACAGGGCGCCGCTGGTGCCCAGACTGGCGGCCGAGCAGGCCCTGATCGAGATGGACGCGGTCTCGCCGACGTTGACGCCGATCTGGAAGCTCATGCTCCCCTGAGTCACGTAGATGGAGTCCTGATGGTTGGCCACCTGGTTGCCGGCTGCGGTGAGCACGATCTGGTTGCCCGCCGAGTCGACGAGGTCGAGGCCGGTTCCCTGGTTCATCGTGCTGGTCGTGGTGTCACCCCAGGTGACCGTGGCCACGGCGTTCGTTCCCCACTCCACGGCGGTGGCGCCGCCGTTGAGGATATCGGCGCTCTCGACGTAGATGATGCCCTGGTCGGAGCCGTAGCTGACCTGGTTGAGGTCCACGGTAGTGGTGCCGGCATCCCAGGATGCGGCCACGCCGGTCTGGCTGGCCAGCAGGTTGATGGCATCTATCACGTCCTGGACGGTGTCGGCGGCGCCCACGGTGATCTGGCGGTTGTTGACCGTGATCGTGCCGGCGTTCGCCACCGTGTCGCCCGTGCCGCCCGCGTAGACCGTCGTCGTGTCGGCGTGGGCCTTCGTGGCAGCCGTCGTGACGTCCACGTCGGCGTACCCGGCGCCCGCGCCGCTCACCAGGCTGGCCTGCGCGATGTTCGTCGTGTCCAGCACCGTGGCCGACGTCCCGGCCGCCCCGTCCAGCAGGCTGCGGTTCGCGTACTTGGTCTGCACGGCTATCTGGTTGATAGCCGTCAGCGCCGACGCCACCTGCTGCTGCAGAGCTGCGCGCGACTGGTCGTTGTTGTTCGAGTCCGAAGCCGCGTCCACGGCCAGGTCGCGCACCTGGCGCAGCAGAGCCTGGATCTCGATCAGACCACCCTCAGCTGTCTTGATGACGTTGACGCCCTCCAGGGCGTTCTGCTCCGCCACGGCCAGGCCCGACACCTGCCAGCGCAGGTGCTCGGACAGGACCAGTCCGGACGGGTCATCGGCCGCGCGGTTGATCCGCAGGCCGGAACTCAGGCGCTCGATGGACAGCGCCACACGGTTCGTGCCCAAAGTCAGATTGCGCTGGGCGTTGATGGAGCTGATGTTCTGGTTGACGCGGATAAGGCTCATCTGACGCTTCCTCCTTGAAGCGGACTGGGCCGCGGACCGGGCCGCGAGGGCGGCCGCGGACCGGGCTGTGAGAGAGGCCATCGCCGTCGAGGATCAGGGCGTTGGCGGGAGTTGGCTGCCGCCAACTCTGGGCCGACTCCGGGACAGGGCTTGGTGCTCGGGACTGCGTAATCCTCGGGGTCGGGCCGGGCGTTGGCTGTGTAGTAACAGTGGATGCAGCGCAGG
>CAZSOQ010000196.1:0-10089 GCA_964608495.1 uncultured Armatimonadia bacterium | reverse complement strand
ATGCCCAGCCCCACGGCGGCCTGGCAGAACATCGGCAGCGGCGCGGTCAGGCCCTCCAGCTCATACAGGAAGCGGGCGTCGGGCCCACCCGGCCTCACCGCTGACGCCCCCACCTGCCATTCCTTGAGCGCCGGCAGGTCGAAGAGCCAGGCCGGCGGGGCCGCCTCTGTCACAAAGAGCGGCAGGTAGACGTTGCCGTGCCGGCGCAGGGCCTCGGCCAGAGCCTGGTCGCCCCCCTCTTCACCCGGCTCTGCGAACAGGACGTCGAAGGCCACCAGGACCGGGCCGGCCGCCTCCACGGCGTCCAGCAGCTCGGCCATGCGCCTGCGCGGCCAGGGGAACTGCCCCACCGCCTCCAGACTCGCCTCGTCAATGGCAACGATCACCAGCTCCGGGTTGGGAGGAAGGGGACCCCTCAGGTGGAAGCGCCAATCCAGGGCCCGGTACTCCGTCTCTGCCACCAGGAGTGCCACCGCCGGCACCAGGTAGCACACCAGGGCGACCGTGGCGCCGGCAACCGTGGCGTACCAGAATTCCCTGGCGGGGCGGGATGGGTGCATAGGTCACAGGCCAAGACGGCAGTTTACCGGCAGGGATGCGCGGGTATCCCTAGCGTGGATCATCGGGCCCGGCTGATCGCCATTGTATCAGTGAGCGACGCCCATGGGAAAGACAAGCTTCGCGATCATCGCCAGCATGGTGGCGCTGTTGTTCGTAGCCGGCGCCATGCTGCAGTCACTGGTAGTCCTCCAGCGGGTCGCGGCAGTGAGCGGCCTGCAGGGAGACGTCAAGCTCCGGCCCTCCAGCGGCGATGCCTACTATCCCCTGGCCGACACCCGCTACGTCAAGGCCGGCGATGTCATCCGCACCGGCGACGGAACGGTTACCCTCAACTGGGTTGACGGCACGCGTATCAAGGTCGGCTCGGCCAGCCAGCTCAAGGTCCTCAAGTGCCAGTTTAACTCCGCCACCAGCGCCAGCCTCAGTCTCTTCCACCTCGACGTCGGCCGCGTCTGGGTGCGCGTCCTCAAGACCCTCAGTGCCCGCTCCAAGTTCGAGATCGCGACCCCCACCGCCACCGCTGGCGTGCGGGGCACGATCTTCGCGGTGCAGGTGGACAGCCGCGGGGCGACCGAGGTCAACGTGCTTGAGGGCCAGGTGGCCGTCCGCGCCGGCGGCGAGGACGTGGTGGTGGACAGGCACAAGGCCGTGCGCATAGCGCCCGCCGGCCTGGCCGGCGGCTCGGACGGGGGCGCCGAGGGCCTTACGCCCGCTGTCGAGCTGGCACCGATGGGCGAAGGGGAGCTTGAGGCCTGGAAGCAGGAGCGCGACGTAATGGGCCCCTATGTGGCCCTCACCGAACCGGCGGGCGACGAAGCCCCCGTGGTGGACGGCCAGATCGCCGTCTCGGGCGTCACCGAACTCGGCGCCCAACTGAAGGTCAACGACCAGCCTGTGACGCTCGGGCCGCGCGCCAGGTTCCGGGTCCTGCTGCCGCCCCCCGACGGGCCGGAGCTCAAGCTCCGTATCGAGGCCGTGGACTCGCGCGAGCAGCGTACCGTGGTCGAGAAGACCCTCAAGGTTGTGAAGGGAGCCCCCGCCGCGAGCACTCACTGACCCCTTGCGCGCGGCCTTGCGCCCCTCGCCACGGCCCTCTCAGGCCCTTCGCCACCCACTTCGCGTCTCTCCAGGGGGATGCCGGCGCGCCATCCCGCGGGGCAGGCACCATCACTTGGTGGTAATCCTCCGGCCTGCCATCGGGCATGGGCCCCGTGGCACGCGCGGACGGGGCGGGGCTCCGGGGGCCGTCACTTCCTGCTACGGGGCCGCACGATGAGCGTCACGGGGTAGTTGGACCCGGACTGGGGCATGGTCAGCACCGGCACGCTGCGTTCCGCGCCCGCGGCAAGGTGCCACCGCGTCAGCACGTGCTCCTGCGTCGCCCGCAGCACCGGCGTCTCCAGCAGCTCGTCGTTCACCATGAAGGTGCCCCGCGCGGCGCCCCCGCCGCTGCGGACCACCAGCTCCAGCTCCTGGCCCTCGACCGTGGGGTTCCTCAGGTCAAAGCGCACGCGGTACAGCACGCCGTAGTTCCCGTGCAGCAGGATCCCGTGCTCGTTGAGCCTGGGCTGCTTGCCGATGGACATGAAGGTCCAGGGCCCGCCGACACGGTACTCGGCGCTCTGCTCGATCTGGCCCTCGAAGCGGAAGGGCTTCAAGCGGGGCTCGTTGCGCAGATTGGCCGCCACGGGGCCGGCCGCGGGGGGGGGAGCGTCCGAGTGGGCCACCACCTCGGCGATGAGCGGGCCGCCGCCGAGCAGCGACATGCAGGCCAGCCCGCTCACGATCTTCGACCGCGTCGTGCGCACGGTCGAGAACTCGACCCAGCGCTGCGCCGGCAGTGACAGCAGCAGCGCCGCCCCGCGCCGAAGCTGGTCGAGATAGAGCCGGCACGCCAGGTGGCCGACATAGACCTCATCGCCCACCGGGCCGGCGAAGGCGTCGTTCCACGCAAAGTACGCCGTCTCGTCCGACACGTTGTGCACACGCACGCCGAACCACAGCGCCTGGGGCGAGTCGTTGGCGTGGTGCCACAGGATCCGCACGGGCTCTCCCTGCTCGACCAGGTCGCGCATGAGCACGTTCGAGAAGTTGACCCGCTCCGGGTAGTTGCTGACGAGGACGTGGGTCGCGGCCGGCAGCCGTGTCGGCTGCACCTGCCCCTTCACCTCGATGCGCCGCGAGAGGCTCAGCAGATCGGCGCCGTTGGCCGACAGTCGGGCCAGGGAGTTCGGCCACGGCAGCGCCTGGTGATCGAGCCGGACCCTGGCCGACGGGCGAGCGACGACCGAGGACATGACCGCGTACTCCGAGAAGCGGTCCCACTCGTCCCTGAGCAGGGGCGAGGTGACCACGGCCTGCACCGTCGCGGGCGCCACCGCGGCCCAGTGCTTGACCCTGATGACCACCCGGGCCCTGTCGTCGGGCGTGCTGACCTCGACCGCGCCCTCGCCGGGCGCGAGCCCTCGTAGCGAGACCCCTTCGGTCCCACGAGCCCCCACCTCGACGACCGCCGGGCTGAGCGATACGACCTTAGCCGAGAGCGCTCCGGGCCCGCCCACGCCAAGCGTGCGGGCCTCGCCGACCGGGACGTCCAGGCCGGCGCCGGCGGCCACGGCTACGTAGGGAGCCGCCACGTAGGTCCTCAGGGCCTGCGACCACCGCTGGGCCAGGCCGTCGGCGCTGGACTTCTGTGTGGCTGCCTGTTCGGGGCTGATGGCCAGGAGCAGCTTGCCCTTCGCGAGCAGTCGGGCCGCCTTGCCCGCCGACTCGACCGTCACGTCCCCGGGGCTGAGGCCGGCGACGAGGGCCTCCTCCAGCCGTGTGCACAGCACCGCCGCCTCCCCCTCGGAGCCGGGTCCGCGAAGACGCATCCACACGTCGCCGTCCAGGAGCACCTCGGTCCTGTCCGGCCCGGCGCTGGGGACGACGGTGAGAACCCGCTGGCCGAGGGCTGGCCGAGCCGCGACGCCCCCCCAGAGCAGAGCCGACAGCAGAAGGCACGCGGCCCCGCGCCCGGGGGGCAAGTGCGCGCGGGAGCGGGCGGCAAGTCGCGGGCGGCGCGTCCGGCCCCCCACAGAGGGCGCCGTGGGCCGCCGCGCGGCAAACGCGGGCCTGCGGCGAGCGTAGGTACTCAAGGTTGTCTCCGGTTGCGGTCAGCGACGCCGTGAGGCGCCGGGGATGGTCCCACTACACTCGGGGGACGGGGGCGCTCCCCGGGGGGACTCGCGCCCTTGGGCCCGTCCCGCCATCCCACGACGCACGCCCGGTCTCGGCCGGCGTCGCCGTGAGGGAAGGGACAAAGCAAGGCGCCGACCCCTGGGGGGCCGGCGTCTGCCTTTTATACGAAAGCGGGCGTGGTGTCAACCAGTGAGTTCCTGAAGCCGCCTGCTGAGCTCCGCCACCTGTTCGGTCAGTTGCCGGACCTGACGCGCGAGCTGGGGCAGCTTCTGGACGATGGCCAGGCTGCGCAACTGCTGGGCGTGCGGACGGGCGGGGTAGCCGGAGTAGACGCCGGGCTCGGTAAGGCTGCCGAAGACTCCGGAGCCGGCGGCGATGGTGATGTTGTCGCCGATGGTCACATGGTCGCTGACTCCGGCCTGGCCGCCGAAGACGCAGTTGTCGCCGATGGTCGTTCTGCCCGCTATGCCCACCTGCCCGCACAGGACGCAGTTGCGGCCGACCACGCAGTTGTGGGCGATGTGCACCTGATCGTCAATCTTCGTCCCCCGGCCCAGGCGCGTCGCCGAGACCGTCGCCCGGTCCACCGTGCTGTTCGCCCCGATCTCCACTTCGTCCTCGACGATCACCGTGCCGATCTGCGGTATCTTGCGGTGGCCCTGCGGCGTGTGCAGGTACCCGAACCCATCGGCCCCCACCGCGCACCCCGAGTGCAGGATGCACCGCTTGCCGATGCTGACGCGCTCACCGATGAAGACATGGGGGTAGATGATCGTCCCGTCGCCGATGTCCGCGTCCTGCCCGATGTAGACGAAGGGGTAGATGATGACATCGTCGCCGATCTGGGCGCCGTCCTCTATCACGGCGTAGGGCCCCACGGCCACCACCTGCCCCAGGCGGGCGGTCTCGCCCACCACCGCGGTCTCGTGCACGCCCACGGGCACCGAAGGCTGCGGCGCAAAAAGCTCCAGCGCCCTGCTGAAGGCCAGGCGTGGGTCTTCCGTGACGATGATGGGCTTGTGGTCCGTGCGCGCGTCCGTCGGGGCTATGAGGGCCGCCGCGCGGCTTTGCTCCCCCACGGGGAGCAGATCCAGGCGCTCGACGAAGGCCAGGTCGCCTTCCTGGGCGTCCTCAAGCGCGGCGACACCCGTGATGGTGACATCGGCGTCGCCGATCACGTCACCGCTGATGAGTCGTGCTATCTCGGCAAGGCGGAACTTGACTGCCATCGGTTCCCCTCCGGCTGCTCAGATCTGCGGCCATTGCTGTCGTAGCCATTCTGCGCATAGGCCAGTTACGTTCGTGCCTCGGAGGGGCTCGATTGGGGGAATGTACACCAGAAGGCCGTGGGCGAGAGCCTGCGCTCGCGCCGCCGTCTCGGTGTCCTGGCGGATGAGCCGCCGCAGAACCGAAGCTGCCTGCCGCAGGCGCCGGGCCTGGGCCTGGCGCACTTCCCGCACCGCTGCCTGCTGCCTGTCGAGCGCCTGGCGGTATCTCGCCGCCATCTCCGGGAACAGGTCCCGGCTCGGCGGCTCCACGGTCTCGGCCGAGGGTGGCTCCCAGGGGAGCTTCAGGCGCTCCTCGAGCGCCAGCCGGTCTCGCCGCCCGGTGTCCAGCATCGGGAGGCGCCGCCGCTGGGATTGCGCCTGGGCTTCCTCCGCGATCCGCGCCAGCTCGTCCTCGAGACCTTCGGCCAGACGCCGAAGCCGCTGCGCCACGCGCTCTTCCGAGTCCGCCCGCGCCTGAGCGATCTTGGCCTCAAGGACCTCCATGATGCGCTGGCGAGACTCTCGGGCCTCCGCGGCCGCGGCGCCGCCCATCGCCTCCTGGATCTTGAGGTTGTTCACCGCGACCTGGTACTCGCGCCACAGGGAAGCGTCGAGCGCGGCCAGCCGCATCGTCTCGTCCGCTCGCGCGCGGGAGACCTCGTGCCGGTACCGCCTCGCGGCGAGGCCGCGGCGCCACTCCAGGCTCACGCGCAGGTCCTCCGGCAACTCGTCACCGGGCGCCTCTGGCAGAGCGAGGGCAGGCGGCAGCGAAGGGGACGCGGGGGGCGGCAGCAGGTCCAGGGACGGGACGGTCCGGGCAAGGGCGGGAAGAGCAGGCAGCTCTGCGGGTGCGACCGCCCCCTCCTCCTCGCCCGACGACAGCTCCCTGGCTCGTTCCTCCACAGCCCTCAGCGCGGGCCATAGGGGATGCAGCGGCAGCAGGGGCCCGGGGTACACGTACCCCTCGGACACCTTGGGGACGGGTGGAACCGGTCCCCCCTCGGGCACTCGAAGGCAGCCGGCGATCGCCAGACCCACCAGGACGCAGCTCGCTCTACTGGCCGCCCGTCTCACCTTGCTCCCCCGTCTTGGGTGGCTCCTGGGAAGCAGGCTCCGCGTTCAGCACCTGGAGCACGTCTTCCGTGATGTCGTCGCCCCCGAAGAAGACGATGGAGTTGTCGAAGACGAAGTCGTACTTCTTGTCCTTGGCGACCGTGCGGATCGTCTCGCGCACGTGGGCGAGCAGCTCGGTCTGGAGTTGGCGCTGGTGGTTGAGTAGCTCCTGAAGGAAGCCCTGCTCCAACTGGCGCATGTCGGCCTCGCGGGCCTGAACCAGGTCCTGCAGCTCCTTGAACCGGTCCTCCTGTTCCGGGCTGCGCTGCGTGTTGGCGCGCAGGCCCAGGAACTCCTTCTCCTTGTCCTCCGAGATCTTCCTCAGCTCGGCCGCCCGGGCAGCCTTGTCCTCCGGCCAGGGCCGAGGGAGCGAGGCGATGGCGATGACCTCCTTGAAGAGCTCGGCCGACAGGAAGCTGTACTGGGAGACTTCCTGCAGGATCTCCGAGTCCCGTCCGCGGAGCTTCTCGAGCTCGCCCTGCTTGTCCTTGAGCGCCTTGTACTCCTTCTCCAAACGCTCCACGTCCACGATCGCTATGCGCGGGGCCGCCGCCGGGGCTTGCCCAAGAGCCGGTCCCACCAGGACCAGCACGAGGGCCGTGGCGAGCAGCGGCAGAAGCATGCGTCGGCTCATCATGTCAAGGTTCCCCTTACGAGCCCACGGGCTCGGAGTGTTAGACAGCCAGGTTGTGCGGCAGTTGCGGTGGTCCATAGCATAGAGAATCCCGATCCCGGGGCCGGAAAGAGCCCCAGAGGGTCGGTCGCGAGCCGCAAGGGACGGCAGAGGCAACCCGTCCTCGGAAAGCGCCCGCCACCCACCGGTCGTCGCGGCAGGCAACCGCATGCTGGGGCGCCCGGCTCAGAACACGTGGCCAAAGTTGAAGTGCGCCCGGCTGCCGTCCTCGCCGAAGCCCACATCCAGCCGCAGCGGGCCGACCTTGGTCTTCACCCGCAGCCCCACGCCCACGCCCATGTGGGCACTCATGTCCTGGTCCTCGGCCCCGATGTCGAAGCCCGGGATCGCGGTGCGGAAGGTGCCCCCGTAGGCGTCACCCACGTCCAGGAAGGCCACCCCGGTAAGGCTGTCGGTGACCGAGTGACGGTACTCGGCATTGAGCAGGACGAACCGCCGGCCGCGGTACCGGTCCTCCTCATAGCCGCGCAGGCTGTTGGCGCCGCCGACCGAAAAGGCCTCGAAAAGCGGCACTTCGCCGAAGGACGTGCCACCCATGATGCGCGTGGCCAGGACGCCCCGCTTGGTGACCGGGAAGTAGTGGCGGAACTCGCCGATGAACTGCTGGTACTCCTCGTCGCCGCCCACGAAACTGCCGGCGGACTCGAGCGAGACCTGCCTGAAGGTGCCCGACGTGGGGTCGTTAACGTCGTCGCGAAAGTCCTGGACGAGCCCCAGCGTCAGACTCGAGAGTCGTCCGCCCGGGTGCAAAGGCGCGGCCACAACCGGGCGGCCGGGCCGGTCGCCGGGAACGGTGTCGCCGGCGTCGGGCGTGAGGGCGTCACGCCCCGAACTGCCCTCTCCACCGAGCCCGTAGTACGTCTGCGCCGCACCCACGCCGCTGACACCCACGCTGGGCAGGGGCAGCGCGCGTACGCCCTGGAAGAAGGCACTGGACACTTCCTCGTTGCGCAGCCGCAGCGATACCACCGTCCGCTCGCCGAGAGGGTGCATGGCCCGGATGTACCCGCCGCGTCGGCGCTCGTCGAACCTGTCCGTCGCGGTGCTGACCAGCGCCCCCCCCACGAACTGCCTGCGCCGCTCCGTGTCGAACAACGACAGCTCGAGGGAGGTGTCGCCGCCGAGGAAGTAGGGCTCGGAGAAGGAGAACTGGTAGGTCGTGCGACCGATCAGCTCGGCCGACAGGGATACCTTCTCGGCGCGGCCGCGCAGGTTGGCCTCCGACACGCCCACAGCGACAACCACGTTGTCCAGACTGCTGTACCCGACCTGCAGGGCCACCTGCCCCGTCCGCTGCTCCTTGCACTGGAAGACTACGATGATGCTGTTCTCCGGGTCCACCTGGCCCGGGCGAGGCTCCACGCGGACCTCCTCGAAGAGGCCGAGCCGCCGCAGACGCGCCACCTGATCGCGGATGACCGTGTCGCGATAGAGCTGGCCGGGCTCCAGCTCGATCTGGCGGTCCACGATCCACCTCTCCGTGCGCTTGAGACCCTCGACGTCGTAACCCTCGATCCGCATCTCGTTGATGATGAAGGTCAGTACGTTGAACTTGTCCACCTCGGCGCTGGGCACGTTGCACAAGTAACCATTGCGCTGGTAGGCGCCGAGGATGCGGGTAATGTCCTTGGCAATGACGTTTTCGTCCACCAAATGCCCCACGCGCGTCAGAATGGCTTCCCCAAGCTCCTCGTCGGACAGTACCGTGTTGCCGACGAAGGTGATCTTCTCGATGCGCTGGCGCTCAACGACTTCGATGAGGACCTCGGCGCCCTCGTCGGTCACCTGGTGGCTGACGGTGACGCGGTCGAAGTACCCCATCTTCATGACAGCTTGGCGGGCCTGCTCGATGCGCTCTGGGGTCAGCTCGGTCCCAGCAGCGAGGATGGTCTTGACCTGGTCGAGGATGGCGTCGGCGGAGATGGCCTCATTGCCGGCCACACGCACGCTGGCCACGAGAGGCGGTTGAGCCGCCGGCTCCGCGGGAGCCTCCTGACCGAGGCTCACGCCGGCGAAGAGGGTCATAGCTGCCATGGCCGCGATCAGCGGCCGGCCCCGGAATCTGAGCAGCCTTTTCATACCCACGTGTCTCCTCCCGTTGGGGCTTCACGCCTCCCAGCCGAGATAGGGCCCAAGCCGCTTGCGCAGCACCGAGCGCGCTCGGAAGAGCTTGCTCTTGACGGCCTGGACCGAGCAGCCCAGGATCTGCGCTATCTCGTTGTAGGGCAGCCCCTCTATGTCACGCAGCACGACTATCTCACGGTGCTCGGGTCTCATGCGCTTGAGCTCCCGCAGCATGAGATGCCCAAGCTCCTCGTTCTCAAGCAGCTCGTCGGGTGCGAGCCCCTCGTCTATGGGCTCCCGCGACGAGATCGGCTCGTCCTCGTCGGCGTCGGGAAGTTGCAGACGCCGTTCCCGAGATCGGCGCTCGAGGAAGTTGCGCGCCAGGTTGACGGCGATGCGGTACAGCCAGGTGTACACCTGGCTGTCGCCCCGGAAATGCTCCCAGGCCTGGTACGCGCGGACGAAGACGTCCTGGGTAAGGTCGGCGGCCGCGTCGCGGTCGCTGACGAGACGCAGGACGAGGTTGTAGACCCGCGCGTAGTTCTGCTCGATGACCGCGCTGAAATCGGCGTTGGCATTGGTCTCGCGCACCGCGCGTTCACGTCCGGGCTTCCCACCCGCACCGACGACGGGCTTCCCGCGTCCCCACGCTGGTGCCGGCCCAACGTGCTAGAAGACGCGGCGGTAGCCGACACTGAATCGCTCCTCTCCATCGTCACGGGTGTGGTAGCTGACCACCGCCCCGGGCACCACCTCGTACGAAATCACCAGCCACCATTCGTTGTCGTCGCCGGCGCCAAGGGCCTGGCGGTACGACACCAGGAGATTGCGCACGAGGTACTTACCCATCTGTACCTCGATTGGCTGGTTGAGTGCGAAGTTGATGCTAAACTCAGCCAGCCCCAGCAGCTCCCGCAACTGGGCCTCCAGGGGCTCGAAGACCCCGGCTCGCAGCCCCACTGCGAGCAGAGAAACGAAACGCTGCGATAGCGCCTGGCCGCCGGCCTCCCCGGCCGCCATCAGGCCCCCAAAAGGTTCGGCGCCAAGAATAGCATAGATCTGCTCCTCGGCCAAGGCCGGCTCCGAGGTGGCCTTCACCTCGATGGTTCCCGGCAGCTCGCCCGTGAAGTTCAGGTACAGGTGTACAGGGCCGAAGACGCGCCCGTCCACCTCCACCTGGGAGACCACCCGCTCGGCCTGGCCCTTCAC
>CAZSOQ010000195.1:0-10096 GCA_964608495.1 uncultured Armatimonadia bacterium | reverse complement strand
GGCGGGGCGCAGCGGGTTCATGATGCAGGCGCTGGCGATGCGCCTGGGGCATGTGGGGCGGGACGTGTGGGTGGTGGGCGAGACGACAACGCCTGCGATAAGCCCCGGCGACCTGCTGGTGGTGGGCAGCGGCTCGGGCCAGACGCGGATCACGCTGGCCATGGTCGAAGCGGCGAAGGCCCGGGAGGCGTGGTGCGCGTGCATCACGGCGCACCCCGATTCGCCGGTGGGCCAGGCCTGTGACATGATACTCACCATTCCGACGCCCGTGACCAAAGTGGACGTGGACAGGCCCTCCCGCCAGCCTCCGGGCTCGCTCTTCGAGCAGTGCCTCCTCGTCGTCGGCGACGCCCTCGTGATGCACCTCATGGTGCGCCTCGGGACGACCGAGACGGACCTGCGCGCCCGCCACACGAAGCTAGAGTAGTGGTGCGCGGGCCCAGGGGGGCCTGACGGTCACTCGGAGAGGTCCTCGACGCGCAGGAAGTAGCCCTTCAGGCGCGCCTTGCCGGCCACCGAGCCCTCGTTGGTGTAGTCGGCCACGAAGACCTCCCCGTCCTGGAAGCGCACCCAGCTCGAGTAGCCGTGGTCCGGGCGCGGATCGGCGTTGTAGTCCAGCTCCACCCAGCGGTCTATCTCGTACTGGTTCGGGTACTGCCCGCCGGCGGCGCTCCACCGCCAGGCGTGCGGCGGCTCGGTGGGGTTGGCGACCGTGTAGGCCGCGCTGAACCAGCGCGCCAGGCCCTCGTGATCGGGGCCGTTGCCGAAGAAGGACCGGTCCCAGTACTCCTCGCGGTAGACCAGCCGCGCGAGGGCCACCTCGCCGTCCACGCTCACCTCCGTCGGCCCCCGGCGATGGTGCACGCGCAGGCGGCGCCGCCGGCGCAGGTCCACCGCGCACCGGCTCGAGCCCTGCGACACGCCGGCCAGGGTGAGCGCGTCGGGCGCAAGGGTGAGGTTGAGGCCGATGCGGGCGATGTGGATGGTGGCGGCGGGCTTGCCCGGCGGGCCGTCCACCTCCAGGTCCCCCTCGAAGCTCACCTCGCTCGTGAAGCTCTCCGGCGGCAGGAGCAGGTAGCGCGTGACGGCCTCGGGGCCGTTGCGCAGGACCAGAGCGTCGGGCTCGAGGGTCACGGCGTCCTCAGGGGGGCGCGAGGCGGGACCGGCCGTCCCCTCGATGGCGTGGGACAGGCCCTGCGCCGCCCGCGAGACGCGGTAGCCGCTCTCGGTTTCGAGGTCGCCCAGCCAGGCGTACAGGCCCGGCTTGCCGGCCTGGTTGCGGAAGGTGACGAGGGTGCGGCCGTCAGGCAACTGGCCAGCGAAGGGCCTGTCGCCGGAGAAGGGCGCCTCGACGGGTCGGGTCCAGGTCAGCCCGCCGTCCTCGGAGAGGGCCAGGTAGGACGGGTAGTTGTTGTGGTTGTTCTCGCGCATGATGCAGGCGAGACGGCCCGAGCGGAGGCTGAGGATACAGCCCTCGCAGAAGTTGTGCACGGCGTCGGAGGCGACAAGGGCCAGGCCGCCCCAGGTGCGCCCGCCGTCGGCGGACCGCAGCACGGCCTGCGCGAGCTTCTGGGTGTCGCCGCGCATGAAGTGGGTGCCCGCCAGGAGCGTGCCGTCGGGCAGCTCGCGGACGCGGTCGGGCTCGATGCCGGGGATGCCCGTGGGGTGGGGGCCGTGCCAGGTGTCGCCCTCGTCGTCGCTGAACCAGGCGTAGATGCCCGGCGGCTGGTCCTCATGGCAGTGGCGGTAGTCGTTCTGGTCGCACAGGATGACCAGGCGGCCGTCGCTGAGGAGGCTCAGCCGCGGCGTCACCCAGCGCTCCTCGCCACGGTCGGGGCGGGCCTCGTGGACGACCCGCGGGCGGCCCCAAGTGCGGCCCCGGTCCGTGCTCTCGATCACCGTCAGGCGCGAGAAGTCGCGCGGCCAATGGAAGTCGGTGGCGTTGAAGACGCAGAGGAGCTTGCCGGAGGGCAGGAGCACCAGGTCGGGATTCTTGGTGAAGACGCCGTCCTCCTGCCACACGAGCACCTGGCGGGCGGGCTCGTCCAGGCTGCGGGCGTCGCTGCGGCGGGGCGAAGGGCCTTCCGGGTCGGTCATCGCGCATCCTACCTTGGGATAGTGCTCTGCCGGTGCGCCGGGCCGGGCCGGGCCGCGCTACTGCCAGCGGTGGGCTGCCGTCGCCTTGCGCAGGGCGACGTTCTTGCTCAGGGGCGGCTGGAGACGGCCGCGGAAGCGCCCGTGGAGCGTGAGGAAGCTGGTCTCGATGCCGTTGTCGAGGAGGAAAGCCAGGGCGCGGGCGGTGATCTGGACTCCGCCCACGGCGACGACGTGGTCCACGAGCTCGGCCGGGGCAGAGAAGAGCTCCTTGCGGCGAAGGCGGACAGTGAGCCTGCCGGCCGCGAAGCCGAGCTGGGAACCCTGATGGGTCAGGTAAAGGGTTGGCATGGGACACCTCGGCCCCAGAGCGGTGCGGATTCCGTCCGCTCCATTCGCGCTGGTGGCGGTGGCGGTCAGTGCCGGCAAGGCCATCCGCCGCACGCAAGGTCCACGCACGTGCCGAGCGCCACAAGTAGAAACCACCCGATGATTGCCGCGAGTGGCCATGGGACTTGTCGGATGGCCGGTGAGCACCGGCGCAGCCCCAGGTCCACTGCTCTAGTGATGAGGACGACAAAGCCCAAAACCAGAGCAGCAACGATCACAGAGGAGAAGGCGATAACGCAGGCCGGGCCGAGGCTGTTAAGCGTGCCCATGTCGGTCACCTTCTGGCGGCGGTCACACGTCGACCCCTGTGTCCCCGGGAAAAACATGATTAACCGCGCCCGGAGCACGTACGCGAAGCAGGCCTTGTGTCACCCCTGGCGCCGCATAGGGGAGCGACGACACGACCTCAGGCCCCTGAGAGTAGGGCAGCACGGCTTTAGGCCAGGTTCAGGTTGTGCCGCGAGGCGAGGTCGTTGACCTGTTCGAGGAGCATCCGATAGGCCGGCTGCGATGTGTCTGCGCCCGCCGCCTGGAGAGCGTCGGCGAGAAGCCCTTTCAGACACTCCTGGATCTCGGCGCGCCGGGCAGGGCCGGCCGAGGCCACGTGCCTGTCGATGGTCTCAAGAAGCCGCGACCGTTGCAGTCCCCGACGCCGGCCTCATTGGACGGGCACTGGAAGAGCTGGTTGTTCTTGATGTAGGGGGAGATCACATCGCGCCAGTTCGGTCCGACGCCCGTGCAGGCCAACCACCAGGCTTTGGGGTACTTCTGGTCGAAGTCGGAGACGTACATGGCGAAGGCGAGGCCTATCTGCTTGAGGTTGCTCTGGCAGGAGGCCTGTCTGGCCTTCTCGCGGGCGCGGGCGAAAACGGGGAATAGGATCGCCGCCGGGATCGCGATGATGGCTATCACGACCAGCAGCTCGATGAGTGTGAACGCTCTGCGCATTCCGGTTATCCTCCTCCTCTTCCTGGGGACAGCAGCATCCACAGATAATACAGCACAGACGAACAGGATAGTCGAGGGGCCGCGGCGGCGGGCAATCCTGCCGCTGTGGCCCGCGCCGGCGCGTGTGGGCGTGGCGCGACGGATTGACGGCTCGGGGCCCTGCCGGTACTCTGGCCTGCGCACCGGGAGGCGATGGACCGACGAGAAGGGGGCAGGGACGATGAGCAAGAGAGAGCTTGTGGTTGTC
Source organism: uncultured Armatimonadia bacterium (assembly GCA_964608495.1). Classification (GTDB taxonomy): domain Bacteria; phylum Armatimonadota; class Zipacnadia; order Zipacnadales; family FEN-943; genus JAKORR01. Next base: position 6,417 of record CAZSOQ010000195.1, on the reverse strand, counting down.
GCGCTGGGGCTGGTGCTGGCCTCGGCGGCGCTGTATGCGGCGCACTACGCGCTTTTCCACGACGCGCACCACATCTTCATCTACATGGTGGGTGACATCGCCTTCCTGCCGTTCGAGGTGCTCTTCGTGACGCTGATCCTCGACCGGTTGCTGTCGGAGCGGGAGAGGCTCGAGCGACGGCGTAAGCTGAACATGGTGATCGGCACCTTCTTCAGCGCCATGGGGTACGAGCTGCTGCGGCTCATGGGGGCGCTGGTGGCCGACCGGCGGGAGGTCTTTGCGCAGGTAGCCGTGGACCCCGCGTGGGGGGACAAGGAGCTTCGGGAGGCCGCAGCCCTCGTGTGCGGCGCTGAGGTCAAGGTCGTCCCGGACCCCGAGGCCCTGGGGCGGCTGAGGGATCATCTGGTGGCGCAGCGGGAGTTCGGGCTGCGGCTGCTGGAGAACCCGACGCTGCTGGAGCACGAGGAGTTCACCGACATGCTCTGGGCGGTGTCGCACCTGGCCGAGGAGCTGCAGGCGCGCGGTCGCCTGGAGGAGCTGCCGGAATCGGACCTGGCTCATCTGGCCAGCGACGTGCGCCGAGCCTGGGGCCGAGTACTCGTGCAGTGGCTGAGCTACATGGTCCACCTGCAGCACGACTACCCCTATCTGTACTCGTTCGCGGCGCGGACGAATCCCCTGCGGGAGGGCGCGCGGCCGGAAGCCCTGTAAGCCGGCGAGGGCGAGCCCTGCCGGCGAGGGCTGACCCAAGAGGTGCGCGTCTTACCGCGCGTGGGGTATCATCCCTGCGAGGACCTGCTCGGTGCCGGGGCGGACTGCCTGGGCGGGCGCCCGCCGGGCCCCTACGGTGATCGCGGAATGCGCGATGTCGAGAAACGCAACCTGTCGCAGATCGAGGCCCTGAACCAGCGCGGGGGCCGGACCCTGAGCCTCGTGGACCTGATGGAGGCGGGGACGATCAGCTCATCGGTGGTCGGGTTCATGCTGTGCTCGATGGCCCAGGGGGCGTCGGTGCTGATGGGGGCTGAGCTCAGCGGGGCGGGCAAGTCCACCTTGCTGGCCAACGCCCTGGGCCTGCTGCCGCCGGGGGAGCGGCTGGTGACGACCAGCTCGGACTCGGTGATCGAGGGGGCGGTGGCGCGACCGCCGGCGGTGCCGGAGTGCTACCTGGCGCACGAGATCGGCTCCGGGCACTGGTACGGCTACATCTGGGGGGTGCTGGTGCGCGACTTCTTCCGGCTGATGGACACGGGTCGGCGGATAGCCGCGTGCCTGCACGCCGATACGCTGGCCCAGACCGAGGCGGTACTGAAGGGCGCGCCTCTGTTCGTTGACGACCAGTTGATCGCGCGGCTGGGGCTGGTGGGATTCGTGCACCTCGTGGAGGGCAGCCCGCCGAGGCGGCGGCTGACCAATCTCTACTCGCACGCTCCGGGCGTGGGCCTGCTGACGGCCTTCCGGTGGCGCGAGTCCGACGACACCCACGACATGGTCTCGCCGGTGGACGCCTTCGGGTTGGACACGCGCCGTTTCCACCGGGCCTGCGGCTTCGCCGAGGAGCTCCTGGAGGACCAGGTGAGGTCCTTCGAGGAGGTCCGCCAGCGGGTCGTGGACTTCTACCAGCGTGAGGGATGGTAGTGCCCCCCGCCGGCGCCAGGACCCTCTTTCTGGACCTCGACGACTGTGCCCTGGGCCCGATCTGGCCCTTCGCGGACCGGGCGCGTGTGCCCTTGGACCGGCGGGCCTTCGGCGAGATGCTGCTGGAGTGCGAGCGGGCCGGCGTGAGCGCGCACCTGCTGACCAACCGCCCGCCCGGGCAGCTTGCGCCGATCGGCCACGTGGTCGGCGGGCCGGCGAGGTACCACCTGGCGGAGTCGGGCCTCAGCGCGTGGCTGCCGGACGAGAACCGGGCCGTGGTGAACCCCGACTACCAGGCCTTCGCCCGCGATGTGCGGCCCGAGGTCGTGGCGCTGGTGAAGGACAGGCTGGAGGTGTCGCTGAGCGGGCCGGTGGTGGAGGAGTACGGGAACCGGCTGGTGACCTACACGGTTTTCCCGCTGGCCGGGGGGCGGGAGCAGGTTGCGGAGCTGGTGGAGCGGCTCGGGGAGGGGCTGGCGGGGTATCCGGTGGACGTGCGGCAGGGGAAGGGAGTAGACATAATGCCTTCCGGGGCCGACAAGGTCATCGGGTGCCGGTGGGCGGAGCATCTGCATCCCGAGCTGCAGGGCGGCGCGCTGGAATGGGCCGGCGTGCTGTATGTGGAGGACTCCACGACGGGGCTGGTGGCGGCACGGTACGTCCTCGAGCGGGGCGGGCAGGTGGCGGCTGTGGCCAATGCCCATCCGGACCTGCGGCGGGTCGTGGGGGAGGCTGGGGGGATCCTCTGCGGCCAGGAGAACGAGGCCGGGACGCTGGAGGCGGTAAGACGGTGGCTGGCTGAGGCCTGAGGCGGTGGTTGGACAGTGGCCCTGGCGCACAGACCGCGCCAAGCCTCGCGCAAAGGAGGACCCGGGCGGGCCTTCCCACGCACGGTTCCCCGCACTCGGCCGCGCTATCCCTCGCTCATCAGCCTCTGCAGTAGGGGCCCGAGCCGCTGGAAGTCCTCGATGAGGATGGGCGCGAGGCGCTGGTTGTGCAGGGCCGCGGCCGGGTGGTACAGAGGGATGTAGACGATCCCATCGCGCTGGAAGGTCTGGCCGTGGGCCTTGCTCATGCTGGTGGAGGCGTCGAGGAGGGCGGTGGTGGCCGGACGCCCGAGCAGGCAGATGACCCGGGGCCGAATACAGGCGATCTGGCCGTCGAGGTAGGGCCTGCAGGCCTCGGCCTCCTGGGCAGTGGGCTCCCGGTTGCCGGGCGGGCGGCACTTGACGATGTTGGCGATGAAGACCTCCTCGCGCCGGAGCCCCGCGCGTTCGAGGAGACGGTTGAGGTACGCGCCCGCGGGGCCGACGAAGGGGCGGCCCTGCTCGTCCTCGCGTGCGCCGGGACCCTCGCCGATGAATATGACGGGGGCGTCGGGCGGGCCCTCGCCCGGCACAGCTCTGGAGCGCCCCTTGTGCAGGTCGCACAGGGTGCACTGGTGCACCTCGTCGGCGATCTCCTCCAGGACGGCCGCGCGGGCGGCCAGGTCCTCGTCAGGCGTCATCGTACCAGGCCCAACTCCTCGCATACCTTGCGGATGACGGCGGTGTCGGCGTCGCCGGCCTCGACGAGGGGCAGGCGCAAGCCGCCGACGGGGAAGCCACAGACCTCGAGCGCCCGCTTGACGCACGGCGGGTTGCCGGAGGGCAGGAAGAGGCAGTCGAAGAGCGGGCTGAGCCGGCAGTGAAGCTCGGCGGCGCGGGCGACGTCGCCGGCCTTGAAGGCGTCGAGCATCTGGCGCATGAGGGCGCCGGCCACGTGGGAGGCCACGGAGATGATGCCCTCGCCGCCCACGGACAGGATGGGGATGGTGAGGCCATCGTCGCCGCTCCAGACCGTGAAGCCCTCGGGCTTGGCGGCGCAGATAGCCGTGATCTGCTTGAGATCGCCGCTGGCTTCCTTGACGCCGACGATGTTGGCCACTCCCTCGGCGAGGCGCAGGACCGTGGCGGCGTCAATGTTCTTGCCCGTGCGCCCGGGGACGTTGTAGACGACGATGGGCAGGTCGGTGGCGGCGGCGCAGGCCCGGTAGTGCTGGTAGAAGCCCTCGGAGGAGGGCTTGTTGTAGTAGGGCCCGACGATGAGGATGCCGTCCACGCCGGTCTGGGAGGCGGCGCGGGTGAGCTCGACCGTGGCGGCCGTGCTGTTGCTCCCTGTGCCGGCGAGAACGGGCACGGGACCCGCGGCCTCCTTGACAATCGAGTAGAGCTGGAGCTTCTCCTCCTTCGTCAGGGTTGGGGACTCGCCGGTGGTGCCGGTGACCAGCAGGCCGTCCGAACCCTCGGAGATGAGCTTCGCGGCAAGGGCCGCGGCGCGGTCGTAGTCCACACTGCCGTCGGCCCCGAAGGGCGTCACCATGGCAGTGATGAGAGTGCCAAGACTGGGCTTACTCATTCGGGCACCTCCCGCCGTTGGTTGCCGGCGCTGCACAGGCGGGCCTGGCCCTCGCCGAGAGGGCCGCTGGCACCACAAGATTCAGATTCGCCGCGCGAGGGCCCTATCCTGCCGGGACGGAGGAAGGCAAAGACAAGAGCCGGCGCGTATGGCGCCGGCTCTTGGGGGCGGGGGAGCGGGGGGGGAAGCCTATCCGGCAGCCGGTTCGATATTCACGCGGATGCGGTCTCCGCGGGTGCGGTCAAAGCGTACGGTCCCGTCGGCAAGGGCGAAGAGGGTGTCGTCGCCGCCGCGGCCGACATAGCGGCCCGGAAGGACACGGGTGCCACGCTGGCGGATGAGGATGACGCCGGCCGTGACGGGCTGGCCGTCGTGGCGCTTGACGCCAAGCCGCTTTGATCGGCTGTCGCGTCCGTTCTTGGTACTTCCCTGTCCCTTTTTATGTGCCATGACTGCTCACCATGCTCGAGTCTACCAGATTGGCCCGGGACGGGCAAGCCGAGATGCGGTCAGGGGGCCCCGGGGCCCTCTAGTCCCCGGCCTCGACCGCCGTAATCTCGACGACGGTGAAGGGCTGGCGATGGCCCGTGAGCCGGCGGTAGTGCTTCTTGCGCTTGTAGCGCTGGACGCGGATCTTGGGATCGCGGCCCTGCTGGACGACCCGGCCGAGGACGCGGACGCCCTCGAGGTAGGGGGTGCCGACGCGCAGCTTCTCCCCGTCGTGGAGAGCAAGCACGCGGTCCAGGACCACCTCGTCGCCGACGGGGGTCTTGATCAACTGCGTCTTGATGATGCGGCCGGGCTCCGCCTTGTGCTGACGACCTCCGGTCTCCACTATGGCGTACACGGGAACAACACCTCTCTAGGACCGAAACGAGAGCCCTCCGGGCGACAGGGCCCGGCGGCGCCGCAAGGGCCCAAGGAAAGCGGGTCGGCGCGGGGCGCCGACCCGGGCAAAGGTACCAGAAGGGCGGTTGGCTGTCAATAGCGGGGCGGTCGGCCCGTCCCGCGGACGCTCGGGTCAGTAACGCAGCAGGGCCGCGACGCCCCCGAAGCGGTGGAGATCGTCGTTGGGCGCCATCACCTCGATCTCGGCGCCCTGGTTCTGGGCCAGACGGATGAGAGCCTCGCCGAGCTCGACGGGCGTGAGCTCAGAGCCGCAGTAGATGCACTGACCGTCGCTGGCCTCGGCGGTCATGAGGGCCTGGCAGGACTGGCACTGCCAGCCCTGCGTGGCGAAGCCCTCGGCGATCACGAGGATGTCCAGGCGTTGCTGCACGCCGACGGCGGTGACGTCCTCGGGGCCGACGGCGGCGAGGCCGCCGCGCCCCAGTTCCTCGACGATCCGCTGAAGGGTGCCCAGTTCCTCGAAGCGTTCCTCGATCTGGAGGAGAGGAAGGACGCGATCGAGGAGGGCGGCCTCGCTATCGGAGGTGCGCTCGGGGGCGACGGCGGTGACGAGGTCGAGCACGCGTCGGCTGAGACACTTGCGCAGGGCCGAGACGGTCTGGTCCTGGCCGAGGAGGATGACGCCGCCGCAGTTGTAGGTGTCGCAGAGGCCCTCGACGGCCTCGGCCACCCTCTTGATGTGGCGCTGGATGTGGTCGCGCCGATGCCACTGGAAACGTCGCTGGGACCAGCCCCCCATGGCTGTCTTGCCGGGCACCTCGCTGGCGAGCTCCGCGACCTTGGACACGGGCGTCGGGGCGCGCAGGTGAACGACGAAGATCGAGGCGCGGTCGGAGCGCACCTCGGCCACGAGATGGTGTTCGTGTTCCTCGACCACGTGGGCGAGGGGACGGACGTGGGCCCTGCTGTCGAGGACCACCTCCGTCTCGAAGCGGTAGGTCACCGAGTAGGCGCGGAAGAGGTCGAGGCGCGGGGCCACGAACACCGCAGCGCCATGGCCGGTCTGCGGAAGCTCGTTGTGCAGGTAGTCCCACACGCGGGTGACGGCAGCCCAGAAGGGGCCCTCATGCTCGGAGTTCTTCCCGAGGATGTCCTCCAGCTCGGAAAAGCGTTTGCGCAGGAGAGTCTCGTAGGAGCGACTGGACCGGGCTTGCGGTGCCAGGTCGAGGTAGACACTCAGGAAAGGGAAGCTCTCCGGCTGAGCCAGCAGATCCTCCAGGTCGGCATGACTGGGCAAGTCAGAACGCCTCCTTTGGGCGATGATGCAAAGTGGGCACTGACGGCCGACGAGCCGCGGGACGCCAATAGGCTGGCTGGCGCCGATAGGCTCGGGCCTGAAGGCCTCTGGAGCGAAGGCACCCGACCGACGCGCGGAGAAGCTGGCCGCTCGCAGTAGTCACTCTCCAGTGCCCCGTGCGCGAGCGATCTCGAAGGGTAGAAGCTATTATAGCGGGATCCGGCGTCCACCGGAAG
>CAZSOQ010000194.1:0-10105 GCA_964608495.1 uncultured Armatimonadia bacterium | reverse complement strand
TCGCCGCTTGGCTTGCCGACTTCGTCGGCTGCACCAAGCGGCTCCCTGGTGTCGGCCTGGGACGACCGCGAGGGTTGTCGGTATCAGCGATACCGCACTCATGAATGATGCGGGCTAGGGGGCCTGGTGGGTGTCGCGCGGGGGCACCGCCAGGTGCCGCGCCAGAGACGTCAGGCAAATGGTCAGGAAGATGATGGCCTCCTCGTAGGGCGGCTGCTCGGACCCCTCCCCATAGAGCAGAAGGGCGCGGGCCGCGGCATGGACGACCTCCGGCGCTTCTTCCACCTCCTGGGCGGCCGAGGCGAGGCGACGGCAACCGTCGCGGACGACCTCGTTTTCGTCGGCGGCCGCGGCGCGGGCCACGTCGGCGCCCAGGCTCTGCATCGCTTGCCGCTGCTCCGGGGTGCCCAGGCGAAGGCTTCTGAGGAGCCGCACAACCCGGGCCAACATGCGCTCGACCAGGAGCGGTCGGCCGAGGTCGTCGGCGAGGCGGAGGCGGTAGAAGTGGTTTTTCTCGCCCAGGACGCGACCCACGGCGTTGAGCACCTGCATACGCACGACTGGCGAGTTGATGTGGTGGAGGTGTTCGAGCGCCGGGCCCACCACGCGCAGGTCGCCGGCGCGGCTGGAGGCGTCTACGAGGCTGGGGAAGGTGCGGCGGTCGAAGCCGGCGAGGAGGGCGTGGTAGAGCGCGTCCCGAGCGTCAAGGCCGCCGATCTCGCCCAGGGCCGCGGCGGCGCTGGTGCGCAGGCGGACATCGTCGTCGTAGAGGGCCTTGATGAGAGGGGACACGCTCTCGGGCTTGCCCAGCCTGCCCAGGGCCTCGGCCGCGGCCGGGCGGATCTGGGCGTCGTCATCCTCGAGGGCGTGGACGAGGGGTTCGAGACCCTCGTCGAGGCCGGACTCGCCGAGGCCATGGACGGCGCTCTCGCGGACCGTGGCGCTGGCGTCGTGCATGCCGTCGAGGAGGGGCCCCACAGCAAGGGGACTGCGGGAGCGGCCCAGGGCGCGGAGGTGACTGGCGCGGCGCTCGTCCTCGCGGGCCGTGGCGTAGAGGGCGAAGTTGTAGGCGAAGCTGAACAGATTGCCCCGGAACTGGCCGAGGACGTAGATCGGGGCGGCCGCCTGGCTCTCCTGGAGGAAGAGGGAAAGGAGGGCGGGGAAGAGCGTGAGGGCGGCCGCGAGGGCGAAGAGCATCTGTAGCCCGGAGATCTCGACGCCCAGGGGCGCGAGGGTCACGCCCTCGAGCGTCCCGCGGACGAGGCCACCGGCGAGAGGACCGGCCGCGGCGCCGATGGTGTTGAAGGCCGTCCAGAGGACGAAGTACTCGGGCACGTCGCGGCCCTGGGGGACGGTCTTGTAGAGGAGGGAGGACATGGCGACGGAGATGCCCGAGCCGCAGAGGCCGCCGAGGATCGAGACGACGGGGAGGAGGATGGGGTAGTTGCCGGCGTCGGTGAGGGCCCAGAGCAGGGGGACGATGGCGGCGGGGAGCATGAGGATCTGGATGATGGGCTTGCTGCCGAACTTCTGGGAGGCGGCACCCCAGAGGCGGTAGCCGACCATGGTGGTGACGAGGGTGATGTTGGTGAACAGGGCGACCATGGAGTAGGACAGCTTGAGGTAGCGGAGCATGTAGACGCTGTAGAAGGCGCCGGCGAACATGGCGGCGGTGGCCCAGGCCAGGAGGAAGAGGCACAGGCGAAGGAAGGAGGGCTCGCGCAGCGGGAGCCAGAGTCTTCTGGCCGAGCTGGGGCCCTCCTCTGGGATGGCCGGGTAGGGGGTGCGGGCCGCAACCAGGTAGCCGGCCACGCCGCCGAGCCAGCCCGCGGTGAAGACGACGAGGAAGCTCGTGGGGAGGTCCGCGAAGTCGAGCCAGTGGCTGGCCAGGAAGAGGTAAGCCATGCCCACGCCGGTGATGATGAACATGCGACGGCCGATGTAGGTGGGGCGGACCTCGGCGGGGATGAGGTTGCTGAGCCAGGAGTTCCACGCGGGGCTGACGGCATGGCCGAAGGCCAGGCCGGCGACGATGAGGGCGGCGATGGCCTGGAAGCGATGCTCGGGAGCCAACCCGAGGCCGGCAAGGACGGCGAGGCTGACGAGGGTGATCTCGCAGCAGCCGAGGGTGACCATCATGCGGCGCTTGTTGTGCGCGCGGCGCGTCAGGAAGTAGCTGAGGAGCTGGGTGATGCCCATGAGGCCGGTAAGGGAGACGAGGAAGGCTATCTGGGAGTCGCTCAGGCCGACCTCGAGGCAGAAGCCCGATAGGACCGGGCCGGTCGCGGTGGCGTTAGGCCCGTAGACGCTCCAGAAGGCACCCATGAGGGTGAAGTTCTGGAGGGCGCGGGCAACCTGTTGGGTGGATAGCCCGAGGTGAGCGCTGGCAGCCATGGACAGTCATTCGCTGGCTCAGGGACTGGTGAGTCCAGGGGGTATGTAGCACCGGATTCGTGGGGAAGTCAAGCGCAAAGGTGAGGCGTCAGGCGCCCTCCCCGCCGCGCCGAAGGGAGCGGGCCCCGGCGGCCCGCCCACCGATCGGGCGGATCGGTTGCGGACGGCGGGTCGTGGCTCTTACGACATCTCGATCCGGACGTCCTCCGCCACGACGCCGAGGATCGTGTAGTCCGTGGGGACGGTCTGCAGGCAGGAGCCGGGGACGAAGCGGGTGACGGGGCCGTGGGCGACCAGGCGGGCGATGAAGCTCTGCCAGCTCATGGTGGTGCCGGGGCCGCAGACGCCGTCGAGCCAGAAGCTGCGGTACTGGGCGCCGAGGATGTCGAAGGGCGCGATGCTGACGGCCATGGGCGGGACCCACGACCAGTCGCCGCCGAAGCTGTGCAGGGCGTTCTGCATGATCGTCATCGGCGTGAGCTTGACGATCTGGGCCTTGGCCTGGCGCCACTCCTCGTCCGACGCGTACTCGTGGCCGAGGCTGCTCTCCCAGAAGGCAATGTGCCCGCACCAGCCGATGCCTCCGTAGCAGCAGTCGGCGCCTTTGCCGCCGGTGGCCTCGACGATCATGTCGGAGTAGCGGGAGATATTGGCCGTGTTGGGGAAGTGGATGTTCTCGTCGAGCGGCCGCAGATCGGGGTCTATTCGACCGAAGAGATTGGCCCACATCGCCGTGGCGAAGGAGCCCTCCCAGTCGGGCGGGGCGGTCTGGCCGTTCTCGTCGGCGTACTCGTCCATGTTGAAGGTGACCACGTGCTTGCAGTCAAGGCGCAGGCGGTTGATGATCGTGGCGGCAATGGCGTACTGGGGTACCGGGCCCACCGGCAGGATGAAGGCGCAGCGGCGCCCCTCGTCGCGAGCCTGGACGATGCGGGCCACGATGTCCGTGGCGAAGGCTCCGTAGAAGACCTCGGATTCCTCGATCACCTGGATGTGGAAGGTGGGGCAGGGATGCTGCGTGATCTGCTCCTTCGTGATGGCTCGGACCCGCGCGCAGGCTTCCCGGTCGGTGAAGTCACAGAAGTCCGCGACGGCCGGCTGGAAGCAGCTCATGGGATCGGCCTCCCTTCTTCGTGATGCACTTGGGCGGGCTATTCCAAGGTGGCCGGACCATTCCTGCAGGGGGCGTGCCGCGCCGGAGGCGGCGGGAGGCCCGGCGCGCTAGGGAGCTCGTGTGACGAGGACCAGGGCGCGCGGGTCCAGCGTCAGGCGCAGGCGGCCGTCCGTGGGGCGCGCCGGGTGGCTCGGGCCCTGGCCGCGCCAGAGCGCCGCCTCGCCGGGGCCCCAGGGGACCTGGGCCTCGACCGCCGCGTCACCGGCGTTGAAGGCCACGGCGAAGGGCTCGTCGCCCAGGTTGGCCGTGAAGCCGAAGAGGTCACCTGCGCCGAAGCGCGTGCACTCGGCGCGCGCGGCTGCCCCCTCGGGCGAGACGAGGGCCACGTAGCGGACGGGCTGGCCGGGCCGCGCGGTGAAGCTGTCACCGGGCGTGGTGAGGAGCACGGCCGAGTGGGTGGTGGACGAGCGGGCATAGGGCGGACGGGCGGGCCCGGCCTCGACGGCGGCGAAGGTGTGCTCCAGGAGGCGGAGGGTCACGGGGCCGCAGCGGAAGAGGCCCTGGGCCTGGTCGTGGACGAGGGGGAGAGTGGGGCCGAAGCGCAGCTCGCCCGCGAGGCGAGGGACGGTCTGCTCCTCGGTGGCCTCCAGCTCGACCAGGCCGAGAAGGCCGTGGCGGGTGAGAAGCCACAGTTGGGTGGCGCGCCAGGGAGTGGGCGGCACCTTCGGGTCGGGGACGCTGTTGATGTAAGGAGCGCGCGGTGAGTAGCGCGCCGCGACAGCCGCGGCTTCGCCCGCGAGGGCCACGTCGGTGAGGTCATCGGGACCGGAGGTGTAGAGAGCGGTTCGGTGGCGGGGGCCTTCGCCGCCGAGGCCCACCTCGATGCTCGCGGCGAGGAAGGCGCCGTTGAGGGGGTCGGCTCGGGCGGGATCGCAGACCATGGCGCCGACGAAGGTGTCCCGGGCGCCGCCGCCGGTCACCCCCGCGAAGTACCAGGAACCGAACCGGCCGCGGGGGCCGCCGATGTTGCGGTCGAAGCGAAGGCAACTGTCGGGCAGAGGCTGGGGCTCGATGTCGTCGCGGTAGAACAGGCCGGCGTAGATGGCGCGATAGGAGTCGCCCGGCCCGACGCGCTCGAGGAGCCGGTCGGCCAGCCACTTGTTGTGCGGATCGCCCGTGATGCCGGCGATGATCTCGGGCCCCCCTGCGGAGCCGTCGCTCCAGTAGTGCTTCCACCAGCAATCGGTGTAGTACTCGGGACGGCCCTCGTCGGAGTAGGTGAGGGGGTAGTAGGCGACGGTGAGGGCGAGGAGGTCGCGGGCCCGCTCGTCGCCAGTGAGGTCGTAGTACCGCGCGATCCAGTAGACGTTCAGGTCGTGGTAGCAGGGGATCTCGGTCTCGGGGCCGATGTAGTTGAGGCCGCCGTCGGGGAGCAGATGGGCCTCGAGGCCGTCGAGCATGTCGCGGGCGCTGGCCAGGTACCTGTCATCGCCCCAGAAGCGGTGGGCGAGGGCCATCTCGGCCAGGTGGAAGACGTCCTGGTTGGGATAGCGGCCGGCGCTGTCGCTCCAGGCGTGGCCGCTGCGCCTGCCCCAGTGGGTGTACTGGAAGTCCACGAGCTCGCGCAGGGGCGCCTCCCAGCGGGGCCAGGCCTGCTCGCCCTCGGGCAGGAGGCGGAGCCAGTAGACGGCGTCCATGAGCGGCCCCAGGGCGAACCGGTCGCTGTTGGGGTCGCCACCGGCCTCCCACCGGCGGGAGTAGAACCAGCTTCCCTCCTTCTGCTGGGCGAGGCAGAAGTTTACCAGGGCCGAGGCGTGGGCGATGAGGGTCTGGTCGCCGCGGCGAGGGGAGTCCTGCCAGCCGGCGGCCCAGGCCGCGGCCAGGGCCTGAGAGGCCAGGCCCGAGAACTGCCAGGGGCTGGTGAGGGTGGTCGGAAGGCTGGGCTCGGGGCCGACGTGCGCGAGGCCGTCGAGCACGCTGAGGAAGTAGGGATTGCCTCGGGCTTTCATGGCCTTGATCCTCTCCCGGCGGTCGGCGGCCAGCCAGTCGGCAAGGCGGGTGTAAGGCAGGTCGGCGGCCGAGTGCAAGGCGAAGTCGTCGAAGACGAGGGTGAGCCCCTCGGGCACGGGCGGCTGACCGTAGCCCTGGGCCCGGAAGCCGAAGTGAGAGATCCTGTGCCAGCCGACCGGCTCGTGGGCCGGGCGGCAGTCGGCGAGCGGAAAGCGGTGCTCCTTCCAGCCCTGCCAGTCGAGCTTCCAGTCGGTGATGTAGTAGCCGCCCTCACTGGCGAAGATGAGGGGAATTGAGAAGTCGGTCGGCTTGTCCAGGTAGGCCCAGAAGCGCAGCTCGTCGAAGGCGGTCCAGTCCTGCATGAGGCGCGGGGAGTCCAGGATCGGCTTGTCGGCGACGACCCACCGCAGAGCCCGGCGTCCGGAGTGGACCGGGTCGGAGGTGAGGGCCGTGCCGGGCCACGGGACCTGGGGGCCGTCCGGGTCGTCGAGGGCCAGCAGGGCTTCGGCCTGGGCCGCGGTGGGAAGTCCCACCGCGACCGCGATGAGAAGCGCGATGACAAGGCGATGCAGGCTCATTGAGTCACCGGGGCACGAACGCCCCACCGGCCTACTGCGGCGCGAGGCCTGGGCCCGGCGCGGCTGGGAGGACCTAGCCGCGGAGGGTCGCCAGGCCGCCGTAGCCCTTGGGCGCCGGACTTGGGTTCGCTACCTGCTCTAGCTTCCCGCCTGAGGCCCGGTAGTCCTGCAGCACCTTGGCGCCGTCGCCCTTGGTCCAGAAGTCGGCGCGCTTGAAGGCGCCGGGGTAGTTGGCAGTGTCGAGGACGACGGTGGGGACACGGGGACGGCCCCCCTGCAGGAGGGCACTGCGCAGGTAGTCTACGGGCCAGGGAATCCTGGTGTCCACGCAGTAGACGCCGCCGCCGAGGCGCCGGCGCTGGGTCTCGGCCTGGGCAGGGGAACAGGTGAGCACGATGGCTCGCGTGCCGCCGGGGACGGACGCGGGGCCGAAAGTGAAGGGCACGGCGGGCGGAAGGCTTGCCGGTGGGGCAGGGGTGTACTCGACCGTGACGTGGATCGAGTCCTCGTTGGTGAGCTTGAGGCCCGGGAGGAGGGTCTCCTGGGCCCAGGGCCAGGCCGGGCCGGGCTGAGGCCTGACCGAGGCGGCGTTCGTGGCCTCAAGCTTCGTAATGCGCAGGCCGCTGCCCCAGACGACGACGGCCAGGTCCACAGTGAGCGCGCCGGGGAGGCCCTCGTAGGTGATCTCATAGCGGCGCTTGCCCTGCTGGTCCTCGACATGGACGCTGAGGCCGGCGTCGCCGAGAGGAAGGCGGTTAACGGTCATGCTGTCGCCGGCCACGGACAAGGGGCGCAGATAGGCCCGCCGGTGAGGGGCGTCGGGCCGGTAGCCGCAAAGGGCGTGGAGCACGGCCTCGGCGTTGATGCCACCCTCCCAGGGGCGGATGCGGTGCAGGCCCCACACGGCGTTGGCCGGCTTGCCGTCGGGCGTGACCATTTCGGCGAAGCCGCCGCTGGTCTCGGCGCTGTCCAGGAGGCCCCGGAGGGCGTCGCGGACGGCGGGATGGCGTAGCTCCGCCAGGTCCCAGACCACGTAGCCGGGGGTCATGCCCACATAGTAGCCGCAGGTGGGGGTGGTCGTGACGCGACCGTTCTTCTGCCACAGATAGCGCAGGGCCGAGAAGACGTTCTGCCGCTGGCGGGCGTCCTCGGCGCGAGCGTAGCCGATCCACAGGGGCCGCAGGTTGATGTTGGCGAAGGGATAGCGGTGGACCTGGTCGGCGAAGTCGGAGCGCGAGGGCGCGTAGAAGCCGCGGTCGGCCTGCCAGTAGAGGCTCTCGGTGGCGGCGCGGACACGCTCGGCCAGGGCGTTGTACTCGGCCGCCTCGGCCTGCTTGCCCTGCGCCGCAGCCATCTCGGCCATGGCCCGCGCGGCAGCCACGAACTCGAAGGCCGAGTCCGCGGAGCAGGTCTCGAGGCATACCCAGTCGCGGAGGTCGCGACCGGCGTTGAACAACTCGTAGCCGGGGAAGCGGTACGTCTCATCGCCGTGGAAGGGAAGCAGCCCGCGGCCGTCGAGCTTCTGGCCGAGCAGGCAGCGGCGCAGCAGGCCCCAGTGCCAGCGGATGAGGCTCAGGTCGCCGCTGGCGCGGTAGTACCAGTGGTGCTGGAGGATGACGAAGCTGGGGACCTCGGCGGCCTCGACGGGGACCTTGTTCCAGTCGGGCTGCTGAAGGGAGCGCGGGACCTGGCGGTCGAGCGACATGTTGTTGCCGACCCGGCCTTCGGTGGCGCTGACGCGGAAGTAGTACTCGAGGTGGCGCTTGACCTCACCGGTGGCGCCGATGGCTGAGAAGAAGCGCAGGGGGCCGTTGCTGTCGCGGACCCACAGGTACGTGTAGCCGTCCATCGGGGAGAAACCGCCGGCGGAGGCCTGCTGGGAGGCGACGATGTACTGCTGCGCCCGCAGGAACTCGGCGACGCGCGGCGTGACGTCCGAGACCTGGGTGACCTGCTCGGTCCATTTCTGCCAGCGGGCGTGGCAATTGTCCAGAATGCCCAGGCGGGCCTGGGCCAGGACCTGAAGGATCTTCTCCTGCTCCTGCCCATCGCGAGTGAAGGCGATGTAGCCGATCTTCACGACGGACTGACCGGGGCCCAGGGAGCCGAGGGGGTAGAGCACGCCCGTGCCGCCGCCGATGCCGAAGGGATTCATGCGGTTCTCGACGCCGGACGGGATGACCGGGGCGAGGCTTCCGGCCGGACGAGCTCGGGCGCCGACCAGGCCCACACTCATGCGCACGCCGGGGCGCGTGGTATACAGGCCACTGGGCTCGATCTCGACGGCGGGCAGGTTGGAGCTGAGGCCGATGGCGATGTCGCGGCGGACGGCCTTGCCGCGATTGGCCACGGTGACCGCGAAGACGATGGCGGCAAGGTCCGGCGCGGCGGCGTAGTAGATCTCGAGGGCCAGGCCATCGTCGGACGCGCCCTTGACGCAGACGACGGGTGCGTCGGAGGCCCAGGCGACGGACTCCTCGGGCAGGTCCACCGGCTTGCCCTCGGCGGCGAGCCAGGGGACGACGTTGCCGAAGAAGCCGACCTGCTTCTGGTAGCTGGGACCGATGAGGTTGCTGACGGTGCCGAAGGGCCAGTGCAGGCCGATGATGCCGAAGGCGCTGCCGTTGCCCACGGGGAAGGCGCCTATCTGCTGGTAGGTGGGCACGGCCACCTTGGACACGGCGGCCTGACGCCAGTGGCTGAAGGTCTGGGAGAGCCAGGGGCACTGGCTGAGGAGCTGCTCTTCGCTCGAAACGGTCTGGGTGCGGTTGTACCTGGCGGGGGAGCCGGCGGCACGCCACACGATCACAGCCAAACCGGCCAGGACCACGGCGGTGACGGCAAGGGCGAGAGCCGTGGCGCGTCGGTCCGGCCGCTGTAGGAGGATGTGGTAGTCCATCGGTTCCCGGCACCTCCCGGGGAAGGGTGAGCGTGGCTGGCCTTGGAGCAGAGCCTGGCGTCCGCGACAGCGGGCGCCGGGCGGGCCCGGCTAGCCGGGGTTCTCCGGCTTGCAGGGCACAACCACGAGCGCGTTGTTGACAAGGCGTGGCGCGCCCGCGGAACATCGGGTGACGACGTCGCTGTCAACCACCAGGGTGGTGGAACTGCCGCCGTCAAGGTTCATGGCGGACTGGGCGCCGAGCTTGAGCATGAGGCTGGTGAGCTCCCACAGGGTCAGGCCCGGGCCGCGTCCCAGCGGCCCGCCCTCGGCCACCGCGATGACCACGCGCCCGTCCTTGAGGATCCCCACAGCCGTGCGGGCATGGCGTCCGCTGGCCACGTCGCTGCGGAAGCCCTCGGCCTTGGGGTCGAGGACGGCCTTGCTCCCGAGGACCAGCAGCGGGCCGCCTCCGAGGGCGTGGCGCAGGTCGGGGCATTCGGGCTTGGTGGTGAAGGTGAGCTTGACCTCGCGGCCGAGGGGGACGTTCTCGAGCGTCTCGGCGCGGCGGCCCTGGCCGGAGATGACCATGCCGCCCGCCGGCAGGGGCGTCTCGCGGCCGTCGCACTCGCGATAGACGACGCGACCGCGGGCCGACACGACCAGCCGCGTGGTGTTGGCGGTGACGGGGACGGAGGACCCCCAGCGGTGGGTGAAGACGACGATGGTGTCGGGCTCCCAGTGGTTCTGGTTGAGGCCGAGGACGGGCAGGAAGCCCAGGCCCTCGAAGTGGACCCGGGCGTCGAAGCTCACGCGGGAGATCTCGCACTTGCCCTTGGCTCCGATCATGAGGACCGGCCGGTCGGGGAGCGGGGCGCGCATCCATTCGCCGTCAATCACCAACATGCCGAGCGGCACCTTGTGGGTGGGAGAGAAGAAGCCGCCGTTGACCGCCGCCAGCGCGCCGTGGACCTTGGCGATGTGGGCGACGGAAGAGAGGCTCCGCACGAGCGGGCCGCCCAGCGCGGGCTTGAGATCAACGTCGGGCGACTGCGGGTTGACCATGACCAGATGCACGGTGGCGGGGCCGGCGTCGGTGCTCCACTGCATCGTGCGCCACAGGCTGGGCTG
>CAZSOQ010000193.1:0-10244 GCA_964608495.1 uncultured Armatimonadia bacterium | reverse complement strand
TCATCCGGCGTCCCCGGCCGCGGCACATGCTTCCCGCACGGGCGGCCCATCATCCCGTCGTCCCGTCGCCCGCGGGCTCCGCGCCCTGCGCTCTTCACGATACACAGCTCACGCTGCAAGCTTCACGTCTCACGCTTCACGATCCGCCTTGCCCGTCCGGAGGGCACCCATCGCCGCTCCCACTGCCGCCGGCGCACCTTGACAACCTGCGCTCTGCTCTTCCCGTCCACGGTCCGGGCACCGCTCCTGGCCCGTAAAGGTTTCCCCCCGCCACCCCCCTTCGAAAGGACCTACCCGAAGGGTAGGGACGCTCGAAGGGGGGTCTTCCCCCTAGATTCCCTCTAGACCTAGATACACCCGGTGACTCTAGCCACCAGGCACCACAGCCGCCCATCCCGGCCACGGCTCCCCGCGAATCCCGGCCTGGGGGTCGCGGTACGGCTGGACATTCACCTGGGCCGTGTGGTAAACATAGGGGACCCGTCCCAGCGCTGAGGCGCCGAGAAGGCTGCACTCCCGACCGGCTTGCGGTGCCGGGCAGCGCCGGCGGCGAGCACTTCGAGCAACTGCACCGGGCGAGCTTCGACAAGAAGCAGCCCGGTTACTTACATCTGTGCGTGGAGCCGGAGGGGCGCCTCCGCTACCTGCGGTTTGTTCTGAGCAAGCTACGGCGCAGCGATGTGACGGACTTCATGTTCGTGGGCGAGACGCAAGTAGTCCCTGTGACCGAGTGACCGCGCCGGGGCCCTTCCGCAGACCCCCGACGTCCGCCCCGACCCGTTCCCTGTTACCGAGGTGAGAATCATGCGCGGCGAAGAGATGCCCAAGGCCTACCAGCACGAGCAAGTGGAGGGCAAGTGGTACCCCTACTGGCTCGAGCAGAAGGTCTTCGACGCCGAGATCAACCCCGATCGCGAGCCCTTCTGCATCATGATCCCGCCGCCCAACCTAACCGCCGTCCTGCACATGGGCCACGCGCTGGACTGCAGCATCCAGGACCTGCTCACCCGCTGGCGCCGGATGCAGGGGTACGAAGCGCTCTGGCTGCCGGGCACCGATCACGCGGGCATCGCCACCCAGAACGTGGTCGAGGCGATGCTCGCGGCCGAGGGCAAGACGCGTGACGACCTGGGCCGCGACGCCTTCGTCGAGCGCGTGTGGCAGGCCGCCAACGACCACCACGATCGCATCGTCGCCCAGCTCCAGCGCCTGGGGGCGTCGGTGGACTGGCGGCGCGAGCGGTTCACGCTCGACGAGGTCTGCGCGCGCGCCGTTCGCGAGGCCTTCGTGACGCTCTACGAGCAGGGGCTCATCTACCGCGGGGCTCGGATGATCAACTGGTGCCCGCGATGCCACACCGGCCTGTCCGACCTGGAAGTCGAGCACCTGGAGCACACGGGCCATCTGTGGCACATCAGGTACCCCGCGGCGGACGGCGGCCCGGGCGTCGTGGTGGCCACCACGCGCCCCGAGACCATGCTGGGCGACACGGCGGTGGCCGTGAATCCCGAGGACGAACGCTACCGGGACATGGTCGGCAAGACCGTGGTCCTGCCGCTCATGCACCGCGAGATCCCCATCGTCGCCGACGAGGCGGTGGACCCGACCTTCGGTACGGGCGCGGTGAAGGTGACGCCGGCGCACGACCCCGACGACTTCGAGGTGGGCCAGCGCCATGACCTGCCCTCGGTCAAGGTGATCGGCGAGGACGGGTCCATGACCGAGGAGGCCGGGGCCTATGCGGGGCTGGACCGCTATGAGGCCCGAGAGCGCATCGTCGCCGACCTGGAGGCGCAGGGCCTTCTCGAGCGCACCGACGACTACACCTACTCGGTGGGGCACTGCTACCGCTGCGACGCCGTGGTCGAGCCGCTGGTGAGCACTCAGTGGTTCGTCAAGATGCAGCCGCTGGCGGAGAAGGGGCTCGCAGCCGTGGACAGCGGCGAGGTGACCTTCGTCCCGGAGCGCTGGACCAGGGTCTACCGCGATTGGCTTGGCAACATCCGCGACTGGTGTATCTCGCGGCAGCTCTGGTGGGGGCACAGGATACCGGTCTGGTACTGCCGGGAGTGCGACGCGCAGGTCTGCACCCGCGAGGACCCGGACCGGTGCCCCGGCTGCGGCTCGGAGAACATCGAGCAGGACCCGGACGTGCTGGACACGTGGTTTTCCTCGGGTCTGTGGCCCTTCTCGACCCTGGGGTGGCCCGAGCAGACGCCGGAGCTTGAGTACTTCTACCCGACGACGGTGCTGGTGACGGGATACGACATAATCTTCTTCTGGGTCGCCCGGATGATCATGGACGGCATGCACTTCCTCAACGAGCGGCCCTTCGACCAGGTGTTCATCCACGGGCTCGTGCGCGACGAGAAGGGGCAGAAGATGTCCAAGAGCCGGGGCAACGTGGTGGACCCGCTGGAGATGGCGGACAAGTACGGCGCGGACGCGCTGCGCTTCTCCCTCGTCCAGCTTGTCACCCACGGCCAGGACTGCCGGTACAGCGAGGACCGGCTGGTCGGTGCCCGCAACTTCTGCAACAAGCTATGGAATGCCACGCGGTTCGTGCTGATGAACCTGCCCGAGGAGGCGCTGCCCGAGGCGGTGCCGGCGGAGGGTCTGGCCCTGGCCGATCGGTGGATTCTGTCGCGTCACGCGGCGATGCTGGCGCGGCTGGACGAGGAGCTGGAGGCCTACAACCTGGCGCAGGCGGCCGACGTGCTCTACTTGTACATCTGGAGCGAGTTCTGCGACTGGTACGTCGAGCTGGCCAAGCCCGCCCTGTACACGGAGGAGGATCCGGAAGCCAAGCGGCGGACGCAGATTGTGCTGCAGCGGGTGCTCGGCGACATCCTCCTGGCCCTTCACCCCTTCATGCCCTTCCTCACCGAGGACCTGTGGCAGCGGTTGTACCCGGAGAGGGGCAGCATCGTCCGCCAGCCCTGGCCGGAGGTCGAGGCCGATTGGTCGGACGGCGCGGCGGAGGAGCAGATGGTGGTGGTGCAGGACGTGATCAGCGCGCTGCGCAGCCTGCGGGCGGATCTGTCGATTCCCTTCAGCAGGAAGGCGCCCGTGACGCTGATCGCGGCCGACCAGGCAACCGCCGACCTGCTGGTGAGGGAGACGGAGGGCATCGCCTTTCTGGGCGCGGCGAGCGAGCTGGGGGTCCATGCGGTGGAGGGTCCGCGTTCGCGCGGGGCCCTGGCGACGACTACCGAGAAGGTCGAGATAATGGTTGACGTAAGCGACGCGGTGGACGTTGCGGAGGAGATTCAGCGGCTGCGCAAGCGGCTGAGCGAGATTGACAGGGAGATCGAGGGGACGCAGCGCAAGCTCACGAACGAGCAGTTCGTGCGGCGCGCGCCCGAGGAGGTCGTGGCGCGAGAGCGCCAGCGGTTGCAGGAAGCCAGGGAGCGCGCGGGCAAGCTCGAGAAGCATCTGCAGGCTCTCGAATCCCTCTGATTCCGGACCGCCGGGCGCGGCAGGCTGGGAAGGCGGGCGAACAAAGCGGTTAGCTATGCGTCCATACTGGGGGGGCGAGGGTGTTCAGGCTTGGGGCTGTCGGGTATAATTGCCTCAGGTGCGGTAGCGGGGCAATCAACTCAGCGGAGGACTATACAATGAAGCGCGGGTTCACTCTGATCGAGCTGTTGGTCGTGATCGCCATCATCGCGATCCTGGCCTCGATTCTCTTCCCGGTTTTCTCGAGGGCGCGAGAGAAGGCGCGTCAGGCGAGCTGCCAGAGTAATCTCAAGCAGATCGGTCTGGCGGCGGCAATGTACTCCCAGGACTATGACGAGACCTGTGTGTCCAACTACGCGGAGACCGACGGGACCGACGGCTTCACGGGGACGGATTTCTCGTGGCGCATCAAGCTGCTCCCGTACATCCGCAACGTGCAGATCTTCCAGTGCCCGTCCTATCGGCCGGGCACGAAGTTCGACGGCACGATGCCGGACGTGGGACAGAACGCGGGCTATGCGATGAACGCGGTGCACTGGTTCGCGGGCGCGCCGACGCCACCGGGTGGCACCGCCGATAGCGCTGTGTGGGATGTCTCGAACGTGATCTTGTTCACGGACTACAACGACGGCATCACGATAGCGAACACGGACGGGCTCAACACGCACGACTTCATCCGCAACGACGCTGGGGGCCGCCGGCACAACGACGGTGCCAACTACTGCTTCTACGATTCGCACGTCAAGTTCCTGAAGCCGACGGCCGTGCAGTGCGCCACCGGCGACTGCCAGTGGTCCATCGAGCTGGAGTAGCCTGCCGACCGCATCACGGGCGCTCAAGGCCCAGGGCTCGCACCTCGCCGTAACCGGCGGCTAGAGCCTCCGTGCCGACACCGGCCCAGGGCCGGTCGTCGGACCTTCCGGCGAAGATGAGGGCGGGAGGAGCTTCAGGCTCCTCCCGCCTTTCCTTTTGTGGCTCCAGGAAGGCCGACGGCTCATAGGCTCGGCGCAGGTCCGCATGTTGGCCGCCCGCCGGGTCTCGCCAGAAGTAGCAGGCGATCCGGTCGTCGGGTGTGGGCACGGCCCCGAGGGTCAGCCCCGTTGGCTCGTCCCTCCACGCCCCGACGTTGAGCCAGTAGTTGGGCACCTTCGGGCCTCCGACCACATCGTCGTTGCTGTCCCCGCCGATCGCGCTCAGCAGGTAGGTGAACCAGCCCCTCAGCTCCATCGGGTCCCGGCCCAGATTGCGCACCGACACGAACTGGTCGCCGAAGGAGCTGCGCCCCGGCGCCAGGCCCACGCGATGCACCACCTGGAAGTGGTGCGGCCGGGCCCGCTGCGCGGCCATCGCTCCCTGGTCATCCACGGCCGTGATGCTCGGCTGCTCCGGCTCGCTCTCGCACCACACCTGGATCGCGGCTCGGACCGGGCCGCTGAAGGCCAGCACCTGGGAAGTGCGGGCCGTCTGGGTCCACAGGTCCTGGCCCGCGCGCCTCTCCCAGATCAGCGGGTTGAGGCGGCCCATGGCGGTGCCCAGGTAGGTGACGCTGTCAACGACGTTGCCGCCCTCGGTTCCCTCAAGAGTGAGGACCCCGTTGTCGGCTCGCCAGCGGTTGCCCTCCATGACGACCACCACGCTCGGCGGCCGCTGCGGCAGGTCCGCGTCGGTGAGATAGAGGTAGATGACCAGGCCGGACCTCGGCGGTCCGCCGGCCACTGATAGCGCCACCTGCCAGCCTTCGGGCCAGGGCTCGAGCTGGCAGGGGAGGCTGGTGCCGTCACCGTCGTAGGCCGCGAGGCGCCAGCCTACCTCTTCGGCGGTGCCGAGGTCCGCGAGCATCTCGCCGCTGACGGTGATGACGGCATCGTCGGGCCTGCTGACAGGCCCGGTGGTGACGACGACGGGCCAGCGGGCCAGCCACTTGCCGGCGGGACACTGGGGCCACGCGGCCGGGCGGTAGTAGAGGAAGCTTGCGTGGTTGTCGGTGCGGTCCTGCTCGGGTAGCTCGCGGCCGGGGTCGGCGAGGGCGGTCACGTAGGCCGGGGGAGCGACCTGCTGGGTCATCGGCACCCAGCGATGCTCGCCGGGGGCGAGCCGGAGGGGCGCCCTCTCGGCCTCTCTGCCGCCGACGACGAAGGACAGGTCAAAGCGGGCGTTCCCGCGGCCGTCGTTGGCCAGCTCGGCCTGGATCTTGCCGTCCCGCAGGGCGACGCGCCGGACCGAGACCTCGGGCACCTGGCCTGAGTGCAGCTCATAGGCGAGGGCGTTGACCCTGGTGGCCGTTCTGGTCAGCACCTCGTAGGGCTCATCCTGCTCGTTGACGAGCCCGTAGTTGCTGTCCTCCGGGAAGGTGTCGGCGATGCCCAGCGCGGGCTCGTCCACCCACATGAAGTAGTCCGAGCCGACCATGAAGGGGAGGCTGAAGATCAGGCGCTGGTAGACCTCGTAGCACAGGGCCTTCTGCTGCTGGGTGTCAACGCGCATCCCCGCCCCGTTCTCGCAGGGCAGGCCGCTATCGAGGGCCGGGAAGGACCACTCGGTGATCATGAGGGGGCGCTGGGCCTTCTCGTAGTAGCCGGTCCATGTCTCCTGGGTGCCAGGGGCTTCGGCCAGGATGGTGTCCACGCGGCCGTAGTAGTTGAAGGTCACAATGTCGCAGTACCTGCCCGCCGCCTCCCACACGCCCGGCGGGGCGTCCCCCGCGAACCTGCTGCCCAGCACCATGTGATTGGGATCGTAGCGCCGGATGGCCTCGCAGGTGACGCGGAAGTAGCGATCGGCTACCTGGGCGACGTAGGCAAGCTGGTCGGTGCGGAGGGCGTCGGCGTTCTGGGCCTCCAGCTTGTCGGCCTGGGCCAGTTGGTCCCAGGACTCGTACTTGGCGCCCCAGGCCTGGTTCAGGCGCGCGATGTCCCCGTACCTGGCGCGCAGGATGCCGACGAGCGCCTGCTTGGCCGAGTTGCCGGCGGGGAGCTTCATCGCCTCCATCGCCAGACCGACGTCGCCGCCGCCCTTGCCCCACCACTCGAGCTCGTTGTCGAGGAAGTAGCCGAAGAGCCAGGGATCGCCGGCGTTGCGCTGGCAGTCGCGCCAGGCGACCTTGTCGCACCACGCCTCCCAGGCCTTGCTGAAGACGTTGGGGAAGCCGGTCCAGTTGACCTTCTCGACGAGGGGGTCATAGCCCGCGTAGCCGCTGCCGAAGCTGAGGAACTCCGTGTGGGGCATGCCGCGGTAGCGACAGGACGGGGAGTGGCCGGCGGGCAGCAGGTTGAAGTTCCACCGCTTGAGCCTGTCCGTGGCCGTCTCGGCCCAGGCGTCCTCGCTGGGGTAGAGGCGTTGGGTGTTCTTGCCGTAGGGCGCGTAGCCGAGGGTCTGACACCAGTGGCCGCCGTAGCGCACGTGGTCCGTCCCGATGGCGTAGTAGCCCTTGCCTCCCGGCTCGATGACCCACCACACGCCGTCTGTGCGCTCGACGTGGAAGAAGCCGGTCTGCTTGCCCTGCACCTGGGCGATGCTGGGGATGTCGAGGGGCGGCGCGAGGCGCTCTTCCTCGGGGGGCGGCGCGCCGGCGTAGTCGGTGGCCTGCACGACCACGTCATCGAACACCGCCTCGAAGCCCGCGCACCTGAGCGCCGGGGAGCCGTCCATCACGGCCGGGTCGGCCAGGTCGTAAGCGATCTCCGACACCCTGGTGCCGTCCATCTCCGCCAGGAGCGCTCGCATTTTGCCGTCCCCCAGCCCCATCGTGATCCGGTAGGGATGATCGTACTGCCAGTCCACGGCGGTGTTGAAGTCCACCGTCCTCGTTAGGCCGTCCTGGGCGGGCCACGAGCCGGGAAGCCTCATCCCCAGCTCGAAGTGCCTGTGGCTGCCGTTGTCGTCGGGGCTCTCGATGAGGGCGGCGTGCCACATGTGCTCGTCGTCGTGGAAGAGGGCGACGCCGACGACCTTCCAGCCCTTGGTGACGGGCCTGCGCACCGTGACGGTGGCCTCGACGAGGGCCCGGCGGAACCACTGGGGCTGGCGGAGGTTGAGGTGGGAGACGCCGGGGCACATGGCCCGCACGGCGCCGGCGGTGACTTCCCAGAGGAAGCCGTCGGCGAGCCAGGGCCCCGCGGGCTCGGCCCCCTCCTGGTAGCCCGAGAAGTCGTCGCGCAAGTCGAGCGTCTGCGCGGCGGCCGGCGCCGACGCCAGCAGCGCAAGGCCCGCGGCCACCGCCAGGACTGCCCAGGGACTGCCGTGGTGAAACGCTCTCATCGCCGAAGCCCTCCTTCGCGTGTCGCGACCCCCTGCGGGGCGGAAGGGCCACTTCCCTCTGGGCGCCCCGGGCACCTCTCGCCGGGACAACCCGGGGTTGCGCGTTGTCCGTGGCCGGTCTGTAGTGTATAGTGACGCTCAGGCGCGGACGCGGGGATCGAAGACTGGATCATAGCACTGGCAACCGGAGGAAGGCCCGGTGATGCTGCTTCGCCTGTTCATGGCGGCGCGTCCGCAGTTCATCACTGCCTCGATCGTGCCTGTCCTGGTGGCCACGGCGTACGTCAAGTGGCGGGACGGCGTCATGGATCCCCGCCTGTCCCTGCTCACCCTCCTGGGCATGGCTCTGCTGCACGCCGCGGGCAATCTCCTGAACGACTTCTTCGACCATCTGACGGGGGCGGACGAGGCCAACGTGCAGTTCGTCAGTCCCTTCTCGGGCGGCGCTCGTGCTATCCAGCGCGGTCTGGTGCGGGCGCGCCACGTTCTGCTCCTGGGCCTGCTGTGTCTCGCCGCCGGTTGCGCCATCGGCGTCTACCTGGCCGCCACGCGGGGTCTGGCGGTTCTCGGCATCGGCCTGGTGGGCGTGGTCACGCTCTTCTTCTACACCGCTCCTCCCCTGCGGCTATCCTACGCGGGGTTCGGTGAGCTGATCATCGCGCTGGACTTCGGCATCCTGCCGATGCTGGGGACGGAGTACGTGCTGGTCCGGCAGTGCAGCGACGCGATGCTGCTCCTGGGGCTGTCCATCGCGTGCATGATCGTGGCGGTGCTCTGGGTGAACCAGTTCCCGGACGCCGATTCCGACGCGCTCGTGGGCAAGCGCCACCTGGTCGTCATCCTGGGCAGGCCGTTGGCCGCCGCTGTGCTTACGTGGGTGTACGTGATCGGGTTCGGGATGGTCGCGCTGATGGTGGCCCGGCTGTGGCTGCCGGCGGATGCGCTGTGTGCCATGATCGCCATCATCCCGGCCGGTGTCGCCATGCAGCGGCTGAACAACCGTCCCGACGACCGTCTGGCGTGGCAGGAGGCGTGTCCGGCGGCGGTGATCGCGCAGCTAGCCTTCGGGCTGCTGCTGTTTACCGCTCTGCTGCTGGCGGCGCCGCCGGTGACCCCCGTCTCCCCTTGACAGACGGCCAAGGTCGCGGCAGGATTGTGTGGGAAGGTCGCGAATAAGGAAGCACAGGCTCTGTGTAGCAAGGACGATGCAAGGCTATGCAGGAAGGCGGCCCGAGGTCGAGCCGGGTGTTCACCCCTGTGGGGTGGTTGGCGATCGGCGTCCTGGCGGCGGGGGTCGTGGCGGGTCCTGGAGCGCTCGAGTTGCCGCCGCACGCCTGGCGGCAGGCGCGCGAGGTGGCGCGACTATACGAGGAGTACCAGCGACTGGCGCTGCAGAATGCGGAGCTTGAGCGCACGCTGCGGTTCAGCCACACGCCCGAGGGGAAGGAGCTGCTGCTGCGGGGTCGCTACGGCATGGTGCGACGCGGGGAGTACGTTGTCCACGTGAAGGAGCTGCCTCCGCCCGCGGAGAAGCCCAGCCGGGGCTTGCGGGCGATCATAGACGGGCTGCGGGAGCGGGCCGACGAGGGTCTCGAGATCCTGCGCCTGAACCGCCGCCTGCTCTCGCGGGCCCGGAACTGGCCGGCGGGGGGCTGCTAGCGCACACTGCTCACGAGGGGGTCGCCATTGCGGACCTCACTGGGGCACCGGCGCGGTGCTCTCTGCGGCGCTCTCGTCCCCGGTAGCCTGGGCCAGCCCCAAGGCCACGGACACCGCCTGGAGGGCCCGCGTGCGGTCCCGGCCCGTGCCCGCGTAGGCCGATGCGCGGTGGGTGAGGTCCGTGCGCTGATCCGGGGTGAGCTGGGCTGTCTCGGCCGCCCGCGCCAGGGACGCGGTGAGCGTCGGGGTGTCGTCGCCTTCGGCGACCGCCCGCGCGTACCACCAGGCCGCTTCCTCCCAGTCGCCCAACTGGGCCGCGACCGCACCGCTCAGCGCGAAGGCCTCCGGCCCAGGGGCGTACCTGAGCAGGTTCCCGACCGCCGGCCCGGCCTCGATGGGCCTGCCGAGTCGCAGCAGGGCCTCGGTGCGGTCGCGCCAGGCCGTGGGGCCGGGGCGCGCGGTCTGCAGGCGCGCCAGGGCTAGCTCCGCGTCCCCGAGCGCCAGGGCCTGCTCCGCCTCCAGCAGCGCCTTCTCGTCCTCGGGGCCCTGGTACCTGGCTACCCAGGCCGTCAGGTCGGCTTCGTCACTGACGGCCTGCATGAAGCGGAAGAGCGCCGCCGTCTCGCCGCGACCGCGCTCCCAGGCCTCCGCCAGGCCCAGCATCGCCTCCTCGGTGGCGACCCTCAGGGACCCCGTGTGCGCCAGCACCGCCAGGCGGGAGATCACGGCGGGCTGCCCGCGAAGCGCCGCCGCTCGCGATAGGTAACTGACCGCGAGCCCGGCGGCCCCCGCAGCGGGCCCGGCGGCCCCCGCAGCGGACTGAACATCCCCCGCCACGAGGCACAGCCGGCTCGCGGTCAGTTACCTAT
>CAZSOQ010000192.1:0-10267 GCA_964608495.1 uncultured Armatimonadia bacterium | reverse complement strand
GTCCACGACGGCAGGCTGTCGCCCACGGGCTTCCAGTTCGCCGGAGCCCCGCCCGCGCAGTCCACGCGCCAGCCGTCCACATCGGCCTCCTTCGCCCAGTAGGTCGCCACCTCCGCCATGTAGTCCTGCCAGCCCGGGTGTGCGTAGTCGCAGCCCAGGCAGCCCCACCAGTACAGCACCGACCCGTCTTCGTGCCGCGACACGAACTCCGGGTGCTCCTCCAGCAGCCCGCTGGACTCGTGCGGCCCGTGGGGGATCAGGTCGCACAGCACCCGTATCCCGGCGCCGTGCGCGTCCTCGACGACAGCCCGCAGGTCCTCCACCGTCCCCAGGCTTGGCTCCAGCGCCCGGTAGTCCGACACGCCGTACAGCCGGGGCCAGAGCGGCAGGAACCAGACCGCGTTGACGCCCAGCCGCTTCAGTGCGGGCAGTTGCAGCTCCCGGAAGTTGACCAGCGCGGTCGGCTCGTCGCCCGGGCTGTGCAGGTCGCGCAACCCCGACCCCATCGTCCCGCCCGGGAAGCACGAGTACAGCGCGATGCTCTCGGCCCACTCGGGCGTCGGCACGCGCTTGAAGCCCAGTCTCGCCCAGCCCTCGCCGATCGCGCGCAGGGCGTCGCGATAGCCCGTCCCCTCGCTTACGAGCAGAAACTGGCCGCCGAAGGGTATCTTCAGCCCGGGTCGCACCCGCCCCGCGCACTCGTAGGTCGCCCGGATGGAGACGACTCCTTCCGCTCCGTGGCAGGCGAATCGGTTCCAGTCGCGCTCCCAGTATTGCCCCACCGCCAGGGCCAGCGACGGGTTCTCGCGATAGATCCCCGCGCCCGTCACGGCCTGGCTGCAGTGCTGGTTCACGTCCTTCCCGGTCGCGAAGACCTTCAGCGGCTCCCTCAGCGGCGGCCAGTAGTAGGGCGCTGCGATGCTCCCGGCCTCCATTAGCTCCCCGGCCACTCGCCCCAGCGGCATCTCCGCCGCGTCGAATCTCACGTCCCCCGCGCCCTCTCGCGCCCTCAGCTCCGCCCTTCGCGCGAAGAACCCCGGCCCCCTCGCCGCGACCTCATACGCCTCCGTCGCTTCCCAGGCATCCCCCTCGTAGCGCAGAGTCACCCGCGCCACGTCCCCTTCCGTCTCCAGATGGGCCCCCGTCAGCGCCAGCGGCGGTCGGCTCATCTCCTCCACCTGCTCCGCCCCCAGCAGCATCACGGACCCGATGATTCCCCCCTCGCCGCCCCGGTCGTACACCTTCACCTCGATTACGTTCCCCGTGTCCTTCAGCACCGCCGCGGGCGCCTCGTACCGTCGTGGCCGCGCCCACCATTCCTCCACCTCATCCCCCGTGTGTCCTATCTCCCTGCCGTTCACTGTAACCCAGTCGAAATCGTCCACCCTCTGGATCACCAGCACCAGGTCCTTTCCGCGCAGCCCCTCCGGCAGGTCGAAGCTCCTGCGGTAGTACCCGTTGCCGTTGTAGGGCCCCCAGGCGGGGTCGGGGTCCTCGGCGCCGGACTGGGTAACGCCCTGGTCTTCCCAGGCTCCGGGCACCCTTATCTTCCGGTCCTCGCCGCCCTCGGTGTGGAAATCCCACTCCCCGTCCAGCACCAGCGCCCCCAGCCGGCTCGCCCGCATGGCGTCCGTCTGGAAGATCCAGCCCTTCTCCGTGTGCAGATCGAAGGGACGATCGGCGGCTTCCAGCAGCGCGCTCCCCGTCGCCGCATGGATCACGCGCGTGAGCGCTCCCGTCCGCGCGTCCCACCGCATCTCCAGCGACGCCCCGCGCAGCACGTACTGGCCACCGTCCCTGACCAGCTCCGGCGCCGCCGTCGCGCCCGCCGCCGTCACGAGCCCCAGCCCCACCGCCAGCACGCCGACCCACTGCAGGCGAAGCTCCCTCATGGCCGCACCTCTCCGAAGAACAGTTCCGCCGCGTTGTCGTGGAAGATCCGGGCGCCCAGCTCGAAGGCCATGCTCTCGGGCATGTAGCCCTCCTCGACCCTGGCCGCCAGGACGTCCGCCACCACCTTCTGCCCGTACCGCAGCGCCCCATAGGCCGCGTCCGCCCGCGTGCAGTCGCCCCCCCACACGATCTTGCTCATCGGCACCTGGTCTATCCACTCGTGCAGGTACTGCCGCGTCGCCGTGGGCGAGATCAGCGGCAGCCAGCACAGGTCCACGTACACGTTCGCATAGTGCTTGCCCAGGAAGGCCAGCTCGCCCGCGTAGGGGTAGCCGCCGTGGAACAGGTCGAACCTCACGCGCGGGTACTTGATGAAGAGGTTCGTGAGCAGCTTCGCGTCGCGCCCCACCAGGTAGCCGCCGCCCGCCAGGTAGCCCGTGTGAATCTCGACGGGCAGCCCCAGCTCCTGCGCCCGCTCCAGCGTGTGGTGCATCACGAAGTCCCCGATCGCCTTCACGGCCTCGGGGCTCCGGTCGCCGGCCGCGAAGAGCCGCTCGGCGTCCTCCCTCGCCACGTCCTCGAACAGCAGCTCCCGGTCGTAGGCCAGCGCGGACTTCAGGGCCACCACGCCTCGCTCCCGGTGCCAGTCCAGCGCCGCCTCGAACAGCGCCAGATAGTCCCCCAGCCCGCTCACCCTGATCCCCAGCGGCTCCTCCAGATCGTAGGGCGAGTTGCCATTGTGGTCCTTCATCCCGCGCAGGGGCGAGATGACGAACATGTTCACCCGCATTACCCGGGCCAGCAGCTCCTCGCTCACCGGCAGCTCCTCCGGCATGGGGTCCCAGAAGGTGTCCTCCAGGACCTTGCGCACCTTGCCCCGCCTGAGTACCTCCTCGCCCCAGCCGGGCTCCCCGGCCCTGGCGCGGATGGCCTCGCTCACGCTCTGCCAGTTGTCGTCCGTCAGGTCCTCGTCCTCCAGGCCGTACAGCTCCTGGCAGGCGGTGAGCAGGCTGCGGTAGTAGGCCGTGTTGCTCACGCGGCGGGCGTAGGGCTTGATCGCTTCCCAGGCCGCCGGCTCGTCGGTCGCCGCCAGTTGCCATACCTGCCCGGGCGTGCCTGCCGAGTGAAAGTCCGCGTTGACGTAGCTCTGCTGCCACAGCGCCAGCAGGCCCTCGTAGGCGTCGGGGTTGCGTGGCTGAAGGTGCTCGTGGGTGTCAACCACGGGCCCCTCGCGCATCGCCTTGAGTAGCTCGTCCCTCAGCGCCATTGGTCCACCAGCCTCCCGGTGCTAGGGGTAGTCTCGCTCCCGCTTTTCCCTGCACCTGGGCGCGGACCTGCCCCGAGGCGCCGCCGTCCCTGCGCGGGCCTACCCTGAGGACGCCCCAGGTCCCACCGGCCTCACAAGGGGAGACACCGCGCGCGGCCAAGAGGCAAGTGCTGCCTTGGATGGGACGTGAAGAGACGAGGAGACACGGCGCGCGTGGCTGGGGCACTGCCGAATCGCCCTGAATCGCCGTCGCCCGCCACGCAGAGGACCCACGCAGCCCTGGGCGCCATGGCGTCACCTGCGGGGGATCACGGCTTGCGGCTCACGTCAGACGGGGCCCCACAATCGCACCGCGCCGCGGCCTTGCGCGCCCTCGCACCGCGAAAGGTGCCCGCGCCGGGCCACCCCCGGCCCCGTACCGACCTGCCTGCCCGCTGCCCCGTTCCCGGCTCGCAGATGCCCTATCGCGGTTCGACGAAGAGGCGGATCGCGGTACGCTCTTGCCCGTCTATCTCCACGTCCACGAAGGCCGGCCAACAGACGAGGTCTACGCCCGACGGTGCGAGGAAGCCCCGAGCGATCGCGATGGACTTGACCGCCTGATTCAACGCACCCGCCCCGATGGTCTGCATTTCCGCCTTCCCGGCCTCCCTGATCGTGCCGGCCAGGGCACCAGCGACCTTGTTCGGATCCGACTGCGATCGGACCTTAAGCACTGGCACTTACAAAACCCCCTTGTGCCAACAGGCTTAGCCCGGTCCGGACCGCGCCCAGATGAGCCCGGATCACCTGTTGACTGATCTCAAACGCTGCTTCGATCCTTATGACTTCAATGATGCCAGTTCCGATAGCCTACGCCTACTACACCGGCTGCCCGGGCAGGTTCACGCGCTCTACCCCTGTCGCGCGTCCCGTCCTCTCATCAAGGTCAATGGTAATGCCCTGAACGACACACGGGCCCCTTTTCGGCACCTCAAACCGCGTCGGCATGCCACTCAGGAACCTTCTCAGGGCCATATCCTTATCCACTCCGATTACGCTGTCAAGTGCCCCACAGAAACCCGCGTCCGTGATCACGGCCGTTCCCCCCGGCAGAATCCTCTCATCCGCCGTCTGCACGTGTGTGTGCGTACCCACCACCGCCGTCACCCGACCGTCAAGGTACCACCCCATGGCCTGCTTCTCCGACGTGGCCTCCGCGTGCAGGTCCACCACGACCACCTTGGCCTGATCGGCCAGCTTGGCCAGTATCTCGTCCGCCGTCCGGAAGGGGCAATCCAGCGGGTCCATGAACACCCGCCCCTGGAGATTCACCACCGCGATCGGCACCCGGTCGCCGTTGGTATACACCCGCACGCCCACCCCGGGCACGCCCGGCGGGTAGTTAGCCGGCCTGAGGATCCGCTCCTCGTCCTCCAGCAGGTCCAGGGCTTCCTTCTGCGCCCACACGTGGTTGCCGCTGGTCAGGCAGTTGGCGCCGGCGTCCAGCAGCTCCTGCGCGGCTGCGCGCGTGACCCCGAAGCCGGCGGCCGAGTTCTCGCAGTTGACGATAACGAAGTCCGCTGCCTGCTCCGCTGCCAGTTCCGGGAGGAGGGCGGCCACGGCCTGCCGGCCCGGCCGCCCCACTACGTCGGCGAGGAAGATAATGCGCACGCCTCATTGTCCTTTCCACGGCGGGCCGGGGGGTAGGATGCCGCCGGCGCCCCGCTGCCCGCCCCTTGGCTTCGCTCTACTTGGCGTATTCGACCGCGCGCGTCTCGCGAATCACGGTCACCCGGATCTGCCCCGGGTAGTCCATGTCGCGCTCGATGCGCTCGGCCATGGACCGCGCCAGCCGGTGCGCCCCCATGTCGTCTATCCGATCCGGCCGCACCAGCACCCGGATCTCTCGCCCCGCCTGGATCGCGAATACCCGCTCCACGCCGTCGAAGCCGCAGGCCAACTCCTCCAGCTCCTGCAGCCGCTTCAGGTACGCCTCCAGCGTCTCGCGCCGCGCTCCCGGCCTCGACGCCGAAATCGCGTCCGCCGACTGCACGATCCACGCCTCCACGCTCTCCTTCGGCACGTCCTCGTGGTGCGCCGCCACCGCGTGCACCACTTCGCGGTTCTCACCCCGCGTGCGTGCCACATCCGCCCCCAGCAGCGCGTGCGGGCCGTTCCGCTCGTAATCCAGGGCCTTCCCCAGGTCGTGCAGCAGCCCCGCTCGCCGCGCCACCGGCACCTTCGACCCCAGCTCCCCGGCTATCATGCCGGACAGATGTGCTACCTCGATCGAGTGCGCCAGCACGTTCTGCCCGTAGCTCGTCCGGTACTGCAGCTTTCCCAGCAGCCGGATGAGCTCCGGGTGCAGCCCGGTGACCCCCGTCTCGAAGGCCGCGCGCTCGCCCGCCTCCTTGATCCGCTCGTCCACCGTCCGCCGGGCGCGCTCGACGACCTCTTCGATCCGTCCAGGGTGAATCCGTCCGTCCGACACGAGCTGCTCGAGGGCCACGCGCGCGATCTCGCGCCGCACGCGGTCGAAGGCCGAGATCACCACAGCCTCCGGCGTGTCGTCCACGATCAGGTCCACGCCGGTGAGCTGCTCGAAGGTTCGGATGTTCCGCCCCTCGCGGCCGATGATCCGGCCCTTCATCTCATCGCTGGCCAGAGACACGACGCTCACGGTCATCTCGCAGGTCTGGTCAACGGCACAGCGCTGGATCGCCTCGGCGACGATCTTGGCCGCCCGCCGTTGGCACTGCTCCTGCACGCGCTCCTCCATCGCCTGCAGCATCTTCGCCGCGTCTTCATCCAGCTCCTGGGACACCCGCGCCAGCAGCACTTCCCGGGCCTGCGCTTTGGTCATCCCCGACACTCGCTCCAGCTCCGCCTCCAGCTCCTCCGTGGCCCGCGCCACTCGTTCCTCTCGCTGCTGCAGCTCCCGTTCGCGCTTCTCCGTCTCCCTCTCGCGCTGGTCCAGATCGGCCTTCTTCCGGTCCAGACTGTCCTCGCGTTGGTCCAACCGCCTCTTCTGGGTCTCTATCTCACGCCGCGCCTGCTTCAGCTCGTCCTCGATCCGCCCTCGCAGGCGCAGTGCTTCCTCTTTCGCCTGTAGACTGAGTTCCCGCTCCTTCGCCACCAGTTGGGCCTGCTGTTCCTCGGCCGCCCTGGCCAGCCTCCCGCGTTCCTCCTCTACTTCCCTTCTCAGGGCCTTCGCTCGGGCTCCGTAGATTGCTATCGCCAGCACCGCTACGGCCGCCCCAAGTATGCCTACGATCGTCTCGACATCGAGTATGTTCGAAAGGGCTTCCACGCCCTGGTCACCTCCGTTCTGTCATCCCAGAGGACAGCACTCTCTATATCATGCCGTTAACGGACGGCTGGACCGTACTGTATCTTTAAGCTGTCCTCTCTAGTCGTCGTCGGTCGGGATAAGGGCCTGTACTGCGCTGCGAATTGCCTCATGCGAGAACCCGCGCCGAGCCAGGTAGTCGTACAGGCGCCGCCGGCGGGTCTCCGCATCCACCTTGCTCAGTGCCCGCAGCCGCTTCTCGGCCATCCGGCGGGCCAGTTCCTCCTCGTCCGCGCCGGCCATCGCGGCCTCCGTCGCTTCCCGAGCGACCTCGGCCGACACTCCCTGCTGGCGCAGCCTGGCCCGGATCGCTCCCGGCCCCGCCCGACCGCTTCTCATGGCCTGGTCCGCCCAAGCCTGCGCGTGTTCGCGGTCATCCACCAATCCGAGCCGCTCGAGTTCCCCTATCACCACTTCTGCGATCTCTCTACCGATCTTCCTGGTTTTCAAGCGACGCAACAGCTCCGTGCGGCTTCGTGACCGCCGCGCGAGGAGACTCAGACACGTCTCCCGCGCCTCGACCACTTGCCCCCTTCGCATCACCTCCCTTTCCTCTGTCGCGTCCAGCTCCGCTCCCCTCTGCAACCCCAACTCCTCTACATCGGTCGCCTTCAGGCGACCCACCTTCTCGCCGTCAAGATACACCCACACCAGGTCCGGGCCTCCCGAGGCCCGCCGCAGACCCGTTATGACCCGTCCCAGGCCTTACTCCTCCCCTGCTTCTGGCTCGTCCTCGACCCCCGCCTCGACTACCGCCACGTCGTCCGCTGCGGCGCCGCTACCGGGCCGCAGGCCGGCCTCAGCTCTGATCGCCGCCTCCAGCTCGGCCGCCACGTGCGGATTCTCCGCCAGATACTGCACGGCGTTCTCTCTGCCCTGCCCCAGGCGCTCTTCGCCGCGGGAGTACCAGCTCCCGGATTTCTCGACCATGCCCAAGCGCACCGCCTCGTCGAGAATGCAGCCTTCCCTGGGCACACCGATGCCGAAGATTATGTCAAACTCGGCCCGCCGGAAGGGCGGCGCCACCTTGTTCTTCACGATCCTCGCGTGCGTGCGGGCGCCGATCACATCTGTACCCCGCTTGATCCACTCGCCACGCCGCAACTCTATCCGCACCCACGCCCAGAACTTCAGCGCGCGCCCCCCGGGCGTCGTCTCGGACGGCCCGAACATCACGCCTATCTTCTCGCGCACCTGGTTGATGAACACAACCGCGGCCCGCGAGGTGGACACCGACCCGGCCAGCTTCCTCAGCGCCTGGCTCATCAGGCGGGCCTGCAGCCCCACGTGGCTGTCGCCCATGTCCCCCTCTAGCTCCGCCTGGGGCACCAGGGCCGCCACCGAGTCGATCACGATGGCGTCCACCGCGCCGCTGCGCACCAGCGCGTCCACGATCTCCATCGCCTGTTCCCCCGTGTCCGGCTGCGAAATCAGCAGCTCGTCCACGTTCAGCCCCAGCGCCTCGGCATACTCCCGCGGCAGCGCGTGCTCGGCGTCTATGAAAGCCACCGTCCCCCCTCGCTGCTGCGCCTCCCGCAGGAACTGCAGCGCCAGCGTCGTCTTCCCCGACCCCTCCGAGCCATACACCTCCACCGTCCCGCCTCGCGGGAGGCCCCCAGCCCCCAGCGCGATGTCCAGGCTCAGTATCCCCGTCGGTATCACGGCAATGTTGCTCTGCGCCGAGCGCTGCCCCATGCGCATCACGGCGCCGTCGCCGAACTGACGCCGAATCCCCGACAGCGCCGACTCCAGGGCCTGGCTTCGGTCCCTGCTCCCGCCCGAATCCTGCGGCTTTCGCGCCACGGTGTCTCACTCCCCGTGAGCTTCACGGCTTCCGCCCGGCAAGGCGTAGCTCTCCACCACCTCGTAGATGGGTCCCTGGTGGCGGAGATGACTGCGCATCAGCACGAATCCGTCCACCCTCGCCTCGCCAAACTCCCTCCCTGCGTATCCCTCCAGCAGCGAGGTGAGGTCTGGGGCCAGCTTCCCACGGCGCACACGGCCCAGCGTCAGATGCGCCGTGAAGGGCCGGTTCTCAGCCTCCGCCAGCCCCCTTCCCGCCGCCAACCGGTCCAGCTCCGTCGCCACCGAGGCCAAGGGCTTAAAGTCGCCCGTCGTGCCGAGCCAGACAACCCGCGGCCGCCGGGCGTTCGGGAAAGCCCCGGCGCCCACTATTCTCAAGGTGCAACAGCTACCAGCCCGTGCCGCTTCCCTGCCCAACTCCCGCACCTCCGTCACCCTTGCCTGCGGCACGGCGCCGACGAACTTCAGCGTGATATGCAGATTCTCAGCCTCCACCCATTTTACCACGATGCGCGCGGCGCTAGCCAGTTCCCCCAGCGCCTCCGCCACCTCGGCGCGCACTTCCTCGGGCATCTCTACGGCGAAGAACAGCCGCCAGGTCTCCTCGGCGTCCACTGCTCAAGATCCCCCCAGGATAGACTTGCGCAGCGTGTTCAGCGCCATCTGTGCCACCCGCTCCTTGAAGGCAAGCCGCGACGTCCCCCACACGAAGCCCCCGGTCCTCGTCTCCCTCTCATCGGCTACCGCCACGTACACCGTCCCCACCGGCTTCTCGGGTGTCCCGCCGCCCGGCCCCGCGATGCCCGTCGTCGCCAGACCGTAGGTCGCCCCCAGGGCCCGCCGCACGCCTTCGGCCATCGCCCTCGCGCACTCCTCGCTCACCGCGCCGTGCTTCTCCAGCACCTCCGCCGGCACGCCCAGCAGCGACTGCTTGGCCTCGTTCGAGTAGGTCACCAGGTCCGCCAGCAGATACCGCGACGCGCCCGGCACGTTCGTGATCCTGTGGCCCACCAGCCCCCCCGTGCAGCTCTCGGCGATCGCCAGCGTGGCCTGCCGCTCCACCAGCAGCTGGCCCACCACCACCTCCATCGCATCATCGTCCACGCCGTAGACGTGCGCCCCCATCCGCCGCCGGATCTCCTCCTCCAGGGGCCGCAGGCGCTCCTCGGCCGCCTCCGCGTTCGCCGCCCGGGTCGCCAGGCGGATCTTTACCTCGCCGGGGCTGGCGTAGAAGGCCATAGTCGGGTCCGTCTGCTGCTCGACCAGGTCCCGCAGGTCGTGCGCCGCCTGCGATTCACCAATGTCCGCGAGCCTCAACATCCGGGTGTGGATGGCGCCTCCGCCTTCGGTACGCGCAAGCCGCTCGCACAGCCGCGGCTCCACTTCCCTCCGCCACATGGGCTCCAGCTCGAGCGGCGGACCCGGCAGCGCGAAGACCAGCCGCCCCCCGTGCTCCAGGCAGATCCCCGGCGCCGTGCCCACCTCGTTCGGCAGCAGCTCGGCTCCCTCGGGCCCGCACGCCTGCCGTAGATTGTTCGGGGTGATCTCGCGTCCGCGGGCGCTGAAGAACTCCCGCAATCGGCGCTCCGCCTCGGGGTAACTTACCACCTTCCGCCCCGTCGCCTCGCCGATCGCCTCGCGCGTGAGGTCGTCGTCGGTGGGGCCGAGCCCGCCACACAGCAACACCACCTCGGCCCGCTCGAGCGCAAGGCCTATCTGGCGGGAGAGGCGGGGAAGGTTGTCGCCGACCGTATGGCGGTAGTACAGGTTAAGCCCGATCTCCGCCAACCTCTGCGACATCCAAGACGCATTAGTGTCTATAATCTCGCCGAGAAGCAGCTCCGTCCCGACGCTGATGATCTCTGCTGTCAACCCGTGTCGTCCCTTCTCTCGTACCGATGTGCGATTGGCCGTCCCTCTCCGACTGCGCTACCGAGCCTATCGCGATTGGACTCACCCCGGCATTATAGGCC
>CAZSOQ010000191.1:0-10293 GCA_964608495.1 uncultured Armatimonadia bacterium | reverse complement strand
ACCTGAGCCTCGGGCAGGAAGTACAGGACCCCCGCTCCCAGCGCGCACAGCAGGCCCGGTAGCTCCCTCGGGAACTCCAGCATCCCCCGCGACGCCGCCCCGATGTGAAAGGTCTCGTCGAGGTAGTTGTTGAAGGTCGTCTCGAAGATACCGATCGCGCCGGAAGCGAGTATGATGGCCGCCAGGAAGACGTACAGTTGGGGATGGACGGCCTTCATCCGCTGGTTCAGGGCTGCGAGCATGTCACGTTCCCGTGGATAGCCTGGGGCCTGGGTGCCTCACGCCAGTCCACTTCCCGGATGCCGGCCCGTATGCTACTCTCTGGACGCCCTCAGGGGCAACCCGGCGTCCGCGTAGTGTGGCGGGCTCGGCCATGCGAGACCGGTGCGACTCGGTCGCCCGTGAGCCCGGCTCCCACGGCGCCCCGCTTCCCCAATTCCCGACGCGCCGGGCACTGTCGCCTGTCCTGTCGAGAGCAACCATGAGCGAACAGCCGCTGCGTCTCACCCAGCTGACCTCCTGCGCCGGTTGAGCGGCCAAGATAGGCCCTCAGGCCCTGGCGCAGGTCCTGCGTCAGCTCACGCCGCTCGCGGACGGGAACCTGATCGTGGGCCCCGAGCAGGCCGACGATGCGGTTGTCTACATGCTCTCCCCCGACCGCGCCCTGGTCCTCACCGCCGACTTCATCACGCCCCTGTGCGATGACCCCCACCTCTGGGGCCGGATCGCCGCCGCCAATTGCCTCAGCGACGTCTACGCCATGGGTGGCCGCCCGATGGTCGCCATCAACCTCGCGGGCGTGCCTGAGAGCCGCCTGCCTCTCGACGTGCTCGAGCAGGTCCTGCTCGGCGGCCGCGCCAAGGCCGCCGAGGCCGGCGTCTGCGTGGCGGGCGGACACACCATCGCCTCCCCGGAGCCCTTCTACGGCATGGCTGTCGTCGGCGACGTCCACCCCGATCGCGTCCTCCGCAACGCCGGTGCGCGGCCCGGCGACGCCCTGGTCCTCACCAAGCCCCTGGGCGTCGGCATCGTCGTCACCGCGATGATGGCCGGCATCGCCGACGAGGCCACGGTCGCCGCCGCGATGTCTGTGGCGGAGCGCCTGAACCGCCGGGCCTCCGAGGCCATGGTCCGCCACGGCGCCCATGCCGCCACCGACGTCACCGGCTTCTCGCTCGTCGGCCATGGCCACGAGATGGCCGCGGCCGGCCGCGTCGGCCTCCGCTTGCGCTTCGCTGACCTGCCGATCCTGCCCGGCGCCCTGGACTATGCCGCCCAGTGGTGCCTCCCCGCCGGGATGATGCGCAATCGTGAGTACTACTCCCAATGGTCGAATCTGGACGACCTGTCCGCCGAGCAGGCCGCGGTCGTCTGCGACCCCCAGACCTCCGGCGGGCTGCTGATAGCTCTGGCGCCCGAGGCCGCCGCGGCGGCCATCGAGGACCTGCGCGCTCAGGGCGAGGATGCCTGGGTCGTCGGCGACGTCCACGAAGCCCAGCCGGGCGCCGTTCTCTTCTCATGAGCCCGGGCAGCGGCCTTGCCGGCACGGCGCCGGCACGGCCCCGCCTGCCCCAAGTAGCTGTGCACATTGACAGAGAGCGACGCATGCAGGGCAAGCGGGCCGACCTGCGTCATCCGAAAAGGGGGGTTTGCAGCTATGGGGCAAGCCCGCACAGTGATGCTAGAATCCGCGGCCACTGATGCGGCGACCCCTGTCATCCGCGGCCGAGGCCACGGCACGGCACCGACGTGACTGCGCGGATAATGGGGTCAGGGGCCCGCGGCCCCTGCGGGGCCTGGGGCAGAGCCCCAGGGTGTTTGCAGTGACAGGGCTTGGCTTGCCCCTACGCTCTCTCCATGTCATCACGAGAAACCACTTAGACCCGGCGCCCCTGAGGAGGCACGAGCCCCGTGACCGCAGCACTGCTCTGCCTGCTGACCCTTACTTCCTACACCCCGCCAGGCCCGGTGCAGGTCCGCGCCACCGACGGCCTCGCCACCGCGCAGGGCCCCGACTTCCTCCTCACCTGGGACGCCCGCCGCGGCGGGCAGATCACCAGCCTCCACGCGCGCGACTGGGCCGGCCTGCGCGAGCTCGCCGCGGGGTCCCTCGGCGATCTCGTAGCCGACGGCGACGGCGGCCCCTGGCGCCTGTCCCTCTCGCACGCTCCCGCCGACTGGCGCGTCGAGGACCTGGGCGAGGGCAGGTACCGCCTGAGCTGCGCGGGCGAGCGCCCTCTGCGCGACGAATCCGGGCGCCCGGGGCCCCTCCTGGCCCAGCAGTC
This sequence comes from uncultured Armatimonadia bacterium, assembly GCA_964608495.1. Taxonomy (GTDB): domain Bacteria; phylum Armatimonadota; class Zipacnadia; order Zipacnadales; family FEN-943; genus JAKORR01. The sequence goes on along the minus strand of CAZSOQ010000191.1, from coordinate 8,008 downwards.
CTTCACCGTCTTCGCCGAGGGTGCCCTCTTCTGTGACCTCGGCCTCAGGTTCCGTCCCGGCGCCGGCGACACTTCCCTCCCCAGCGTTGCACTCGAGTTCCCCTGCGCCACGGCCCAGCTTCAGCCCTTCGGCTTCTACGCCAAGGGCCCCGAGCACACCGGCCCCGACACCGAGTACCTGCCCCGCGATCGTGCCCTCGACACCACCTCCCTCATCACCCACGCGGGGTTCATGTACGGCCGCACCAGGGGCTTCTGCGCCGCGGCCGAGTTCCTCCTCGAGGACCAGACGCCCCTGGTGAACGACGCGCCCCTCCGGTTCCAGGTCACGCCCGAGTCCGACGGCCGCAAGACCTTCCGCTGGCTGCTTTACGACGGCCCGGCCGTGCCCCTCGGCGACACGCCCCTCGGCGACGGCGTGCACCTCCGCTGGGGCCTCTGCGTCAGCCGCACCCGCCAGCGCAGCGTCGCCATCGGCCAGCGCGTCGCTCACTGGCAGGAGGGGCGGGCCAACCTCATGTCCTTTCCCTCCGACAGCGCCGTGGAGGCCCTGGCCCTCGCCGGCGTCACGGTCAACGTCCTCCACCTCTACTGGTGCTCAAGCTGGGGGCGCAACCACGTGCCCGTGGACCGGCCCGCGCTGGACCGCTGGGTCGCCGCGTGCAGGCGCCACGGTGTGCGTCCCGTGCTCTACGTGGTGCCCGTGGACAAGCCCGGTCTGGACGGCCTCAACAACGAGTGGTATGACGACTACGGCGTCGAGGGCCTATACTTCGACTTCGGCGCCGTGGCCTTCAACCTGCCGCGCTACGAACCCGCCTACCCGGCCCTGCAGTTCCTCGAGCTGACGCGCCACTACCGCGAGGTGGTCGGTCCGCGCGGGCTCATGATCAGCCACGTCAGCAACGCCTTCCCGGACCTCGTCTTCCTGCGCAACGTGGACGCCTACCTGCCCGGCGAAGTGGGGCACCACTCCTCGATGCTGTCGAGCTGGGAGGCCGCCTGCTGGCACGGCGGGCTCGCGACAGCCGTGAGCCATCCCTGGTGCGAGTACGGCGACTGGCAGACCAAGCGCGCCACGGCCGTCTTCGCCGCTGTCGGCGCCTTCCCCCACGTCCTCTTCGGCCGCGGCACCCACCAGGACAACAACTACCATCGCTGCATCCTCACCCCCGCGGCCTTCGTCCTCCCCTACTGGCAGATGCTGCGCACCATCTCGATGGACGAGAACACCGTCCTGTACAACGAGGCCACCCGCCCGGTCGCCCGCCTCTCGGCTCCCGGCGCCCACTGGGTCGTCTACAGCCGCGGACCGGACCTCGCTCTCGTGATCGTCAGCAACCTGGGCGATTCCGCGGACGTCAAGCTCACCCTCGATGCCGGCGCCCTGGCCCTCGACGGCCGGTACCTCGCGTGGCGCCTCTTCGACGACGTCACGCGCCACCCTCACCGCGACCGCTGGAGCCCCCCGGCCGTGGACCTGGGCCGCATGGACACCGACGAGTACACGGCCGTCGTCATCGCCCGCGAGGGCACGCCCGCCGAAGCCGAGGTGAGCGAGCGCCTGGCCGCGATTGCCGAGCTACGCCGGCAGTTGACCTGCCACGAGCCGCCGGGCGCGGTCTCCGATCTCCAGGCCCACGCCCGGCAGGGCTCGGTCCGGCTCGAGTGGACCCCCGCGCCCTCCTCGGCCCACATCCGCGAGTACCGCGTGTCGCGGTCGGACATCCCTTCGGGCCCGGTCGCCGCCGCCGAGGAGTGCACGTCCTACGTTGATCTCACCGCCACGCCGGGCAGCCGCGTGTCCTACGAGGTGCGGGCCGTGGATGTTGCGGGCAACGTCGGGCCACCGGCCGCCGTCGAGGTCTCCGTGCCGGCCGCCGGCCTCCTCACAGCCGATTTCGCCCAGTCGCTCGGGCCTCTCATATCCCTCACGGGCGACTGGGTCCCCGGCGATGGCTGGCTCCTCGGCGGCGCCTCCTTCCCCATCGCCATGCCCGAGGGTGACGAGTTCACCTTCGAGCCTGTCCTCGCGCGCCACGTCCGCCTCTCCTTCTCGGGCGGGCGCTACAACTTCGGCAACGCCCACGTCATCGAGGCCGCGGTCTTCGATCCCGACGGCCGGCCCGTCCACCCGGCGGGCGTGCGCACCTCCGGCGCCGATCCCGGCCACCCTGAGGCCCACATCACCGACGGCATCCGCGACCAGGCACGCAACGGCTGGTGGTCGGACCGCACCAGGGGCCTGCCGGCCTGGGTGGTCCTCGACTTGCCCCAGGCCCAGCGCCTCGCCCGCGTTCGGGTTCAGACCTACGCCGACGGCAAGCGATGGTATGATTACCGCGTCGAGGTCTCCGACGACGGCCAGGCGTGGCGCGAGGTGGCCCGCAGCCCGCGACCGCCTGCCGTCTCGATCGCCCTGGGGCCCGAAGTGCCCGAGCAGCTCACGGTCAGCGTGGTCCTCAGGCAGACGGAGACCTACCGGGTGCCCGGTGGGCTGCTCTTCGCGGCCAATGACGCTGGCGACGGCTACCTGCTCCTGCTCGACGACAACTGGGACGGCGCCCTGCAGCTCGCGCGCCTGGCGGATGGTAAGATAAAGACGCTCAAGACCGTGCCCTTCGGCCATTCCATCCACCGGCCGATACCCCATCTGCTGGAGGTGCGACTCCGGCGGCGCACGGCCGAGTGCTGGTGCGACGGCCTCCACGTCTACGACGTGGACCTCCACGACCTGCCAGGCCGGCGCGTTGGGCTCGCCTGCGCCGGCGGCAGGCTGCTGTTCGACAATCTGCAGGTGGCCCGGCTCACCGACCCCCGCTAAGCGGTTACGCCCGTTGACACAGGCCGAGGCGTGCAGGGGCAGGCGAGCCCGCCGTTGCGCCGCGACCTCACGGCGTTTGCAGTCACAGGGCGTTGCTTGCCCCGATGCTCGCCCTAGGTCGTCACGAGAAAGGGCTTGGCTCAGATTATTCATGAGTTCGGTATCGCTGAAACCCGCAACCCGCGTGCTGGTCCCAAACCGACACCAGGGAGCCGCTTGGTGCAGCCGACGAAGTCGGCAAGCCAGGCGGCGACAGAGCTTTCTGGTGGAGGGGGTGCGGGGGAGGCCCCTCTTGGCGTTTGAAAGAGGGGCCTTCCCCGCGCGCATGTCAACTACCCAGGTTAGGGCGGCGGCAACAGACCCATGATCCCACTGCGCGACAACATACGTGCCCTCAGGCCGGCGATAGTCAACTGGTCCATCATCGGCGCCTGCGTCGTCGTCTTCATCTGGCAGGTAACCCAGCCGGACCTCGGTGGCGCCAGCGCCTTCGTCCCCCGCGATCTCCTCAGCCTCACCGCCTGGCACCAGCGCGGCCTGACGGGCATCCTGGGCTCCATATTCCTCAGCATGTTCATGCACGGCGGCGTCATCCACATCGCCTCCAACCTGCTCTTCCTCTGGGTCTTCGGCGACAACGTCGAGGACGTCCTCGGCCACCTCCGCTATCTCCTCTTCTACCTCGTCTGCGGCCTGATCGCCGCCCTCATCCACACCCTGATGAGCGGCTTCAGCGACCTCCCCATCGTCGGGGCCAGCGGGGCCATCGCCGGCGTCCTCGGCGGCTACTGGGTCCTCTTCCGCGGGGCGCGCGTCAAGGCCATCATCCCGCTCTTCATCGTCTGGACCATCATGGAGGTGCCCGCCGCCTTCTTCCTCGGCTTCTGGTTCGTCCTCCAGGTCCTCTCCGGTCTCGGCTCCGTCGGCGGCGAGGGCGGCGGCGTGGCCTTCTGGGCCCACATCGGCGGCTTCCTCGCGGGCGTTCTCCTCGTCAGGCACTTCCGTCCCCGCCGCCCCGGTTCCCAGGGCCCCGGCGTCATCCGCGTGACCTTCGACGACTGATCGCCGGGCCCCCGGGCTTCACCCTCTTGCCGGCCCGCCACAGGAACCCCTTCTCCCGCCACGAACCTTCCCTCCACGCCGAAGCGCCCCGACCCCCGGGCTCCCGGCCTTCGGTGGGAGGGAGAACCTGTGCAGCCGATGCCTCGCCCACCTTTCCTTCCGCGGGCCCACGGCCTCGTTCTGGTCCCGCTCGCCTGCGCCCTCGGGCTTTCCACGGCCCCCGCGGCCGCCGACAGGACGACCGTCGCTCCGTCCCTGCAGCCCGGCCACGAAGCCGAATGGCGCTTCGCCCGCGGCGACTGGGGCCTGGGCGACGACGTCCTCGAGCAGCGCAACCCCGACCGCGCCAGCGCCGCCTTCCTGGCCGACCCGGCCTTCTCGGACTTCACCATGACCGTGGACTTCAACATCGCCCCCGTCGGCAAGGGCGTCCGTGCCGCTTCCCTGATCTTCCGAGCCACGGGCACCATGACCTACTACTGGCTCCACCTGGACTCGAAGAACACCCAGGTCATCCTCGTGCGCTCTACCCCATCCAACACCTGGATCGAGATCAAGCGCCTGAGACTGGCCCTCCCCGCCGACACCTGGCACACGGCCACCCTCCGCTGCGAGGGCCCGCGCTTCACCTTCTCCCTCAACGCCACGGAGGTCTTCACCTGCGAAGACGGCACTATCCCGGCCGGCAGGATCGGCCTCGGCACCAGCCAGGGCCGCGTCACCTTTCGCAATCTGCGCATCGAAGGAGAGGTGTCTGAAATGGCCGAGCCGCTGAAGGACGAGTCCTCGCCCTATCGGGTCATCTCGCGCGGCGACGCAGCCGGTCCCTACCAGGCCTTCCCCGACGCCTGCCGGCTGAGCAACGGCGACATCCTCTGCGTCTTCTACGCCGGCTATGGCCACGTCTCACTCCCCAACGACGAGTGGCCCAAGGGCGGGCGCATCTGCTTTGTCCGTTCCAGTGACGAGGGGCGCACCTGGACCGAGCCCCGCATCCTCTACGATGACGCCGACGACAACCGCGATCCCCACATCGCCCAGCTCAGCGACGGGACCCTCATCTGCAGCTTCTTCTCCTTGCGCCCAAAGAACGGCGGCGGCTATGAGCTCCTTGGCGTCCAGGTGGCCTGCTCCCGCGACGGCGGCGAGACCTGGGACGAGGAAGCCGAAATGCTGCTCCCCAAGCACGCCTGCTCCGCGCCTGTGCGCCAAATGCCCGACGGCACGGCCATCCTGGGCATCTACGCCGGAGCCGGCGATCACGAATGGGGCGGCGTCATCCGCTCCTCCGACAACGGCAAGACCTGGAGCGACCCGATCTACATCGGCAAAGAGGCTAACCTCTACCTCGACGCCGAGACCGACGTCATCCTCCTCCGCGACGGCACGCTCTACGCCGCCCTGCGCAGCAGCAAGATCAACATGCACTACGCCACCAGCCCCGACCTGGGCCTCACCTGGTCGCCCGTCCAGGACATCGGCTTCAAGGCTCACTGCCCGCACTTCACGCGCCTGAGCACCGGCGAGATCCTGCTCTGCCACCGACTCCCGGCCAGCTCTCTGCACGTCAGCCGCGATGAGTGCAAGACCTGGCAGGGCCCCCACAATCTCGACACCGTCGGCGGCGCCTACCCGGCGACGGTCGAGCTCAAGGACGGCACGGTGCTGGCGGTCTACTACGAGGAAGGCGAGGGCAGTGCCATCCGCGCTCTCCGCTTCCGCCTGAAGCCCGACGGCATCGAGCCCTTGCCCCTGGACTGAGCCCGACTCCCGCGCCCGGTGCGGCTCCCGGCCTGCCCGGGCTCGCCCGGCCCACCACCGGCGCGGCGCGTGGCGCAGTCGCTTCGGGCCTTGCGATGGAGGTGTCCTTCCATGTACGGTGCTGCGATCATCCTGTCTCTTACAGCGGCCCTGGCCCAGCAGGCCGTGGAGGTTGGCGGCGTCAGGGTCGCCCCCCTCGGCGAGCCGGGCCGCTACACCGGCTTCACCATCGCCCTGCGACAGGCCGAGCAGTGGCGCGACACGGCCACGGTCCTCCTGCAGGTCGGCGCGAAGTGGCGGGCCGCCGAGCTCCGCGACTACACCGCCGACGGCCGCCGCGGCCTCGAGCTGCGCCGCCTCGACACCTCCGCCACCGGCGGCACGCCCACCCTCGGCGACACCAGCTTCGCGCGCCTTTCCCTGGCCGACGGTGAGAGCTTCCCTCGCCTTGACTTCCGCCTCGACCTGCGCGATTTCGACCGCCAGCGCTGGGAGCAGTCCCTCGGCCAGCCGGCGCCCTTGTGCTTCCTCCCCTTGCCCCTGCCGGCGGCGCGGCTCTGGTACGTCCACGGCCTCCTCTGCCCGACGCCTCGCTGGGACCCCTATCCCTTATCGCGGCCCACGGTGCGCGGCGACTGGGCCGAGGGCTGGAGCTACGGCGCGGCCCTGGGCGCTCTCACCGTGCCCGCGATGGCCCTGTGGGACGACCAGGGCCGGAGCATGGTGGGCTACGAATGGGCCGAGGCCCGCCTCGGCGACAAGTCCGCCAGGGACCTGGGCATCGCCTACTGCGCGGGCACTCCGGGCTACGACCAGCAGTTCGTCGCGCTCCTCGCAAACTGGCAGAAGGGCTGGACGGCGCTGACCTACCCCGACACCCCTCTGGTGGTCGAAAGCCACCTGCGCGTCATCTACTCTCTGGACCTGCCCCCCACGGCCGACGTCAACCGCTTCGTCCTTCGCCATATCTACCAGTCCTACGAGCCCCTCCTCCAACGCGCCCCGGCCATGAACGACCTGAGCTGGATGGTCCACCGCGACCTCGGCGCCCTCGGCAACTACGGCCCCGCCGGCGGCGCCTTCCTTCACACCGTCGAGGGCGGCAAGTGGGGCTGGAACCAGTTCTTCTACGACCCCGACACCGTCCTCTACAGCGGCGGCTTCCGCGGCGTGGATCAGATGTACCGCCAGGACAAGACCGACGCCGTGGCCCGCTTCGAGCAGGACCTGGCCACCTTCCTCAAGGAGGTCCGCTGGGACACCCTCGACGGCGACCGCTGCTGTTTCTGGCGCTTCCCCCTATCCGGCTCGTGGCAGGAGCGCATGGGCGGCGAGCCCGCCAACACCGTCCACAACGTCCAGCAGTTCGGCGTCGGCGCCGCCATCCTCGCCTGCTACGCCAACACCGCCAGGCAGGACCTCCTGCCCTACCTCGACGGCCTCTTCCACTGGGCCCGCCACTGCGTCTACACCCGCGGCGACATCGCCGACATCCCCGAGTCCATGTTCACTATCCAGACCACCTCTCTCGCCATGGACTTCCTCATGAACTACGCCCAGGTCTTCCGCGACGCGCCCGACGAGGACCACCGCTTGCGCGCTCGCGAGGCCTTCGATCTCGCCCACATGGTCGTATACCGCAACGCCAACGTGACCCTGGGCGACAGCGACGAGCGCGACACGCTCTCCGGCGGCTTCATGATGCCCGGCAACATGGCCAAGTTCTGGCTCGGGCAGGTCGGCCCCGCGGAGTTGTGCCTGCCCTTCCGATCAATGATCGTCATGCACGTCGAGACCGGCGATCCCGTCTTCAAGTGGCTGGTGCGCGGCGCTCTCGAGCGCTGGTGGATCGGCTACAAGGAAGACTGCTGGCACACCACCGAGAACCTTGACGTCTGGGGCGAGAGCACCGGCGTCAAGGGCAAGCAGACCGGAATCCACGACCCCTGCGACTCCTTCTGGGAGTGGAGCCAGCCCGTCGGCGACGCCCTGATGCGCGTCACCTGCGGCGCCCGGGCCGCCCTGGCCTTCTGCACGGGCACTCGCGCCCTCGACGTCACCGACTACGCCTTCGCCGCGCCCGCCGGCTTCCGGTTCCGCGTCCTGCGCGTGGGCGCCGGCCCGGTGCCCGAGCCCTTCAGCCTCATCGTCTCCTCGCCCTGGCGCGATCTCGCCGACCTGCCCGTGACCGTGGGCGGCAAGAGGCTGGCCCCCGACGACGTCCAGGTCCTCGGCACGTACCGCGAGCACCTCTACGTGCCCGGCGTCCGGGTCGGTGACGTGGTCGAGGTGGGCGCCACCGGCGACGCCAAGCCCCTTCCGCTGCCCCGCGTGCCCGTCGCGGCCGCCACGCCCGACGCC
>CAZSOQ010000190.1:4945-10424 GCA_964608495.1 uncultured Armatimonadia bacterium | reverse complement strand
GACGACGCGGACGACGACGCGGACGACGAGGACGAGGACTAGCGGCGCCGACGCGCTCGCACAGCGACGGTGACCTTCGGCTCTCTCCGCCGCGGGTCGCCTGGGAGGTGTGGACTCTTGAACGTCTGCACACTGGTAGGCCGGTTGGCAACCGATCCCGACATGCGCTATACCCAGTCGGGCACGCCCGTGGCGCGATTCCGCTTGGCCGTTGACAAGCCGCCGCGCGGCGAAGGACAGGAGCGCGGCGCCGACTTCCTCACCATCGTCGCCTTCGGACGCCAGGCCGAGATCATCGGCCAGTTCCTCGACAAGGGCTCCCAGGTCGCCGTCATGGGCCACGTCAGCGCCCGCCAGTGGGAAGCCCAGGACGGCCAGCGGCGGGAGTCCGTCGAGATCATCGCTCAGCGCGTGGAGTTCCTCGAATCCCGCGCTGACGCCGAGCGACGCCGCTCCCAGGCGCCGGCCGCCGCTGCTGCCGCCGGAGGCGGTGAGCCACCTCCGGCCGACGACGTCGAGCCCGCCGACGACGACATCTTCGGCGATCTCTGAACCGGCGCCCCGGGGCCGGCACCGGCACTGGACGGCCTGCCCGGCTGCCCGCGCCCCGGGTGCCCGCGTTCTCGCCGCACCAGAGAGGATAGTCCGCGATGCCCAGTGACAAGAGGATAGCTCTGGGGGTAGACCTCGGCGGCACGACCTTCGCCGCCGGCGCCCTGGATGCCGATGGCACGCTGCTCCACAGCGCCTCCTACAAGACCCCCAGGACCGACGACCCCGGCCTGATCCTCAACCAGCTTGCGGCACGCACTCGGGAAGCCGCCCAAGCCACCCCGGGCGAGGCCGTCGGTCTGGGCATCGGCATACCGGGCGTCGTGGACCCCGAGACGGGCCGCATCTCCATCTGCCCCAATCTTCCCGCCCTCGACGGCACCGACGCCGGCCCGATCCTCTCCGAGCTGCTCGAGATGCCCGTCTTCCTGGCCAATGACGCCTTCTGCGCGACTCTGGCCGAGCTCCGCTGGGGCGCCGGCCGCGAAGCTCACAACATGCTCCTGCTCACCCTGGGCACCGGCATCGGCGGCGGCGTCGCCCTCGACAACAGGGTCATCCGCGGACCCAGGCAGCTCATCGGCGAGATAGGTCACACCATCGTCAAAGCTGACGGCCCCCCCTGCGGCTGCGGCAACCACGGCTGCCTCGAGGCCCTCGCCGGCCGCACTCCCATCATCAACCTGGCCATCAGCAAGATCCAATCCGGCCGCGAGACCCTCCTTCTCACCCTCTGCGAGGGCGACCTGAAGCGAATAGACCCCAGGATGATTGCCGCGGCCGCCCAGCAGGGCGACGACCTCGCCCTCGAGGTCATGGCCCAGGTCGGCGAGTGGATCGGCCTAGGAATCTGCACCGGCATCGTCTTCGTGGACCCGGACCTTGTCGTCCTCGGCGGTGGCATCGCCGCCGCCGGTGACGTCCTCTTCGGGCCCATCCGACGGACCGTCGCCGCCCGCAGCCAGATCAGCCGCGGCAAGTTCCATCCCAGCAACATCGTGCCGGCCCAGCTCGGCAACGACGCGGGCCTCTATGGCGCGGCTCAGCTAGTGTGGGAGCGGCTCCACAACGGGTAAACTGGTTCCTGAATCCGTGGTTGCCGCGAAAGAATCCGGGGCTGGACCACCCGCCCGAGCCGATCTCGGGCTAGGGTGGTTTTGATAGCCGGGCGCCCGCACCAGGGCGCGGAGATCCGAGTTGCCTTGCCTTGCTAGAGCCTTACGGAATCTGGCCGGAGACCACGACGCCCTGCTGGCCATCGAGAGAGCCGCCGCAGGCGGCGGACCTCTATTGGTCCGCGGCGTCGGTGCCGGCCGCAGCTTCGTCGTCTCCAACCTCTGCCTCGAGCCCGGCCGCTCCGCCCTTGTCCTTACCTACGGCCCCGAGCGCGCCCGCTCCCTCGTGGACGACGCCTCCGACCTCTTTGCCGGCGGCCCCGATGGCGGGCCCCATCGCGAGCCCCTCGCCAGCGAGCCCCTCGCCGTGCTTTTCTACCCCGAGGTCGCCGGCGCTCTCTATGATGGCGTCCTCCCCCAGGTGGACGAGGTCACCCAGCGCCTGCGCGTGCTCGACCGCCTCGCCTCCGGTCGGCCCACTCTCGTCGTCGCGCCCGTCCAGGCCGTACAGCACCTCACCGCTCCCCGCGAGGTCTGGGCCGCGGCCCGCGTCGAGCTGCGCCGCGGCGAGCAGCGCGACCGCGACGAGTTGCTCCGAATCCTCGTCGCCCTTGGCTACCAGCGCGTCCCCCTGGTCGAGGCCCCGGGACAGATGGCCGCCAGGGGCGGCATTGTTGATCTCTTCCCCCCCACTTGTCTCTATCCCGTCCGTCTCGAGTTCCTCGCCGACGAGATCGAATCCCTCCGCTACTTCGAGCCCGGCTCTCAGCGCAGCACCGCCGACCTTGACAACCTGGCCGTGCCCCCGGCGGGCGAGGTCCTTCTCACCCGCGAGTGGGTGGACCGTGCCCTGCCCTCCATCCGCACCGCCTTCCGCCGCGAGCTGGACCGACTCGTGGACGCCGAGAAGACCCGCGAGGCCGAGCGCCTCCGCGACAGGATGAAGTCCGACGTCGAGGCCCTCGAGGCCCTCAGGCCCACTCCCGACCTGCTCCACTACGTCGCCTATCTGTACCCGCAGCTCAACACCGTCCTCGACTACCTGCCCGACGACGCCGCCCTGATCGTTGACGAGCCTGCCCGCGTCCAGCAGGCCGGCGAGCAGTTTGCCGAGGACCTGGCCCGCGCCGAGCAGGCCGCCGTGAAGCTCGGCACCCACCTGCGCCTGCCCCAGTCCGCCTGCCTCACCTTCGAGGCCCTGGTCGCCAAGTATCTGCGCCAGAGGTCCTGGCGCCGTCGCACCGTCCACCTCAGCATGATCCGCTCGGAGGTCCCCTGGGAGCCCCTCCTCGACCAGGTCGAGCTCAGCACCCCGCCGCCCGACAGCTTCGGCGGTCGCATGGACCTGCTCGTCGAGGGCGTGGCCAAGTGGTGCCGGGAGGGTCGCACCGTCGTCGTCTGCACCAGGCAGACCGAGGACACCCTGGAGGCCCTCCGCGCCCGCGGCCTCGACCGTGCCCAGCTCCTGCCCGATCCCTCGCAGGTCGAGCGCGGCTGTGTCCACGTCGCCCGCGGTGAGCTCAGCGCCGGTTTCGCCCTGCCTTCCGCCGGCCTGGTGGTCCTCACTTCCCGCGAGATCTTCGGCTGGCAGCGCATCCGACGCGGCGAGGACCTCGCCTACAAGCCCGGCTTCTCCATCACCTCCCTGCGCGAGCTCAGCGAGGGCGACTACGTCGTCCACATCCACCACGGCATCGGCATCTATCGCGGCATGGTCCGCGAGCGCATTGACGGCCTCGAGCGCGAGTATCTGCTCATCGAGTACGCCGAGGCCGACAGGGTCTACGTTCCCGTCACCCAGCTCGACCGCATCCAGAAGTACATCGGCGCCGACAGCAAGCCTCCCACGGTCCATTCCCTCCACGGCAAGCGCTGGGACCGCCAGAAGCGTCACGCCCGCCGCTCGGCTCTGCTCCTCGCCCAGGAGCTGCTCACGCTCTACCGCGCCCGCGAGGAATCCTCGGGCTACTGCTTCCACACCGACAGCCCCTGGTTCAACGAGCTCGAGGCCTCCTTCCGCTACGAGGAGACCCCCGACCAGCTCCGCGCCATCGAGGACATCAAGGCCGACATGGCCGGCGACCGCCCCGCCGACCGCCTCGTCTGCGGCGACGTGGGCTTCGGCAAGACCGAGGTCGCCATCCGCGCCTCCTTCATCGCCGTCCTCAACGGCAAGCAGGTCGCCGTACTCGTTCCCACCACCGTCCTCGCCGAGCAGCACTACCACACCTTCACCGAGCGCCTCGCCCCCTATCCCGTCCGCGTCGAGATGCTCAGCAGGTTCAGGACCAAGGCCGAGCAGCGCCGCGTCCTCGACGGGCTTAGGGACGGCAGCGTGGACATCGTCATCGGCACCCACCGCCTCCTGGTGTCCGACGTCCGCTTCCGCGACCTCGGCCTCGTCGTTGTTGACGACGAGCAGCGCTTCGGCGTCGCCCAGAAAGAAAAGCTCAAAAAGCTCCGCCACACCGTGGACGTCATCACCCTCACCGCCACTCCCATCCCTCGCACCCTCAACATGGCCCTCAGCGGCATCCGCGACATCACCGTCATCAACGACCCGCCCCGCGGGCGCCTCCCCGTCCGTACCTATGTCCGCGAGCGCGACGACGACCTCATCCGCGAGGCCATCCGCCGCGAGCTCGCCCGTGGCGGCCAGGTCTACTTCCTCCACAACCGCGTCCGCAGCATCGAGCATGTCGCCGCCCACCTCCAGCGCCTCGTCCCCGAGGCCCGCATCGCCATCGGCCACGGCCAGATGGACGAAGCCGACCTCGAACACGTCATGATGGCCTTCTACGGCCAGGAGATTGACGTGCTCGTCTGTACCACCATCGTCGAGAACGGTCTCGACGTGGCCAATGCCAACACCATGATCGTGGACGACGCCGACCGCCTCGGTCTGGCCCAGCTCTACCAGCTCCGCGGCCGCGTCGGCCGCTCCGACCAGCAGGCCTACGCCTACCTGCTCTACCGCTATCCCGAGCACCTCACGGAGGATGCCGAGCGCCGCCTGCGCACCATCGAGGAGTTCGCCGACCTGGGCAGTGGCCTGAAGGTCGCCCTGCGCGACCTCGAGATCCGCGGCGCCGGCGACATCCTCGGCGCCGAGCAGAGCGGCCAGCTAGCCGCCGTCGGCCTCGACCTCTTCTGCGAGATGCTCGCCGATTCCGTCAAGGCCCTCTCCGGCGACCTCGCCTACCTGGGCGACCGCCACGCCAGCATTGACCTGCCCATCGCCGCCGTCATCCCTTCCGAGTACATCCCCGAGGACCACCAGCGCATCGCCGCCTACCGCCGGCTCGGCGACGCCCAGAGCGCCGAAGAGATTGACCACATCCTCGAGGAGCTCCGCGACCGCTACGGCAAGGTGCCCACCCTCGTCCACAACCTCGCCCGCCTGGCCAAGCTCCGCGTGCTCTGCTGGCAGGCCGGCGCCACCGAGCTCGCCTGGCGCGACGGCAAGGTCACCCTTCTCCTCGACGACAGGGCCAAGCTGCGCCCGCGCGAGTGCCACCTTCTCATCGGCCTCTACCGGCCCGTGCGCCGCAAGGGCACGGACCTCGGCGGCAATCGCCTCCCCCAGTTCACCGCCACCGAGCACGAGGTCAGCTTCGCCGCCGATCGCAGAGACAGTGACGCGATGCTTTCGGCCGTCGAGGACGTCCTCGGCCGGCTTGTTGATAGAATCAGGGAACGGAGTCGCGCGGCCGGCCGGCCGGCCGCCCAACCGGCCTGATACGCCGGCAATGGAATAAGCCCATCATGGACACCCGGCATACGCCAGAAGATACAGAGGACCTGGACAGCGA
>CAZSOQ010000190.1:0-4935 GCA_964608495.1 uncultured Armatimonadia bacterium | reverse complement strand
GTGCTCCGCGGGACCGAGCCGACCAGCCCGGGGACGACCCGGATCGGCCCCAGGAGGGCTCGCCGGACCTCCCGGACGGCGCCGATCGCCCCGGCGAGCAGCCGCCCGAGGTCGCGACCGAACCTTCGCCCGCCCCCGAGAAGGCCCTCGCCGTGGGCGTCGCCTTCGACCCCGGCCAGCCCGTCGTCTACTTCCGCCGCGACGACCTGCACCTCGTTCCCGGCGACATGGTCGTGGCCCGGCTCGAGCGAGCCGTGGATCTGGGCCGTGTCACGGGCCTCGTCTACCTTCCCGCCGACCAGGTGGCCGCCATGCCCTCCCTGCTCCGCCGCGCCTCCGACGCCGACCTTAGGCGGCGCGAGGACCAGAACGCCCGCCGCGACGAAGCCCTCGCCGGCTGTGCCGAGCGCGTCGCCGAGCACAACCTCCCCATGCGCCTGATAGACTGCTACTACACCCTCGACGGCCGTCGCCTCGTCTTTTACTTCGCCGCCGAGGGCCGCGTGGACTTCCGCGCTCTCGTCAGGGACCTGGCCCGCATCTTCCGCTGTCGCATCGAGCTGCGCCAGGTGGGCGTCCGCGACCACGCCAAGCTCGTCGGCGGCATCGGCCCCTGCGGCCGTCCCCTCTGCTGTGCTCAGTTCCTGCGTACCTTCGACCCCGTAGGCATCCGCATCGCCAAGGAGCAGGGCCTCGCCCTCAATCCGGCCAAGCTCAGCGGCCTCTGCGACCGCCTCATGTGCTGCCTGCTCTACGAGCACGAGACCTATCGTGACCTCGCCGACGAGATGCCCGACGTGGGCAAGCCCCTCGACACCCCGCGCGGCCCAGGCCGCGTGCAGTCCGTTAACCTGCTCACCCAGCAGGTCACCGTCGCCCTCGACGAGGGCTCCACCGTCGTCTTCTCCCTGGCCGAGTTGACCGGAGGTCAGCCGGAGCCCGAGGCCGAGGTGGTGGCACCCGAGCCCGACCGGCGGCCCGAGGGCGCCGAGGAGGAGCCCTCCGCTTCCCGTCCCCGTCGCTCAGGTCGTGGCCGACGCCGAAGGCGGGAATCCAGTGCCGGTGAAGTCCCCGGCCCGGAGGTTAAGGACTCCTCGAAGCACTCCGGCGACCAGGAACAGAGCGACGCCCCGGCGTCCCAGCAGTCCCAGGATCGCCAGCAGGCCGGCTCCGAGGAGGGGGAGGGCAAGAGCGGTGCGAGCGGCGGTCGCCGCCGGCGTCCCCGATGGCGACGCAAGCGCAGCGGTGACAAGTGAGGCGAATGACCATGCCTGTCTACGAGTACGAGTGTGGCACCTGCGGCTGCGAGTTCGAGTTGCTCCGCTCCCGATCGGCGAAGGACGACCTACCGGCCTGCAGGGCTTGCGGCAAGCGCAGCACGCACCGCAAAATGTCCTCGTGCTTCATGAGATCGCGGGGCGGCGCCGACGGCGGCTCCACCCGCCTTGGGGGCAGTGCCTGCGCGTCCTGCACGGCCGGCTCCTGCAGGTCCTGCGCGGCCCGATGACTTTCGCGACGAACCGCCGCCCCGGCGCCCCCGGTGGCCGGCTTCCCGAGAGGTGACGAGGCTTGCCCTTGTATGAATATCGGTGCGAGACCTGCGGCGAGGAGTTCGAGCGGCTGCTCGGGCGCGATCAGGCGCGCAAGCCCCAGCAGTGTCCCCAGTGCCGGTCCAGGAAGACCGTGCGCAGGCTCTCGACCTTCTGCAGTCGCACCGGCTCCCGCGGCGAATCCTGCGCCCCCTCGGGCTGACAGGTCCGCTAGCGAGGGCGGTCGCCTTCGCCGGTGGTCCTGTCGCCAGGGGGGCCGGGTTCGCAGCCGGCTGCCCTTCGCCGGCACCTGGCTGGGATGGTGACTTGATACAATGCAGTCCGATCAGGAAGGCGCGAAAGTCTTCTACATTACAACGCCCATCTACTACGTCAACGGCCTGCCCCACATCGGCCACTCCTACACCACCGTGGCCGCCGACACCCTCGCGCGCTATCATCGCCTCCGGGGCCACACCGTCCTCTTCGCCACCGGTACCGACGAGCACGGCCAGAAGGTCTACCAGGCCGCCCTCGCTGAAGGCGTCGAGCCCCAGGCCTATGTGGACCGCATCGTGGTCCCCTGGCAGCAAGCCTGGCACAGGTACCACATCCAATACGACCGCTTCATCCGCACCTCCGAGCCCGAGCACATGGCCGTCGTCCAGCAGGTCTTCCGCAGGCTCCGCAACCAGGACGACATCTACCCCGGCACCTACGAGGGCTGGTACTGCGTCCCCTGCGAGGCCTACCTCCGCGAGCACGAGCTGGTGGACGGTGGCTGCCCCGACTGCGGCCGGTCCGTCGAGAAGGTCGCCCAGCGGGCCTACTTCTTCCGCACCAGCAACTACGCCGCGCCGCTGCTCGACCACATCGCCGCGCACCCCGGCTTCCTGCTCCCCGACCAGCGCCGCAACGAGGTCGTCTCCTTTGCCCAACGCGGCCTGCTCGACAACTGCATCAGCCGCCAGCGAAGTCCCTGGGACATCCCCGTCCCCGACGACGAGACCCAGAGCATCTACGTCTGGTTCGACGCCCTCATCAACTACCTCACCGTCGCCGGCTACCTGCAGGACGACGACAGGTTCGCTCGCACCTGGCCCCCCGACGTGCAGTTCATGGCCAAGGACATCCTGCCCCGCTTCCACGCCACCCTGTGGCCCGCGATGCTCATGGCGCTCGGGCTGCCCCTGCCCGGCACCCTCTTCGCCCACGGCTGGTGGATGGCCGCCACCGACGACCAGGTCGGCCAGGCCAAGATGAGCAAGAGCCTCGGCAACGTCCTCGACCCTGTCGAATCCGCCCGGACCCTGGCCGAGATGTCCGGCGCCCACCCCGACATCGCCGTGGACGCTGTCCGCTACTACCTCCTCCGCGAGGTCCCCTTCGGCCTCGACGGCACCTTCGCCATGGACAACGTGCTCGAGCGCTTCAACGCCGACCTCGCCAATGACCTGGGCAACCTGCTCAACCGAACGCTGCCCCTGCTCTCCAGGGGCTTCGACCGCAAGATCCCCCAGCCCAACGGCGACACCGGCGCTCTCGCCGACCTCACCGGCGAAATCCGCGCCCGCTACGAGGCCGCCTTCGAGGTCTGTGACTTCCGCCGCGCCCTCGAGGCCCTGTGGGAGCTCGTCCGCGCCGGCAACAAGTTCGTGGACGGCCGCCAGCCCTGGAACCTCCTGCGCGAGGGCAAGACCCAGCAAGCCGCCGCCGCCCTCTACGATGTCCTCGATACCGCCCGCGTCGCCGCCCTGGGCATCTCGCCCGTCATGCCCGCCGCCGCCGACGAAATCTGGCGCCAGCTCGGCCTCGCCGGCGCCGGTCTTGCCATGAGCTGGGACGACTTCCGCGCCGGCGCCCTCCCCGGCGGCGTCCAGGTCACCAAGCCGAGGCCCATCTTCCCCCGCGTGGACCTCTCCCGAGTCCGCAAGACCCGCCACCAGGAGGCGACGCCCGTGCCCGACCCCGATTCCGCCCTCCTCATCAGCTTCGCGGAGTTCCAGAAGCTCGACCTTCGCGCCGCCCGAGTCCTCTCCGTGGACCCCATCGAGGGCGCCGACAAGCTCCTCCAGCTCACCCTCGACGTGGGCGAGGACGCGCCCAGAGTCGTCGTCGCCGGACTTGCTCCCACCTTCGGCCCCGGCGACCTGCTCGGCAAGACCGTGGTTCTCGTCGCCAACCTGGAACCTGCCACCATACGAGGCGTTAGGTCTCACGGGATGGTGTTGGCTGCCGGCGAACGGGAGCCATGCGGGCTAGTAGTGCTAGATCGCGACTGCCCACCCGGGACCAAGGTGCGCTAGCCATGACGACATCCGGTGCCCCAGCGCCGTCAACCCAGCGCAAGGACATCAAGTCCCACATCTGGGCCCTCGTCGCCAGGGTCCTCCCACTGATCGTGGGCCTGGGCACCGTCAGCGTCCTGGTCTACATCTCCGGCACCGAGAGCATCGCCATCCATCTCTTCTATCTCCCCATCATCTTCGCCGGCTATGCCTTCGGCGACTACGGCGCCATCATCGTCGCCCTCCTCGCCGCCGCCCTCACCGGCCATGGCGCCCCCGCGCGCGTCCTCGCCGACGGCACCCGCATCCCCCAGGGCGACTGGGACCCCGTCGTCCGCGCCGTCGTCTTCTTTATCATCGCGATGAGCTCCTCGCGCGCCTCCCACGAGCTGCGTCGCCGCGCCACCGAGAACCGCACTCTCTACGAGGTCGCCCAGAGCCTCAGCTCCACCCTCCGCCTCCGCCAGGTCCTCGAGCTCATCGTCAAGAACGCCCTCCAGGTCATAGACGCCAAGGGCTGCGCCATCCGCCTCTACGACCAGCGCAGCGGCGAGCTCCGCCTCGAGGCCTTCGACGGCCTCAGCGAACGCTACTGGGGCAAGGGCACCGTGCGCGTCGAGGACAGCCCCGTGGACCAGCGCGTCATGGCCGGCGAGCCCGTCCAGGCCCGCGACGTCGGCCAGAGCGAAATGTGGCAGTATCCCGACGCCGCTCGCCGCGAGGGCATCCACGCCGTCCTCAGCGTGCCCCTGCGCTCCAAGGACGCCGTCCAGGGCGTCATCCGCGTCTATTCCGTCCAGCGCCGCGCCTTCAACCGCCGCGAGATTGACCTGCTGACTGCCTTCGCCAACCAGGCCGCCATCGCCATCGAGAACGCCGAGCTCTACGAGGACATCCGCCGCAACTACTACGAGACCGTCCGCGCCCTCACCTCCGCCATCGAGGCCCGCGACCGCGCCACCTACAGCCACTCCGAGCGCGTCACCCAGCTCACCGAAGCCCTCGCCCAGGAGATGGGCTTCTCGCCCGAGGAGCTCGACCTCGTCCGCTTCGGCGCCATCCTCCACGACATCGGCAAGGTCGGCCTCGAGCGCGCCGAGCTCAACGAGCCCACCGAG
>CAZSOQ010000189.1:0-10430 GCA_964608495.1 uncultured Armatimonadia bacterium | reverse complement strand
CCTCTATCGCTCGCCGCTGGCCTCGGATCCCAGGGTGAACTCGGGGGCTTCGGGGGTGATGACGAGCTGCTGACCCGAAGCCCACTCGACCACCCAGTCCAGGTAGGTGTCGCCCAGGCGGTAGCCGTCGGGAGTGCGCTCAAAGAAGATCTCCCGGCTTCTATGCTGACACAGACGGTGCAGAGAGGCGATGGCCCCGGCGAAGGTGCGGCTGGTGATGTTGTCGGGGGGCATGAGGCCCGGGCACTCGCGGGCGGCGGTGCTCATCAGCGAGACCACGGCATCGGTGGCAAGGGCGTCCCCACCGGCGGCGCAGAGGGCGCAGATGAGGGTGCGCTGGGCCGGTGTCGTGGCCCCGAGCAGCTCGAGCAACTCCGACCGGCTCCATTCCTGGGCCTCGGGTGCGTCCTGGGGCGGATCGGCGTCGGCGGGCGACTGGGAACGGACCGCCACCTCCTGGATGAGGGCGAGGATGGAGCCGACGTTCACGCTCTCGAAGGGGAAGAGCAGGTTCTGGACGGTAGGTGAGACAGGCCCGACCCAGGCGCGGGCCTCGAGGTCCAGCTTCAACTGCCAGAGGGAGAGCAGGTCCGAGACCTCAATCATCTTCATGCGGGAGCGGTACTCGCCGCCCTTGATCTGGTCGAGAAGAGGCGTGAAGTCGCCGGGGCCGACGACGAAGAGGCCGTAGACGGTATCGGGGTCCAGGCCGAAGTGGGTCGCGTAGCGGCTCATGTAGGACCCGAGCTGGTGCACGGAGGGGACGGGCCAGGGAGAGGTCTTCACCTCGAGCAGTATGACGCGGTCGCTGGCGGCGTTCCACTTGCCGTCATAGCCGATCTCCTGGCTGCGGCCATAGAGGCCATACTCGGCCTTCATGCCCAGATGCAGGCCAACGGAGACGACGATGTCCTGAAAGGCGTGGAAATAGATCGGGCGCGCCTGAGACCCCTTCTCCAGGCACTCGTCAATCCACGGCTTGAGGTCGGCGGGCATCCACTTGGGCTGAGCAAGCAGACGGCGGAAACGGGCCTTGCGCGCCGGGTGACGGTCCTCCAGCGCTTCCTCCCCTAACAGGTCAAGAATATCAGTCAGCGAGATCTGCCCCATGGCCAGCAGCTCCTCCAGATCAGCGTTCTGTCGGCTTCGGCTGCGACGATGTGGGAGACCCGGCTGCACCGTGTGATTCCCCGGGGGGCACCGCGTTGCTCGGCGGCTCCTCCGGACCAGGCCCGGTCGAAGGAGGCGCTTCGGGGGACTCGACCGGTGGCTCCCCCTGGGATCCCGGCCCTTCCTCAGGAGAGGTGTCCGGCTCGGCTGTGGGCCCGGGGAGGCTTGCCACGCCCACGGTCACCTGCGCCGAGGCGGGGCCGAGGATGGACACGCCGTTGGGCACTCGGAGCCGGACGCTGAAGGCGCGAGTCCCGCGCAGGTCCCGGATGTCTATCGGCTCCGTCCTGACCGTCTGCAAGCCGCGGAGCACCTCCGGCGAGGCACTGACCACGACGCAGGTCGGGCGGACCGACAGGCGCCGCACCCGGTAGCCGGCCGGCGGTCCGCCCACGTCGGGCCAGATGGGGAGCAGCTTGGTGTTGACGGGCCGGATGGGGACGACGACGCGGACGGTGTCGGGCTCGACCCGCACGCCGGGCACGGCAAGACCGACCTCATCGCGGGGCTCGACTTTCACCAACTGGCTCACAGAGGCACTGAGGCCGGATATGTCGAGGATGGCAACGACCTTGGCCACCCGTTGGACCATGCTGGTAGGGCCGACGACGGAGACAGTGGCGGGCTGGGTGCTGGCGGCGTAGGCACGGTAGCCCTCGGCGGTGAGGCCGGGGGTCTCGACGATGACGGCCCGGCTAGTGCTGACGGACAGGTCGAGGCGGACACGGACGTACTCGCGGCCGAGGCTGACGACGTCAATGCCCGGTGGGCGACTCGCTACCTGGACGGGCACGTCCTGGCCGCCTACCGACCCGCCGGAGAGGTCCGTGCGAACGAGGACGGGCGCGGGCGACCGCGACAGGAGGGAGGCGCGGCCCCGGAGCGTCACGTCGACCTTGTCGGGCGTGATGGACAGGAGCTCGACGTCCTTGGGCAGGTTCACCGCCTGCACCGGTATGGCGAACTCGCGGGTGACGATGGGGTTCTGCTGGTTGAGCACGTAGACCCACAGGGTGGTGGCGATGAGGAGCGCCGTGACCTTGAGGGGCCACTGGTAGGCGAGACGCAGGATGAGGTCGGCCGGGAGGGCCCTCATGGTTTCATCGCCGCCAGAAGAAGAGACGGGAGCGGTGCTGCTCGGCTTCGAAGAGGCGGAGCAGGCGCTCCATCAGCTCCACCTTCTCCAGGGCCGGGCTTAGGGTGCCGTCCACGGCCAGTGAGATGTTGCCCGTCTCCTCGGACGCCACGACCGCGACGGCGTCCGTGCGCTCGGTGATGCCCAGAGCGGCACGGTGACGCAGGCCAGTGCTGACGGAGAGGCCCGGGCTCTCGGAATGAGGCAGGACGCACCCGGCGGCGACGATGCGGTCGCCACGGACGATGACGGCACCGTCGTGCAGAGGAGAGCGCGGGAAGAAGATCGTTGCGAGCAGCTCCTGGGAGCAGATGGCGTCCAGGGTCTTGCCAGTGCGGGCCACCTCGGTAAGCAGGGCGCTGCGCTCGAGGACGAGCAGGGCCCCGATTTGACTGGCTGAGAAGTAGGCCATGGTGTCGGCTATCTCGGTGACGAGCCCGTGGCGTACCTCGGGCGACATGTAGGGGGAGCGGCTGCCCTGCAGGCCGGCGCGGCCCAGGCGTTCCAGGGCCATACGCAGCTCAGGCTGGAAGATGACGACGACGGCGATGACGGAGGGTAGCATCAGGTTGCGGATCAGCCAGTTGAAGGTCTCAAGGGGAGAGGTGAGCCAGATGACGAGGAGGATGAGGAACAGGCCATTGAGGAGGGCCATGGCGCGAGTGCCGCGGACGAGCAGCAGGGCGCGGTAGACGAAGTACGCAACCGCCCCCATGTCAAGCACGTCAATGGGGCGGATATGGCGGATCGTGCTGAGGACGAGTTCGGTGAGATCCACGGGCTTGGTAGACGAAGGCCCTCAGGGCCAGAGCTTGGCTAGCTCGCGCCCCGCCGCAGCGCCCCGTCACGGGGTGCGTGAAATATAGCACGACAGGGGGCCTAAGGTCAACCGGCGCAGGCTTGACGGAGGCCGACTTGGACTCTGCATGGCCTTGCCGAAGCGAAGCCGCACGTAATGGACCGTGGTCGTGCTTGCTCCAACGGGCTGTCGCGGTGGGGAGGCAGGCCGGGCGCATGGCACGCAGGGCGGGAGAGTGGGACTCGACCCCCGAGTCCTCTTGGTGCGCTCGTGGCAGAGGGGAACGCCGGGACAGGGCGACCGGAGGACAAGCCCAGCGACGGAGGGACCCGCCTCGGGCCTCGCCGGGGGCAGACAGGCCGGGCAAGCTCAGACCATCTTGTAGCCCACGGCGCGAACGGTGAGAAGGTGCTCCGGTCGCCGGGGCTCCTTCTCGATCTTGCGGCGCAGGTTGGAGACGTGCACCTCGAGGAGGTGCGGGTCGGGGAGGTCGGTGCCCCAGACGGCCTCCGCAAGGCTCTCGCGAGTGACGACCGCTCCCAGGTTCTGCATGAGCGTCTGCAGGATAAGGAACTCGGTGCGGGTGAGCTCGATGGGCTGCCCGGCGACGTGGACGACGTGGCCGGCGAGGTCGAGCTCGATGTCGCCGGCGCGGATGACGGAGCGGGACTGGGAAGCCTGGCCGCGAACGCGCCGGAGCACGGCCTTCACGCGGGCTATCAGTTCCTTGACGCTGAAGGGCTTGGTGACGTAGTCGTCGGCGCCCACCTCGAGCCCGACGATGCGCTCCGTCTCGTCCGTGCGGGCTGTGAGCATGATGACGGGGATGCTGACGTCGTCGCGGTGCACCTCGCGACAGACCTCGATGCCGTCCATGTCAGGCAGCGTGAGATCGAGGATGATCAGGTCCGGCTCCTCGGTCGCCGCCATGCGCAGCGCGTCGCTGGCGGTAGAGGCCAGGACGGTTTTGAAGCCGGCGTTCTCCAGGGCGCGCGAGACAGCGGCGGCCAGGTCCCGGTCATCGTCTACGATCAGAACTCTCAAGCCGTTCTCCAGGGCCAAATTCCGTCACCTCTGTGTGTCCCTCCGGCGTCTCGCCGGTGTCGGGGGGGTGATAGGGAAAGCGGAGGAAGAAGGTACTGCCGTGGCCCACCTCGCTCTCTACTGTGAGCGTGCCTCCGAGGAAGGTAGTGACGCGTCGGGCGATGGCCAGACCGAGGCCGGCCCCCGAGCGCGTCTGGGTCATCTCGTTCTTCCCGCGGTAGAACTCGTCGAAGATGGCCTCACACTCACCCTCGGGAATCCCCGGGCCAGTGTCGGTGACGGCCACGGTCACCTCGCGGCCCTCGAGGGTGGCGACCACGGTGACCCGTCCGCCGTGGTAGTTGAACTTGACGGCGTTATCTATCAGGTTGGTGAGCACCTGGGCCAGGCGCGTGCGGTCCACCATCAGCTCGGCCACCTCGGGCGCCACCTGGACGTCTATCTCGACGTTGTTCTCGTCCACGCGGACCCGCAGGCTGTCTATGATCTGCTCGATGAGCTCGCGGACGTCAGTGATGGTGGGCTGCAGCGAGATCTCGCCGGCGCGCAAGCGCGACAGGTCCAGCAGGTCCTCGACCAGGCGCTGCAGGTAGTCGCAGGCGTTGGCGGCCCGCTGGAGGAAGACGCGCTGCTCTTGGTTGATGGGGCCGACGCCCTCGTCGAGCACGACCTCGACATAGGCCCTGGTCGAGGCCAGGGGAGCGCGCAGCTCGTGCGAGACGGAACGGGCCATCATGTCGCGCATCTGGTCCACGCGGGCACGGTCTATCGCCACGCTGGCCAGGCCACCGAGGGCGCGCAGCAGGCGCAGGTCCTGGGGCGAGAGCTGGCGGCCCGTTGAGGGATTGGCTCCCACGAGCAGACCCACGAGGGCGGCCTGGGTGCGCAGGGGGATGAGGGCTGCTTCGTACTGGCCCGAGGCTGACTCGACCGCCGCGACCAGGTAGGGGTTGTCGGACAGCGCGGCGTCGGCGTAGACGGAGTCCCCCTTCTGCAGAGGCCACTTCTCCATCAGAGGGCGCACGGCGTCTGGCTCGCTGGCGAGCACGGCGCCGGTGAGCTGCCCCTTCTCGTAGTCGGCGAGGTAGATGGAGATCTGCTCGAGGCCGATGATCCTCAGGCCGGCCTCGGCCAGAGAGGCAAGGATGTCGTCAAGCTCGGTGAGCTCCTCGACGGCGGCGGCGGCCTGAAGGAGGCTTCGGGCCCTGGCCTCGAGCTCGAGGGCCTCGGTGGCGGCGGCGCGGATCTGGGAAATGCGCGAGGTCTCCTCCTCGAAGACGCGGGTGTGCAGAACGGCTATGCCGGTCTTGCGGGCGATAAGCTCGAGGAGCTTGGTCTCGTCGTCGGAGAGGCGGCGCTGGCCCTGCCAGGCCACGATGAGGGCGCCCATCACTTCGGTGTCGGCCCGAAGGGGGGCGGCGGCGAGAGTGGTCCTGGCGCCCTCGGACTCGTCGCCGCGGACGACCGTGCGGCCGTGCTCGATGGCCTGCCACGCGGCGTCGTGGGCGGTGGCGGGCATGGTGGCCCGCGCGGTGACCTCGCCACCGGCGTCGGCGCGAAGGGCGAACTCGAGCTCCTCGCGGCGGGCATCCAGGACGTGCGCGGCGGCCCACTGGGCCTTGAGGCCGCGGACGGCGGTGGTGACGGCGGCGGTGACGATCTCGGTGACGTCGGAGGCACGGGCAAGGTCCAGGGCGAGCCGGGCCACCTCGGAGAAGGCGGCCTGCTCCTGCCTGAGTCTGATCTGGGATACGAGCGCGGCAGCGATGGCAGCCGCCTCGGCGGCCACGACCGCCAGGTCGTCCGGCCGGGACTGGCCGAAGGAGCCGGCGCGGGCCGCGCCCAGGAAGAGAAGGCCCAGGGGATGGTCCCCTGCGGCCAGGGGGACGAAGGCGCAGCTATTGAGGCCCTCGGCGAGGAGCAGCCCCGCCAGGTGCTTGTCCTCGGCCTCGGCCATATAGGCCTCCAGGCTCGGGACGAGGGTGGGCTTGGGTGGCGCCACTCCCGGCGTGGCGGGCAGCTTGCGCGCGGCGAGCTGGGCGAGCTCCGTGACCAGCTCCAGGGATAGGCCCCGGTGGGCCATCAGCAGGTCGCCGGCGTCGCCGCTGGTGACCAGAAGCGCGGCGGCGTCGGAGGGAAGGGCGCTGCAGGCCATGTCGAGCACCATGTCGAGGACCGGGCGGGAGTCGGGCCAGTCCTTCGCCTCCTGGGCGGCCTCAACCGAGCGCAGGAGCAGGCGCGCCTCGGTGGGATGGCGCAGCTCTTGGTGCTGGGCCCCTTCGGGTGCCTCGGCCTCGAGGACCAGCAGGGCGCCGAGAGGGTCGCCGTTCCTGTCACGCACGGCGGCCGCCCGCAGAGCCACGGGAACCCGCGCGCCGTCCGCACGGTGGACCTGGAGGGAGGCTGTGACCTCCGTGGTCCGGTCGAGGGCGTCGGACAGCAGGGAGCTCACGGCCTGGGGCTCGCCTAGCAGCTCACCGGCCGGCCGGCCGATGCATTCTGCCTCGTCGGCAGCGCCGACTAGATCGGCGAAGCGGCGGTTGAGCTTGGCGATCGTGCCCTTGTCGTCCAGGAAGGCAATGGCGTCGGCGACCAGGCCCAGCAGGCCGTCGAGGCGACGGTTGCTGGCGGCCAGCTCCTGGGAGAGGAAGTGTTCCTGGCTTATGGGTGAGGCGACAACGACGACCTCGGCGAGGCGGCCCTGCTTGTCGCTCAGGGAGCCGGCGGAGAGGTTGACGAGGAGGAAGGAGCCCGACGTCTGCCTCAGAAAGGCCTCAAGACCGACGATGCTGGACGCGTCACCGGAGGAGAGCACCGCGCCGCCCTGCTCGACCAGCTCGGCGGGATGAGCTTGGCCGGACAGGACGGCGAGGACGCGCTCTATGAGGTTGCTGGGCCGGAAGAGACCGGCGGCCTTGGCGCCGAGGATCTCGGAGGCCGGACGGCCGACGAGGCTCTCGGCGGAAGAGTTGGCCCAGAGCACCCCCCCCGCAGGGCTGACAACGAAGAAAGCGTCCTGCGTTAGCTCGCCGACGAGGCGAAGGCGCGAGGAGAGAACAGCGCCTCGGTCTTCGGCTCGGGCGAGATGGCCGCGAAGGGAGACGGTGTCGAGAGCGGCGGCCAGGAGAGGCTCGAGGGCGATCTCGCTGTGGGGGCCCAGGAGCAAGTAGGAGGAAGCGCCCGCCTCAAGAGCGCGAACAGCCATAGGCAGCTCGTCGAGGCCGGTGAGGACGAGGACGGCCGCGCCGGGCTGTCGCGCCAGGATCTCCCGCAGGCCGGGCATACCCGGAAGGATAGGGCCCGAGACGTCCCACAGGACAGCGTCCCAGCGCTGGGCGCTGAGCAGATTCAGAGCTTCTTCAGTATTGTGGGCGACCTGGGCGTCGCCCTGGCCCGTTCTCTGAAGAGCCCGGGCCAGCCGCTGCGCTGTGTTGCCCTGGTCGCGAGCAATGATAAGTGCATGCAGTACGGTCTCGTTGCTTGGTCGGGACCGCATCAAGCGTCACCCTTCGGCCTGCCGAGACCTACCAGCCCACACCGCGAAAGCCTGTGGAGATGGACACGACTGCGGGCCCGAGCAC
This sequence comes from uncultured Armatimonadia bacterium, assembly GCA_964608495.1. Taxonomy (GTDB): domain Bacteria; phylum Armatimonadota; class Zipacnadia; order Zipacnadales; family FEN-943; genus JAKORR01. The sequence goes on along the minus strand of CAZSOQ010000189.1, from coordinate 2,701 downwards.
CACGACAAGGAGGGCGGGGAAGATGAAGAAAATCATGGGAAACAACATCTTCACCGACATCGTGGCGGCCACGACCCGGACCCTCGAGCTGCGCCGCGTGCGCAGCGCGTTGGCTTGTGTACGCAGCGTCTTGCCGATGCTGACACCGAGCTCGTCGGCCTGAAGCAGGGACGTCACGAGCAGTCGCACCTCATCCACGCCCGTGCGCTCAGCCAGGTCCTGCCAGGCCTGCGCCCGGGGCTTGCCGAGCCGAAGCTCGGACAAGAGCCGCTCGAACTCGTATACCAGCGGACCGGACCGGCGCTTTACTACTTCCTGGAGTGCGCTGTCGAGACCGATGCCTGCTTCGGTGCTAACCACCATCAGGTCCATTATGTCCGGCAAGCTCTTGCGTATCTGAGTCTGACGCCTTCTGATGTAAACGTCAAGGGCGTATTGAGGAGAAAATGCGCCGAACCCGACGAAAGCCAGAGTGACGGTCAGGCGCATGAGTGGCTCGGCGGAGTGCCAGGACAGGTTGATCCAGGCTCCGATGACAGCAGAGACGATGAGGGCGAGGCCACGGAGAGCCATGAAGGTCTCGCTGGTGAGCCCGCCCGGGTACCCGGCCTGGTCGAGGCGGGAACGGACCTGGTTGACGGCTCCACCGGGTGTGGAAGTGCCAATAGCCTTAGCTACGTTGGCCACCCAGGGCGCCAGCAGGCGCCTGTGGAGGGGGATAGAGAGCTCCTGGAGCACGGCGCCGCCGATGCGCTCTCGGCGCCGGGTGACCTGGATCAGGCGCTCGTGGGTCAGGACTCCCTGCGACCGGCCGAGCACCCCGACCAGGAGGGTAATGACACACGCCGCTATGAGAACTAGGATTATGAGCAGCACTTTGAGTCCCCTCTACTAGATGTCTACATCCACCATCTTGCGGATTATCAGAGCCCCAAGGCTCATGAGGATGCCAGCGACCAGCGTCATCATCAGGCCCGCGGGCGTGGTGAAGAGGGGCTTGAGGTAGCCGGGATTGAGGAAGTTCACAGCGAGGGCAATAAAGATGGGCATGGCGAAGAGGACGCTGGCGGACAGACGGACTTCGGCGGTGGCGGCGTTGATCTCGCCCTGCAGCCGGATGCGCTCGCGGATAGTGTCCGCGATATTGTCGAGCACCTCGGACAGGTTGCCTCCCACCTCGAGCTGGATCTGGACGGCCGCCACGACCAGCTCGAGGTCGTAGCACCGGGTGCGGTCCACGAGGCTGTCGAGGGCCTCGGCGGTGCCCATCCCCATCTGGACCTCGGCGGACAGGCGGCGGAACTCATCGGAGATGGGCGGCTGCATCTGGCCCGCCACGGTCTGGACGCCGCGGAGGAAGGAGAAGCCGGTGCGGAGGGCGCTGGAGAGCATGTCAATGGCGTCGGGCAACTGGTTGGCCAGGTCTCGGGTGCGCTTGGCCTGGCGGATCTTGACGAGGACCCACGGGAGGGCCGCGAAACCGAGGCCGAGGAGGATGCCACCCGCGACCTGCCTGAGCACCAGCAGACCGACGGCGGCGCCAACCAGCGCGGCCAGGGCCACGACGGCCACCAACTCCGAGGGACGTAGCAGCACACCCGCGCGGAGCAGCTCCATCTGAAGCTCCTCCCACAGCGAGGTGGCCCGCAGCACGGAGCTTAGCAGGGGCGCGCGGTCGGCACTCGGCCTGTAGGATGCGGCGCTCGGGCGTGACGTGGGCGAAGTGGCGCCGGCGCCGCGCAGTCTGGTCACCCGCTCCATCGGATCGTCGGCTGAGCGTGACCTGAGCAGGCTGACCACGCCGAAGACAAGGGCGCCGGCCAGCAAGGCCATCAGGGCGGCCGTCACCACTTGCGTCACCTCATCCACCTCCTACTGGCGCCCGGGGGCGCGAAGATGTCTTCCGGCAGGGCCACTCCCTCGGCCTCGAACAGCTCCATGAAGAGCGGGCGCGTGCCGGTCGTGACATGCTCCCCCACGACCCGGCCTTCGCTGTCCACACCGTGCTGGTGGAACACGAACAGGTCCTGAAGCACGACCTGATCGGATTCCATCCGCTGGACCTCCGTGATGTGCGTGATCTTGCGCGTACCATCGCGCATGCGGGACTGGTGGACGATAAGGTGTAGCGCGGAGGAGATCTGCTCGCGGATGGCGCGCGACGGCAACTCGGTGCCGGCCATCAGGACCATGGTCTCGAGCCGGGAGAGGGTGTCGCGCGGGCCGTTCGAGTGCAGAGTGCTCATGGACCCATCGTGACCCGTGTTCATGGCCTGAAGCATGTCGAGGGCCTCGGCCCCGCGCACCTCGCCGACGACGATGCGGTCCGGCCTCATACGCAGGGCGTTGCGGACGAGCATGCGGATGCTGATCTCGCCCTTGCCCTCGATGTTCTGGGGCCGGCTCTCGAGGGTGATCACGTGGCCCTGCTGGAGCTTGAGCTCGGCGGCATCCTCGATGGTCAGGATCCGCTCGTGGGCCGGGATGAAGCTCGATAGGGCGTTGAGGGTGGTCGCCTTGCCGCTGCCCGTTCCACCAGACACCAGGACATTCAGACGCGCCTGCACCGCGGCCTGCACGAACAGGCACATCTCGTCGGTCATGGAGCCCAGCTCGACGAGCCGCTGGGGGGTAAGGGGCGTGGTGGAGAACTTGCGGATGGTGATGCAGGGGCCTACGAGCGACAGGGGAGGGATAACGG
>CAZSOQ010000188.1:0-10502 GCA_964608495.1 uncultured Armatimonadia bacterium | reverse complement strand
AGGTCATGTCCCCCAGCCCCTCCCCCACCTTACCGCGCCAGCGCTCGTCCTGGACGAGGTACGTGACCATCTCGCCCGCGATCTGCTGCAGGCTCTCGCCGTTGACGAAGACTAGCTGGGAGTTCACGGGCCAGTCGGGCCTCTTCCATATGTTGCCCTCGTGCTTCTGCCAGCCGGTCGCCACGTCGGAGCCCTTGATGACCGCCTCGTCGCCGGGCCAGGCGGCGACGGTGACGGGCGAGGCCCAGTCGTTGCCGGAGGCCTTGAACTCCACCTGCTCGCGGTAGACGCCCGCGTGGACGTGGACGGTGTCGCCCGCCTGGAGGGATTTGACGGCGGCGGAGATGGTCTTGAGGGGCCTCTCCTCCGTGCCGGGGTTGTCGTCGGCCGCGGCGGGATGGTTCTGGGCGACGTGATAGGTGGCCGCGGGCGCGGCGGCGACGAGCAGGAGTACCCAGGCCAGGCAGAGCGCCGGACGAGGGACGTGGCTCATGTCGGGTTCACCTCGGGGGGCAAGGGCAGTGCGCCTTCGGCCCGGGCCGTCGCGGCGGCGGGGAGCGCGCCGGGCGCCGCCGTCACAGGCCTCTCCTGCCGCTTCTGAGGAAGTCGGCCGCGCCGGGAAGGAAGCGGTCCAGGAACCGGGCCGCCTCGGGATCCTGGATATTCCCGCCAAAGGCGTGGGCTCCCAGGGCCGCGCCACCGAAGGCGTAGTAGCCGATGGCCAGCCCGCCCGCGGCGATGTAGCCAACGGCCCCGCCCCCCAGGGCCAACAGCACGCCGATCGCGAGGCCGCCCAGGGCGACGACCCCCAGGGCCAAGCCGCCGAAGGCCAGTCCCCCCACGGCGACACCGCCGAACGCGATGACGCCCACGGCCACGTCGCCGATGGCGATGAAGCCGCGGGCGATGCGCTTGCGCCCGGTGGCTGGGTCAAGACCGCTAGCCACGTGCACCAGCGGCATGCCGAGGATGGTGGCCTCGGAGCGGTACTCGTAGCCGAAGGGCCCCGCGCGGCCGGTCGGGACCCCGCAGTGAGGACACATGAAGGCGCGGTCGCTGATCCGCTCCCCGCACTCGGTGCACTTGATTAGGGCCATGGCGTCGGTGAGCCTCCAGGCCTGGCGGCCGGAGGTCTCTTCCGTCCGGGGACACGCGCTCCTTCCGACGCCCCGCGCCCGGTGACGGAAGCGCAGGCACGACGACCGCCCTCAGGCAGGGCCCTCGATGGCGAGGCTACTCCTCGGTCGGCGCCACGACCACCCCGGGCCGAGCTGGCACGGAGCTCGGACCACAAGGGTTGTCCTTGCACTGTCATACGATGGCGCATCCGTCGGGTTCACGGTCCGGGGGCCCGCTCAGGGCGCCACGGGCGTGCCCGACTCGATGCTCGCCATGATCGCGTCAACCAGCCGGATCGCGGCGACGCCGTCCTCGAGGGTCGGCCCGGGCTCGGCGAGGCCCGCCACGGCGCGGGCGAAGTGGCTGAGCTCCCCCCAGTAGCCGCGCGTATAGTGGCCGCTGGGGTGCCAGCCGGCCATGTTGCCCGAGACGTAGTACCGGCCGCTCCAGCCATAGAGCTGCAGGCCCTCGCCCCGCGCGAAGCGTCGCGCCTGCGACATGACTTCCACGGAGTAGCAGGAGTCGACGAGCAGCGCGGCTCCCGACCCCGAGAGGTAGGTCTGCTCGAAGCAGTCCTGCCAGTGCTGGCCGGAGTTCATGTTGAGCTGACCCACCGCGCCCCCCGCGAACCGCAGGCCCGCGCACACCGCGCGCACGCCGTCGCCGTCGCTGTAGCCGTGAGCGAAGACCTGGGTCGCCTCGCCCGCGAGGAAGCGAGCCAGGTCCAGCATGTGGATGCCGTTGAACATCAACATGCGCCGGGCATCGTCGTAGGGCCCGCAGCCGTGGATCAGAGTGATCGAGGATAGCGCGCCGAACTCGCCGCCCGCCATGTACTCGCGAGCGATGAGGTTGACCGGGGCGAAGCGCTTCATGAAGCCGACCTGGCCCCAGACGCCATGCTCGCGGGCGAGAGCGGCCATCTCCCGGGCCTGGGCCAGCGTGGGGGCCGGAGGCTTCTCGACGAAGACCGGTACCCCACGCCGGAGGACTCGCAGACCCACCTCGTAGTGCATCTCCGCCGGTCCGCAGACACAGACCCCCTGGGGCTGAACCGCGTCCAGCATAGCCTCGACGTCGGTGAAGACCTCAGGCGCGCCGTAGGCGCGCGCGGCGTGCTCGGCCCGGGCGGCGTCAAGGTCGCACACGGCGACCAGGCCGAATTCCGGGACGTGCGCGATGTTCGGGTAGAGGGACTCGGTGGAGTGTCGGCCGGCGCCGACGAAGGCGATGCGTGCGGCTGGCTGTGCGGCCATCCCTGGCGCTCCTCCTCGGGGGCTGCGAGAGTGACGTCCCCGGCATGCCCGGCCCGTGGGTGCTTCGCGACCGGCACAGCCCTCCCCTGTCCTCCACCAGGTCGCGCGGGCCTTCCTGCCCCAGGCGCGGAGACCTGCCTTCGGGTCACTGCGAGGGATCGTCAGCCGGCGGAGCCGCGCCGCGGTCGGGGGAGCCGGGGGCCTCGGGGCGCCGGCCTTCGTCGAGCCGTCTCGCCCACGCCCGCAGCTTGACGCCCAGGATCGCCAGGACGATCAGCGCCGGTATCCAGACCCAGGAGAAGTACAGGGCGAACACGCCCGCCGTGACGCCCTTCGCCAGGAGGCGCAAGGCGGAGGTCCTGGCGCGAAGGGCCGCCGACGCGTACCAGTTGCCCACGTCCAAGCCGCGGCGAGGCTCGGGCTCAAACAGCGAGACCACCAGCGAAGCGGTGCGGCAGGAGCTCTCCAGAGCCAGCAGGCTCTGGGTCGCGCCGCTGATCTCGAAGCGGGTCGTCAGAAGCCGCTCCTGCATGTAGAGGATGTCGGAGCCGCGCATCCGGCGCGGGAAGTTGAGCGTTTCGAGCAGCTCTTTCTCGTGCGCGCGGAGATGGCTGATGCGCTCCTTGAGGTCCTCATACTCCCTCGTCCTGTCGCGCACGTCCACCTTCTCGGCGGCGAGGATGCCCAGGGCCCTTACCGCGTCCAGGCACCCCTGCAGACGCTCGGCGGGCAGAGCAAAACGCACCCAGCCGTCCTTCTTGCCCTGGAAGTTGACCCGGACCACCGAACCAAGGGGCGTGGCGTCGAAGCTCTGCACGGCCTGCAGAAGCCTGGTCCTCGACGCGTCGAGGTCCCGCACCTTCAGCGTGATGGCCGCCCCACGCACCAGCCGGGGAACCACGGGCTCGGTCTGAGCCCTCAGTCCCCGGCACGGCACCGAGGCGAGAAGCCCTGCCACCATCCCCAGGCGGACCAACGAACCGACACGCACGGTACCACCCCCTGGGGGCCCAACGCCCCCGGACCGACTTGCGCGCAAGGCCCGCGGCCACTCTACGACCCTTTAGACCAGGCATCCCGCCCGAAGTTCGCCCCGCTCTGCGCGACAACCAGGCATGCGGGACCCAGTGAACCAACCGGGCGCCCGGTTCGTCCGAGGTGTCAACACACGACGCGCAGCACGTCGCCTCACTCGTGGATAGGGGCGGCGACGGCGACGCGAAGGGGAAATGCAGCGTGACAGGCGAGGCCATCGGCTACAGAGCCAAGAGGACCTCCATAGCAATGGTGTTCGGGGTGGTCGTCGGTCTGATCCTGACGAGCTGGGCCCAGGCTCAGCCCGGCGGCCGTCGCCAGGGCGGACCGGGTGGCGGGCCCGGCAGGGGCGGGCGAGCCGGCCAGCACTTCGGGGACATGATGTACTTCGAGAGCACCTGGTCGGCCGTCGCCTTCCAGTGTGATGCCAGCAAGGTGCAGCTCGGCAAGATCCGCCCGACCTTCCAGAAAACCTACGACTCCCGCAAGGCGGCCATGGAGAAGGCCAGGCAGAACAGGGACTTCCAGGCCGTCCAGACCGCGATGAAAACCATCAAGCAGAGCATCGAGGCCAAGCTGAAGGAAGTGCTCCTAGCCGACCAGAAGGCAAAGCTCACCAAGTGGCAGCAATCGGTGCAGACCCGCGCCCAGAAGCTCATGAGCCAGGCGCAAGGCCAGGGCCAGCAGGGCAACCGCCAGGCCATGTCCCAGTCCTTCTACCTTGACCGGACGTGGTCTCTGGTGGCCTTCGACCTCGAGGTGACCAACGAGCAGTTGTTCAACCTGCGCACCACCTACGACGCGCAGTGGACCAAGCGCGAGCAGGCGCTCAACAGCGGCAACCTGAAGACCGTGACCACCGCCATGACCCAGATCAAGTCCAGCCTGGACGCCAGCCTAAAGAAGGTGCTGAGCAGTGCCCAGTGGACCAAGCTCCAGCAGGCGATGGCCCCGCGGGCTCGCCCGCAGCAGGGAAACCGCTAGGCGGAGAGGGACCCGTCAGCTCGCCGCGGTCATCTGCCTGAGCCAGCCGACCTGCTGCTCCATGCTGCGCAGCCGCGCGGCGATGAGCTCCGTCATGCCCGCGACGGTCTCGAGGAAGCGCTGCGCGCCGGCGCTGCCCTCGAGACCCTCCACCCATCGGCGGGGCACGGACTCGATGCCGTTCATGGCGCCGCACAACTGGCCGTTCAGGCTTGAGATCGTGTCCGAGTCGCGCCCGATATTGGCTCCGCCGAGCATCGCCTGCTCCGTGTCCCCGCGGGATGCCGCGAAGATGCCGAAGGTCAGCGCGAAGACCTCCTGCGGGTCAATGGCCCCATACTGCAGCATCTCGGCGTAGAGCGGCTCGCGCGCCGCGTAAACGTCCTCACTCGCCCGGCCGATCTCGATCGCCCGCGCCAGCGTGTCGTACAGGTTGTCGAACCGCCGCTCGTCGAAGGTCACCATGCGCTCCCTCGGCGCCACGCGCACCGCGGCTTCCAGCACCGTGTCCACCGTCGCATCCGGGCGGAAGGCCGCGGCTATCGCGGCGGCGATGACGCCGGGGATGAACAGGTCCAGGTCCCGCTGGTACATCCCGGCGATCTCCAAAGCATCGGCATAGGCCGCCGCCGGGTCGCAGGCGTTGTAGATCCCCACCGGGTTGATGGCCATCAGCCCGCTGCCCGTCACGATGTTCAGCGCCCCGGTGAGCCGCGGTGAGTAGCCCATCTTCAGCAGCTCGTAGGTGTTGCGCATGCAGAAGAAGAACCGCGTGGGCTGCATCTCCCGAAGCCACTGGCGCGCGTAGTCCTCGACGGTGATCCGACCGCCCTTCTCGAGGTAGGCGTGGCACAGAATCTGGCCGAGGGCCGTGTCGTCGGTGCCGATGTCGAAGTTGCGGTCGCCGCCCTCGGTGCGGTCGCTGGTCTCCCAGGGGTCGGTCAGGCGGCCCTTGCGCTCCTCGAGGTCGCGGTAGTGCCATCCCTCCGCGGGCCGCCCGAGCTGGTCGCCGATGGCGCCGGCCGCCAGGCACCCGTAGACCTTGCTGTACAGCCTCGTATCGTTCATCTCAACCCTCCTTGGTGGCTTCCCAACTGCGGGCGACCACGACGCTCGGCGACGCCCCAGGGCGCCCAGCGCGCCCAGTGCTGCCCCGCCATGCCCGCGCCCGCCCGGTCAGGGCCGCGAGCCCAGAAGCAGGCACACCGTCGTCCAGGCCTCGACCTCGTGAAGCTCGACCCACAGGCCGTCCTCCCGGCGCTGCGGCTCGACCTCCACGACGCCCTCGGGCGTGGCGAGGTGCACGGGCAGGTCGGGCACGCGCAGGTGCAGCGTCGCGGTGGCGATCTTCTCGAGCCCCGTGTTGAGCAGCACCACGGCCCCGCGTGACCGGTCGGGTGCCAGGCGCACCAGGGGCACCAGCGGCACGGTCTCCTGGATGCGCACCGGCAGCGCCTCGCGGCTGATCCAGTCCGCGATGTCCAGCAGTTGGCAGCGCTTGGCGCCCGAGTGCACGAACATCCACGGAGCGTAGCCCATCACGGCCACTCGTCCCCCCAGCGGGTTCTCGTAGACCGTCAGGCAGGCCCCGCGCGGGCGCTGGAAGTAGTCCTCGAGCACCGCCAGGGTGCGCACGCCCGGCTGCGTGGGCTCGAGCTCGTCGGCCAGCCCGGCGGACGATCCCCAGAACTCGATCCGCGCATCCCGCACCTGGCCGACGTGCTCGCCGTTCAGCGGATCGTCCGTGAACCGCTCCATCATCCCGTTGTCGCGCCGCTCTGACACCCGCACGCCCACCAGGTGGTCGAGGCCGCGATCGGCGAGGACCTGCAGCGCCGCCGTGTCCATCAGCACGCCGCCCGTCAGCATCTCCGCCAGTTCGGCGTCGTCGAAGGCCTCCGCCACGCGACCGCAGAGGATCGTTCCGCAGCCGGTCGGCTCGACGCCCATCGGCACGCCGATCTCCGCGAGAAGGTTGGGCCGGTTGATGTCGTGCGCCGGGCTGTGGCCGAACCAGTCCTCGCCGGGCAGCACTCGGCGACGGGCCGCGAGATCGTGCCGCCACGCGCCCCACAGCCCCACGAGCGGCAGGCCCTCCACGTGAGCGGCAAGCAGCTCCCACATCGGCCGCGCGCAGGCGATGGCATGAAGCACCGGGATCTGGTCATCGTAGGGCGGCCCCCACATGGGCAAGGCGTTCACCGCCACGCCCTTGAGTCCCGCGGCCAGCGAAAGGGTGCACTCGTTCACCACCGACGCCGCGGCCTTGCGCAGGGCCTGGTAGGGGAAGTTCTCCAGCTCGTACTGGCAGTCGGTGACCGTGTCGGGCAGGGCCACCCGCTGTCGGGCGACCTCGAAGACCTTGAGCAGCACTTCCAGCCGGCCGGCGTCCGAGTAGAAACCTCCGCCGGGCCTGGCCTTCGACGCCCCCAGCGCCCTGAACCACCGGTCGAAGGCGTGGCCCGAGTAGGTGGTCCACCCCGGCCCGGCGGTCATGAGCCCGGTGGCGATCTCGGGGTTCACCGACCGGAGGGCATCCCCTACGTCTGCCAGGAGCGACTCGATCGTGCGCACGTTGTGATCCACCCACTCCCGCCGCACGTCCCCCGCCTCGGGGTCGTTGAGCGCCCGCACCAGGCCCTCGCGGTCGTACTCTCGGCCCGTCTCCTCGGCGAAGAGCGCCAGGCACGTGGGGCAGAAGCAGGCGTAGGCCACGCCGTGGTTGTGCATGCGGATGTCGTCGTCCACCCAGACGAAGTCCGGCCTCGCCCCCGCCATAAGCCCGTACTTTGCCCGCACGTACTCACGGTGCTCCAGCGTGTTGGGGCACGCGCAACCGCGCGATACGCTGCCGTCGTGCCCGACCATCGGCTGGAAGGGAAGCGGCGGCATGTAGTCCCAGGCCTCGTTGATGTGACCGATGGTCGCCAGCACGTTGATGCCGACGCTGGGTATGCCCTCCCGCCGCAGCGCGGCAAGCCGGCGCTCGATGATCGAGGCGCGCTCGGCCAGCGCCTCCAGCGGCAGGTAGAGGTGATGGGTGACGCTGTCGAACAGGGCCACCTCGTCCAGCACGAGGCGGAAGTCGCCCACCAGGCCGAGCAGCCTAGCGAAGGCGGCGTCGGTCTCGTAATGGGGAACGCCCACGCGCCACGAAACCCTGTATGCCGATGGTCTGTCCATCCCTGGCGATACCTCCCTCGAGTCGGCTTGAGACAACCGTGCCCGCCCCCGCGCCGGCGGCGGAAGAGGCCGCCTCGGCGCGCCGACTCCGGTCAGTGACCGATTGAGCGCAGGTAGTCACGGTTCGCGCGCACGGCGGCAAGGCCGTTGCGGCGCGCGGCCTCGGATTCCTCCTCGGCGACCACCCAGCCGCGGTAGCCCGCGGATTCCAGCAGGACCATCACCGCCGGGAAGTCGCACATCCCCTCGCCCAGCCCCACCCATTCCCGCGCGGCCGTGGCGTCCTTCACGTGCACGTGCGTGATCCGCGCCAGGTGCGTCCGCAGGCAGGTCAGCAAGTCCTGCCCGCCCCGCACGATGTGGCCCGTGTCGGGGCCGAAGCTCACGTAGCGCGGGTCCAGGTGGTCCAGCAGGTAGGCGTACTCCTCCGCGCTCTCGACCAGCGAACCGTGATGGGAGTGGGGGTGCACGTTCACCGACACGCCCAGCTCCGTGCCCAGTCGTCCCACCTCGTTGTAGAAGGCGATGGCGCGGTCCAGCTTCTCGCGGGCCTCCTCGCGCGACGGGCTGGCCGCGCCGCCCAGGCCAAAGCGTGGCTCCGGGAAGTGGCTCACGAACGTAAGGGCCTCCCGCGCGCCCGCCAGGTCCGCTTCCAGGCGCTCGGGGTCCGTGAACCCGCTGGGCGAGGCGTAGGCGAAGCAGGCCAGCGCCAGGCTCCGTGCCGCAAGCTCCGCCGCGAAGTCCGCGGGCCGGTCGCGGAACTCGCGGATCATGTTGTTCGTGATCTCGATCCCCTCGTAGCCGGCGTCGGCGATCCAGTCCAGCAGGTCGCTGACCCGGCCTCCCCACTCGCCACCCAGCATCTCCCAGGTGTAGGTCTGGCAGGCGACGCGAAGCCCGCTCATGGTTGTTCCTCCGGCCGGTCACAGCTTGCGGCCGAGGAGCCCGCACAGGTAGACGTAGGCCTCCTCGGTGTAGCGGTCCAGGCTCTCGGTGTCCTTTACCTCCAGCTCGAGGGTCAGGTCGCCGCCATACCCGACCTCCTCGAGGGCGGTCACGATGGCCCGCAAGTCTATCTCCCCGCGCCCGATGCCCACCGACGTCGTGCCCACGTGGTCCTTCAGGTGCACGGCGTAGATGCGCGGCGCGAAGCGGTGGATGAAGGCCACCGTGTCCACACGGGCCGAGTGGAAGTGGCCCGTGTCGAGGCACAGGCCCAGCCGCGGATCGGGGAGGGCCTCCAGCACGCGCGCGAAGTCCGCGGGCTGTTCCAGGACGTTGCGGTAGTGAGGCTCGAGGGTTAGCCGCACGGGGCTGTCGGCGGGCACCCGGTCGAGGACCTGCTCGACACAGGCCAGCACCCGGTCGAGCGCGCCCGCCTGCTCGCGCGGCGACGCCCCCGTCGAGGTGACGTGTCGGGCGCCCAGCTCGGCCGCGTAACCCGCGCAGGCGGCGATGGCCTGCGCGTGCTCGGCCACGTCGGCCTCCTCCGATCCGCCCCAGCCGGGGGTGTACAGGCCCGCGCACTCCATCCCGGACGCCTCGATCTGGCGCTTCGCCGCGCGAACGTCAAAGGCATCCACGGCCTCGACGCTCCAGGTCATCGGACCGTGGATCTCCATGCGGCTGAAGCCGATCTTCGGCGCAAGCGCCAGCGTCGCCAGGAACTCGTCCTCGGCGTAGCCCCGGTAGCAGATCGAGGCGCAGATCAGGTCCATAGAGCGTGCCCCCCTTGGCCTGACGTCGCTCCCGCAGCCGAGCCCTGCCGGCGGGGTGGCGCAGGCGCGCTACAGCCCGCCCGCAGGGACTATTGGCCGGCGCGGCGACAAGCCCTGCAGGACGCGCGGAGGCCGCGACTCCCGCGAGCGGCCCAGGCCGGCGCGCGCGACCCGCGCAGGACTGGCAGTTGGGGGGTGGAAGACCTCTCTTGGCCGTCGAAGGCCCGGCGGCCAAGGCTCACGACCGGGGGTGTCGGCATGGCGACAGGGCTTTCGCGCGGCAGGATCAGGCCCGGTACCGACCGACGGGCGGGGCACGGCGACCGGCGGGTCGTCCCCCTGGCGCTGCTCGTGCTCGTGCCCGTCGTCCTGGCGGCTCTGGCGACGGCCCTGGCCCAGGGCGAGGGCGTCGAGCTGCTGCGCAATCCCGGGTTCAACGAAGACGCGGATGGCAATGGGATGCCCGATGGGTGGTCCACGGGGCCGGACACGATCCGCTGGCGCGAGAAGGCCTTCATGGGCAAGGACTACGAGATCGTGTCCATGCCCGGGCAGTACGTGCTGGCAACGCAGGACGTCAGCCTCAACCCGGGCGCGAAGTACACCATCACCCTGACCCTGAGGGGTGAGGACGGGGCGCTGGGCGGCGCGCTGATCGTGCACGGCGAGGACAAGCCGCGCAGGGAAATGCCCCTGCTGTGGAACGTGCGGCCGACCGAGCAGTACGAGGAGTACGTGGCGACCTTCGTCGCGCCGAATCCCGTGGCGCGGCTGTATATCTACAACGTGGCGCGCAAGGGCACCATCTACTACGACCACGTGTCCCTGCGGGAGGGCGAGCCGGACTTCCCACTCATCGCGGAGATGTCGCTGAAGGACATTGACCGCCCCCTGACGGAGCCGCCGGTGACGCCCCACATCGCCTGGGCCTCGCCGCTGGCGGGCGGCCCGCTGAAGGCCTTCGTCACGATCCGCAGCCTCAGGGAGCTGCGCGATGCCGTCGAGCTTGCCCAGCGCCTCGAGCTGGACTACGACCTCGTGGACACGGGCTACTATGGCACCCAGGCCGTGTCGGAGACGGGCCGGCGGGCGCAGAAGCGCCTGCGCGACGGCTACTACGAGCTGTACGTGATACCGAGCGTCCTGCCGGCCGTCATGGCCCAGGCGATACGAGAGCGGGTGGAAGCGGGCGCCGGCCTCGTCGTCC
>CAZSOQ010000187.1:0-10681 GCA_964608495.1 uncultured Armatimonadia bacterium | reverse complement strand
CTGTGCTTGCCGCCGGCGAGAAGCCCAGGCTGGCGAGCATGGCGGACTTCCGGGGCGATATCTCGATCCTCGTGAGCGACGAGGAGGCCGCCGGCGGCAAGCACAGCCTGAAGTTCACCGACGCGCCGGGGCAGGAGTATAGCTGGCAGCCGCACATGCGCTACGCGCCGCGGATCTCGAAGGGCACGGTGCGGCTGTCCTTCGACGTGCTGCTGCGCGAGGGGGCGGTTCTCACCGAGGAGTGGAGAGACTGGCGCCCCAACCCCTACCAGGTGGGACCGTCGCTGACGTTCAGGGCCGGTGACGAGCTGACGGCCAGCGGCAAGCCCATCGCGACGGCGCCCGTCGGGAAGTGGATGCACGTGGAGATCCTCTGCCCCATCGGCAGGAAGGCGGCGGGCAAGTACGACGTAACGGTGACGGTGGCCGGGGGCGAGCCGGTGCAGGTACGGGGGATCGAGATGCCCGCGGGCCCGCTGCCGCAACTGAACTGGCTGGGGTTCATCAGCGACGCAGACACGGCTACGGCCCTGTACGTGGACAATGTGAAGCTGACGAGGGAGTAGGCAAGGCGATGACGAGCCACGGCAAGGTCAAGGCGCGGCCACGGTCCGCGCGGCGGACGAGCGCCGGGGTCCGCACCCTCGTAGTGGCGGCAGGCGCGGCGGTGATCTGGCTTGCGACCGCCCTTCCGGCCGGTGCGGTCACGGTCGCGGACCTGGCCACGACCCGCTGCGTGTGCAACTACCTGTTCGGCGAGGACGCGGATGACGTGGGGACGTGGGAGCGGGACCTGGACAGGATCAAGCAGGCCGGCCTGAACACGGTCTGGATGGTCAACGTCTGGGCGGCCTACGAGCCCTCGGCGGACCCCCCGGAGTGGCGGGAGGACCGGATCGAGGCCTTGCGCCGCATCTGCGCCGCCGCCAGGGACCGTGACATGAACCTGCTGCTGGTGCTGGCCTACACCGGCGAGGGCTGGGGGCCGAAGGGCGTGGACGTGCCCGTCTGGCCGCTGATCGAGAGGCACCGCCGGGAGCACCTGGACTTCCTGCAGCGCATGGCCCGCGAGACCCGCGAATTCGACAACGTCTTCTACCTGCTGTGCTCCGAGGAGATCCTGCCGGCCACGCTGCTGTACCGGCCCAACGAGCGGGAAGAGTGCGTGGCGTCCTTCCGGGCGTGGGCCAAGCAGGCCGACCCCGACATCGCCTACTGGAACGAGCGCTGGGGCACGGACTACACCTGGGAGAACCTGGCGCCCGCCGATACCAAGCACCGGCCCCGCTGGCAGTTGTGGGCCGACCACAGCCGCTGGCACGGGTATCTCATGCGGGGGCTGCTGCCGCCGATGGTGGCCGCGATCCGCGAGGAGAAGCCGGGGGCCCTGGTGGGGTACCACGACTTCCTGCTGCCCGAGAAGAAGCTGGGGCTGACGGTGGCGGACGGGGGCCTGGAGCCCGCGGCAGGCTGCGACTTCTACTCCATCGGCTGCTACCGCGAGCCGAAGGCCGAGGGCGGCCTCGAAGGGCACCTGGCGGTCCTGAGGGGGCAGGTCGAGCGGGCGCGGGAGCTGTATCCCGAGGTGCCGATCTTCGTGGGCGAGCTGGGGATGCCGGTGCAGAAGGCCCCGCCCGAGACGCGCCACGAGGAAGAGGCGATGCAGGCCGACTTCCTGATGGGCGCGGTCGAGTACCTGGAGGGCGAGGGCGTGGGCTACAGCCTGTGGGACTGGCGGACGGTCGTGGCGAGCGCGGACGCAACCCATTCGCTGGTGCGCGAGGATGGGACCGTGACCCCGGCGCTGGAGCGCCTGACGAGGCGCTGGAGGGGATAGCCGGGAGGACGGGCCTGACGGCCCTGTGCCTCACCCCACCTCAACACCACCACAGACGCTGCCACCGCCCGCCACGCAGGCCCGGAACGACAGTGGACCTGTCCCCCAGGCCTCCACGACCCGCGGCACGCCGCAGGCGCGGGCTTCAGCGCGCGGCAGTGGCGGTGTGGTGGTCCCCACGGGACGGCGCCGACAGGCGCCGCTGTTTGGCCCAACCGTCCCTGTGGTAACATACCCTGACCAGCGCCGACGGGCCCCCGGCAGACGCGCAGGCCCGTGTGTCGAGGGCGCCGTCGGCCACCGGAATCCCTGGAGAGATGGACGATGCCCGCTGAGGACAGCACCGAGGCCACCGACCTTCCGCCCGATGACGGCAACGGCCTGACCATCGATTCGCTCACCCTTGCCGCCGGACCACGGGTGCTCCTGCGCGACTTCTCGCTCACCATCCCGCGCGGCCAGACGCACATCATCTTCGGCCCCAACGGCACGGGCAAGAGCACGCTGCTGGCAGCCATCATGGGCCTGCCGCCCGCCCGCGTGCTCGAGGGCGACCTGCGCTGGCGCGGCCGGTCGCTGCTCGGCCTGAGCGTCACCGAGCGCGTCGCCCTGGGCCTGGGCATCGCCTTCCAGCGGCCGCCCGCTGTCTCGGGCCTCAAGCTAAGCCGCCTGGCCGAGCTCATCGCCCAGCGCGCCGCGGGCGACGGCGGCGAAGGCTCCTACGCCATCACCGAGCGCATCCAGGCCGTGGCCGAGCAGGCCGACGTGACGGACCTGCTCGACCGCGACGTGAACCAGGGCTTCAGCGGCGGCGAGATGAAGCGCGCGGAGACCTTCCAGGTGGCGCTGCAGTCGCCCCGGTTGGTGCTCCTGGACGAGCCGGAGAGCGGCGTGGACGTGGTGAACATCGAGCGGCTGGGCGAGATGCTCCGCGGCCTGCTGCAGCGCGACATCAACCCGGCCCGGCGCGAGGTCTCGAGCCTGATCATTACGCACTCGGGCTACATCCTCAACTACCTGAACGCCGACCTGGCCCACGTGCTGTACGACGGCCGGATCATCTGCCGCGGCAGCCCACGGGACGTCTTCGAGCACGTCCGGCAGCACGGCTTCCGCGGTTGCCTCGAGTGCAGCACCTGCGATATCGAGGCGCCGGTCCGGCCCTAAGGCCGGGCGCGGCCGCCTGCGCGATCAGGTCCTCCCAGAGGCCCGGAAGGAGTAGGCGCATGAGCGATCCGAGGAAGCTGATCACCGCCGAGGTAGAGGAGCGCATGCTGGAGGTGGGCGTGGACTTCTCGGCCCACCCGACCGAGCGGGCCGGCAGCTTCATGCACCTCGACGAGGCGTCCGTGCACGCGGAGGCCAAGGCCGAGGGGCTCGAGGTGCTGGCGATCCGCGACGCCCTCGAGACGCACGACTGGCTGCGGGACCTGTACGGCTCGCTGGTGCCGCCCGACAAGGACGAGTACACGCGACGGGCCGAGGACGAGCTGCACGGCGGCTACTTCATCCGCGCGCTGCCGGGGGCCAGGATCACGGCCCCGGTCCAGGCCTGCATGTACATCATGCACGAGGGCCTGGTGCAGTGCGTGCACAACGTGATCATCGCCGAGGAGGGGTCCTTCCTGCCGGTGATCACCGGCTGCGCCGCCCACTTCGGCTCCCGCTCAGGCACCCATATCGGCGTCTCGGAGTTCTTCATCCGCAGGGGCGCGACGCTGCGCTTCAGCATGATCCACGCCTGGGGCGAGGACGTGAAGGTCCGGCCCCGCTCGGCGGGGGTCGTCGAGGAGGAAGGCGCCTTCCTCAACGACTATGTGTCCCTCGAGCAGGTGCGCGACCTGCAGATGTACCCGGCGACGCGCCTCGTCGGCGCCGGCGCCATGGCCCGCTTTCGCAGCGTCGTGGCCGCGCCGTCCGGCAGCCTGCTCGACCTGGGCAGCGCCATCTACCTGGACGCGCCCGGCGCGCGCGGCGAGATCCTGTCGCGCAATGTCAGCACCGGCGGCCGGCTCATCGCGCGGGGTCGCATCGAGGCCCACGCCCCGGACGTGCAGGGCCACCTCGAATGCCGCGGTCTGCTGCTGTCGCAGGAGGGGAGCATCGCGGCCATCCCGGAGCTCAACGCGGCGCACCCCGACGTGGAGCTCAGCCACGAGGCGGCGGTCGGGCGCATCGGCGAGCAGGAGGTCATGTACCTGATGGCGCGGGGGCTGACGCAGGACGAGGCGGTGGCCGCGATCGTGCACGGGTTCCTGGACCTGGGCATCGAGGGCCTGCCGCCGGTGCTGGACAAGCGCATCGCCGAGATCGTGGCCCTGAGCGACAGCCGGTCCATGGAAGGGCGGTAGAACCCCCTACCGGTAAGGGGTAGCAGGGAGGCGAGGCTGAAGCCTCGCCCCACAAGGGGACGCCCACCGGCCTTCTGTAGGGCGGGGCTTTAGCCCCGCCGTCCCGCTCCCGCCACGCCGTCCGCCCGCCTCAGTCCCCGTCCGGCGGGTAGAAGGACGACCAGAGCTGCTCGGCTCCCGGCAGCGTGCCCGCCGCGCAGAAGGGCCCCGCGTCCCTCTCCGCGATGGTCACAGGTACCGCGTCCAGGGCCCTGTCGCGCCCGTCCATCCGCAGCCGCACCGAGAAGGTGTACGGCCCCCACGGCCGCAGCTCGCGGTAGTTCAGCTCATACTCCCACTCGCTCCATAGCCCGTCGAAGGTCCGTGTCATCGGCCGCCAGTCGCCCCGCTGATAGCTCCACTCGACCGCCTCGGCCCGACCGCCCCGCACGAAGGCCTTCGCCAGGAGCTTCACCGGCCCGGCCACCGTCGGCGGCCTCACTTGCGGGCGCGGTCCGCCCGTGTGCACACCGCCGACCTTCTCGAGCGTCACCTGCGCGTCCGGCGGGGGCACCTGCCAGTAGGCCCCATCGCGCCAGAAGGTGCGCAGCTCACGCCCGTCGTAGAAGAAGAGCCGATAGCCGGGCAGCGTCGGGAAGCCGTAGTGCGGCGCGATGCCCGTCCACTGCCAGCCCGCCAGCGCCCCGGTGTTGATTACCCATACCCCGTTGGCGTACCACTCGCAGCACCGGTGCCAGTGGCCCGTGATCGTCGCCAGCACCCCGTGCTCGCGGAACAGCTCCAGGACCTCCCCGGCCCTGCTCACGCGCCACTTGTCGTGGTACTCGTCGTCCAGCGGCAGGATCGGCACGTGGTGTCCCACGACCACCGCGCGCCCCGCGCAGGCGGCCAGCTCCGACGTCAGCCACTGCCCCTGCTCGTCCCCCAGCCTCGCGGGCCAACCCTCCTCCGGCAGCCGCAGGATGTCGTCCCACAGGAGCACGGTGACCGGCCCCACGTCCACGCGGCAGCGCATCGGTCCCACCAGCTCGCGCCAGACGCCCCCGTCGGGCTCGCCCCACAGGTCGTGGTTCGTGGGCAGGGAGTAGACGGGCACGGCGCTGTCGGCCACGAGCCCGGCGTAGGTCTCGAGCTCCCCGCGCGTGCCGCCGCAGACCACGTCGCCCGTCGCCACGATCGCTCCCGGCCGCGGCTGCAGCCCCGCGATCTCCTCCAGCGCCCAGCGCAGATTGGCCGTGGCCTCGGCGGGGTTCATGCCATGGTCGCCCACGTGCGGGTCGCTGATCTGCGCGAAGTACACGCCGCTGGTGTCGTCGGTCACGGGGGATCCCTCCTGTCTGGCTCAGCCCACCGGGGTCGTCACTTCGGCCGAGCCCGCGCGGGACCTGCCTGCCGGGACGGCGGTGCGCAGCAGGGAGGCGAGGTTGAGGCCTCGCCTTACAGGGGAACGCCCACCAGCCTCGCGTAGGGCGGGCCTTCAGCCCCGCCGTGCGCCGGGCAGCCTGGGGCGGCGCGGCGGTGTCACCGTCGCGACCGTCGCCTCAGTGCCCCTCGGTCGCGGGGCCGTTGGGCACGAGGCACAGGAACTCCACGCCCTCGTCAGGCCCGCAGTAGAATTGGTGCTCCTCGCCGGGCGCCACCAGGACTGCCATGCCTGGCGCCAGCTCGTGCTCGCCACCCTGCGCGCAGACCGTCGCCCGCCCGGCCAGCACGAACACCTCGTGCTCCCAGGGATGCGTGTGGCGCGGCGTGGAGCCGCCCGGCCCCAGCACGAACCGCCGCAGGGCGAAGCTGGGCGCACCCTCGCTCTCGACCAGCATCCACTGGATGCGGCAGTCCACGGCCTCCTCGTGGGTCACTTCCTCGAGCGCTTCTTCCCTCGATTCGACAAGGCGCACGGTTTGTCCTCGGCCTCCCTGGGTCGGCCTCCGCACGACGCGGAGCCGGCCGCAACGCCCGGAGTCCACCGTCCTCCGGTTCTGAGATGAACCGCCGTCCTCGGGGTGCAAGAGCCCGGCACGGCAGCGCTGGGCGACCGGCCCTCGCGCGGCACCTAGGCCTTACATCCCTCGCTGCGGCCACGTCCCACCGTAATGCTCCTCGAAGCGCTCGTACCGGTACACCACGGTCCATGGGTCGGGGTTGAAGGACCGAACGCCGTCGCCCCGGGGCACCTTCTCCGAGTCCTTGTACCTGAGGCGCACCTCGGCGGGCTCGGCGAAGCGGAAGGGCCGCACCTCGCTCGCCCGCCGCACGGCCTTCTCGGCGGCCTCGCGGATCATCTCGTAGGTCTCGGCCATCGGCAGGCACAGCGCGCGATTCGGGTCCACCGCTTGCTTCACCTCGACGGTCTCGATGTCCCCGAGGAACAGGCGCGCCTCGGCGCACACCGCCTGGTCGCCCGTCACCAGCGTCACCGGCACGCCCAGCACGCCGGCCAGGTGCGCGTCTATCGCCACCTCCCCCACCGGCTCGCCGTTCACGGCGTATTCCAGGTAGGTCGCCGAGCTCATTGTGTGCGGGATGATCGCCGGTGACGTGCCCGCCATCGCGTGGTAGGCGATCAGGAACATGGCCGTGAAGCTCTCGTCCAGGTAGGGATAGCGCGGCGTGCCCTGGGCCACGCCCACCAGATACCGCGCCGCCGGGTGCAGCTCGCGCGTGGGCAGGATGAGGCTGCCGTCGTGCATGTCGGCGACGATTATCTCCTCGGCCCCGACCGCCAGCGCGCCCTCGATGGCGGCGTTGACGTCGCTGAGCAGCAGGCGCCGGCCGTTCTCGAAGTCCGGCCCGGTCTTCCAGGTCTGGTCCTGGGAGATGATCCCGGTGGCGCCCTCCATGTCACAGGCGATGTAGACCTTCACTGCTCTCCCTCCTTGGGCTGCGCCGATCGCGCCGGGCGCCCGCCCGCGGCCCGCGGGCTCGGCCCCACGCCTCGCTCAGGCTTCCCACTCCCAGGTGATCTCCTCCTGGCCCGTGTGCCTGCGGCCCGTCATCCGGGTCACCGTGATCTCGATGGCTCCGCACTTGACCGCTCTGTCCAGCGAGATCGGCTCGCGCGGCGTCTGGGCCGTGCTGTACCTGGCCTGGAAGGCGCTGAGCAGCGCCTGGCGCTCCGCCAGGTCCTCGATGATCCTGGCCGTACCGTAGCAGATGACGCTCACGAAGGCCGCGTCGCAGGAGTCCTCGGCGTGGGGCGTCGGGGATGCGTCCTGACGGCAGACCTCGAAGCACACGGCCGGGTTGCCGCGAAGAAAGCCCAGCTTCCTGCCGTCGAGCGCGCAGTGCAGCAGGATTCGGCCGTCCCCGTAGGCATAGTTGATCGGCACGACGTAGGGCTCGTCCCCACACGCCATCGCGAGGTGACCGACCACCTCGGAGCGCAGGATCTCCTCCATCATCGCCCTGTCGTCGCTGTCCGGCTGGTCGGGCATGGGGTCGCCTCCGGAGTTGTGGGGTGACGCCCGCGAGGATCGGTGGGCCCCGGGGCTGCCCCGGAGGCTTCTCCGCGCGCGGCCCGTGCCCTTCGCCGCGAGTCTGGGAGAAGCCTGGAGGCCGGCGCCGGAAGGGCCGGCGAGGGTGAGACGACTCGGGACGGGTCGCTCCGGGAGGCCTAGCGCAACCCCAGGGCGCCCACCTGGGGCGGCTCGACCACGAACTGCAGCTCCGCTTCCTTGCCGGCGCTGCTGAGGACCTGCAGGCAGTAGGAGCCCATGGGCAGGCCCTGCTCGGTGCGGTTGTAGAGCCTGCCGGTGACGACCGCGCCGTTCTCGACGAGGTGCTCCCGCCGGACGACGATGCGCTCGCCCTCGAGCCAGTGGATCGAGATATCGCGCCTGCCCGAGCAGCGGAACTTGGCCCAGAAGCACACGCCCGGCGTGCCCGTGGGGAACCGCTTCTCGCCCACCTGCGGCTCCTCGCCCTGCGTCTCGCGGCACAACAGGATGCGCTCGACGATGCCCTCGGGTCTGACCCACCACGTCGGATCGGGCGCCTTCTGCATCTGGGCCACGTCGGCCACCCACATCTCGGCCGCCAGCTCCTCCTGGCTGCGGCTGCGCACCTCCGCCACGCTCGCGGCGGCCCTGGCCCGCGAGAAGGCCTCGCGCACCCCCAGCCAGATCCCCACCTGGTCCTCGATGTCCAGCCCCCCGGCCTTCTCGGCCCGCAGGCGGTAGAGATGCTCCGCCGTCCACAGGGCGGCCTCGAGCACGTCGCCTGTCAGGCGATACCGCCCGGTGGCCCCGTCCTCGGGCGCCCAGGGCCGCCACAGGTCCCGGCGGCGCTCCTCCTCGCCCATGGTGTCCGGCCCCGGCGACCGGGTCCTCTGGACGGTGGCGTGCGCGCCCAGGCCGTCCTCGAGCAGGAGAATCTCCGTGGGGATACCCTCGACGGTGGTCCCGTAGGGGGCGCCCACCGCGCGCCAGCAGCCTTCCTGGGCGCGCGGTGGGGCGCCGGTCATCAGGCCAAGGGCGATCGCGACGGTAAGCCGCTGTGCTGTCCTGGACACTGTCCGCGTCACGGTCGTAAAAGTGCTCCCGATGAGTTCTGCGGCGACCGGCGCTGCTCGTGACTTGGGCTCCGCGATTACCGGCCTTTGAGCTCAAAGGTCCTCGTGCTAATACCGACCTTTGAACTTAGCCGGCCTGCTCATACCCGACCCCTGACCTGAGACGCACCACCGAATACCGACCCTTCACCGTAGTTAACGCGCCCTTTGACTTCAGCTCCTGGCCTCTCAGCCCCTGAGCCGCAAGGGCTGGCCTTCTCCGTAAGGTCTGGGTCTGTGATTGTCTAGGAATCACATACCCCCCACTCCTCGCGCGACTCCTCGCCATACCCCCACGCCGTATTCTGTATACCCCCTGTGACCGCAGATAATTCACAAACCCATAATGCTATCATAACATAGCCGGCATGAGAATCCAAGGCCCTGTTGCCGACTGCCGTGATTCCCGCCTCCTTCATCGGCTGCTGAGCTGCCCGGGCTTGGTCGCCGCAGGCTGCAATCCCCTTCCCCTGCCCCGCGGGCGGCTCCGGTCCTTGGGCCCCTGGCGTACAGGTCCGCCTTCTCTGGTATAATAAGCGCAGAGCCATACATCATCCCAGGGCAGGGAAGCAGTAGCCCGGTCCCGACCTGCCCGGCATATGCGGGAAGGTTCCTGCCATGACAGACAATTCCAAGGTGAGCGTCGGCGTCGCGGCCCTAGTCGTGGTGCTGGTAGGCTGGCACTTCGCGGCCTACGGTGCGGCGGACGTCTTCAAGCCCGGCAAGCCCAAGGACACGAGCGAGACGCAGGAGTCCGCCAAGGCGCAGACCCCGGCGGAAGCCCTGGAGGGCCAACCCAGGGAACTGGGGCCCGCGGACGCGGCCGTGATCATCCACGTGCTCCTCAGCATGGGCAACACCTGCCACACGGACAGCATCGCGCTCTTCCGCAAGGTCGCCGACGAGTACAAGGGCCAGGTGCGCGTGGTCTTCGCCGACATGGCCGACCCCAAGATCGCCAAGCTCGCCGACGCCAACAAGATAGGCTGTGAGATGGGGCTGCTCATCAACGGCCGGGCGGCCTTCAAGGTGCCGGGGCGCGGCGTGGTCCTCTTCCAGGGGCCCGCGCAGATGGCCAAGGACTACTCCCTCGACGATCTGCACCTTGTGGTGGACGATCTCATCAGGAAGAAGACGGGGAAGGACCCCTTGCGGTGCGAGGGGCAGGACTGCAGTTCGGGGTGCGGCGGGACCTGCGGGTCCTAAGCCCGAGGGCCTGGGGAGTGGATCACCGCCCAGCCGCCGCCGTGGCTGAAGCCTGCGCCTACCGGGGCCAGAGGTGTCCTGTGGTCACGGCGTGTCTCGGCCTGCTCCTCGAACATATCCTCAAGACGCGCGCAATCACGTGGTATGAGTGCATGTTCGCTTGAGCATACTTACACCCTCGCCCGCCCCCGACCGGTGCGGCTCCTCACGACCGCCCGTGCCACGACCACAGGCCCAGCGCCGCTACGCCCGCCGCTCCCACCAGCAGCAGGAATTGCCCCAACACGGATGAGATCGGCCAGTAGACCAGCGTGGCGCGGTGGTCACCCATCGGCACCGCCACGCACTTCAGCGCCCCATAGGCTCTTCCCCACCACGCCCGGCGCCCGTCCACCCAGGCATGCCAGCCCGGATAGGCCCGGTCCGTCAGCACCACCAGCCCGCCCGTGGGCGTGGCGATGCGCAGGTCCCAGTAGCCCGGCGCCGCCGCGGCCACGCTCACGCGCCCCTGGGCCCTCGACGGCAAGCCCGCGATGATCGCCGCCGGCGCCTCGACCACCGCCCGGTCGAGCAGCTCCGGCGCGCCCGCGCAGGTGAGCCGTCGGGCCTCTTCCTCATCGCGCGCTGGCCTCCCGACGCCCACCAGCCGCGCGGGGTCCTGCGCGTACTTCAGCTCCCAGACGCCCACCGGCGGCTCCTGGGCGATCCGCTCGACCCCCGGCCCCTCCAGCCCCCAGC
>CAZSOQ010000186.1:0-10689 GCA_964608495.1 uncultured Armatimonadia bacterium | reverse complement strand
GTTCTGGGTCTCCAGGGCGTGCAGGTCCACGCCGAGGGGGAAGACGTTGTCTACGCCATACTCGACCTGCGTGAGCCATGGCTGTTCGGTGAATATACCGCCCACGATGTCGTGGCCGGCCCCCATCGCGTAGCCGGTGATCTGGCCCCAGTCAACGCCATAGCGCTGGAGCTTGTCGCGGTTGATGTCAACGATCTTGACGTGGACGATGATGCGCCGCTTCCCGGGCGCGACGGTGCGCACCAGGTTGAGGACGTTGTAGGCGGGCGGCAGGGACCCCAGGAGCTCCTGGACGCGCTTGTGGGCGTCCTCGTCGGGCACGGTGCCCTCGATGGCGATGGAGTCGGTGCCCACGACGCGGACGCCGAGGTCGCCGCCGATGGCGTCCTTGATCTGGGCGCAGTACTCGACCAGGGAAGGCTTGGGCTCGGGAGCGAGGCGCACCAGGTTGACGAGCTGGGCGCGCCCGCCGAAGGCCTCGAGGAGCTTGTTGGCCCTCTCCAGGTCCTGGGGTGACGCGGCCTCGCCCTCAACTACCACCATGCCCGTGCCGAGGGCCCAGACGCGGTAGTCAGGCCCCAGAGCCTCCTGGATCTCGCCTACCGGGGCGGAGGTGGCCGGCATACCCGTGGCGACCGACGTGATGCGCACCTCGCCGCGCAGGGCCTCGTTGAGGGATTCGAGCTCGAGGGCCGTCTGCGGCGTTACGTTGCCGCGGACGATGACGGTCTCGTCGCCCCAGACCACATAGTCGAAGGTGCGGCCGTAGAGATTGCTCAGGTACTCGGCAGCCCGCTCGGCGGGGGAGACGTCCTGGCCCTCGATCATCGTGAGATCCACGATCTGGGCGTCCTTGCCGGCGATCTGGCGGGTCAGCTCAAGAGCCTTGGCCCTGTCGTCCTCGCTGGGGCAGGTGCCGCGGAGGAGCAGGAGGTTGTCGCCCAGGGCGCGAGGCTCCAGGTAGGGCGGGATCAGGTCGCGAAGGCGGCGGACGATGGCCGTCATCGAAAGGGCGGCACGCACGGTGACGGCGTACTCATGCCGACCGGCGGCATCCCAGACGTACAGCTTGGTGTGGCCGATGGACTTGCCGAAGACGACGAGCTCGACGCGCGAGGCGACGACGACGTCGGCCACGGAGGGCTCCACAAGCACCACGCGACGCATGTTCCTGAAGGCGAGCACGCGGCTTCCCCCGGGGATGAGGACCAGGGCCTCACTGGCGAGGCCCAGGGCCGTCACGCCCAGGAGGACGGCGCCCAGGATCGGCGCGGCGGCCCTGAGGCGAGCCGCGAGGGAAGGCGAAGAGGGGAGAGGTCGGAAGGTGGTCATGGGACGATCACCTCCCGCTCACTTCCGCGTACAACTTCGACGGCATTCCTGGGCTTGCCCTCGGGCCTGGGCCCCTGCCCGCCGGGTTGAGGCGGCGGTTGGTACCAGGGAGGTAGGGCTTGGCCCGGCGCGCCTGGGCCCCCCGGGGCTTCCTGCGGTTTCAGGGGCACGTAGCCGGTCATGTCGGTAAGCGATGTGGGCTTGGCCGCGACGAGGCGGGTGTCACCGGCGCGCCTGAGAGCAAGGCGGAGCTTGCCCTTTGTGTCGGCGAGGACGAGCCTCTGGGCGTCATCCGGGGAGACGCAGAGGGTGGCGGTGGTCTGCTGGCGTGGGGCAGGTTTGGGCTTGGGGGCCCCCTCTTCGGCGGCCGGCTCGGGCTCGGGCTCGGGGACGATCTGGGTGCCGATGGCGAGCAGATCGATGTCCTGGAGGACCGTCTTGGTCAGGATGGTGTCATCGGGGAGTTCGAAGGTGGCCAGAACGTCCACGCGGTCACCCGGCTTGACCAGCCAGCCAACGCCACTGACCTCGTCGAGGGAGACGGTAACGGCGCGCATGCCGTCGGGGACCATGAAGGCGAGGCCAAGCTGGGACGTGGGACGGCGGACGCTGGTGTCGGTGAGGATGTCGTTGGTCTGGAGGGAAGCGACGGCGACCATGCCCTCGACCTTGCCCTCCCAGCCCTCGTCGGCGAGGATGGCGCCCTTGGGCGCCTCCGTCTCCGTCATGGCCTTCACGCCCAGGAGTGACGGGTTGAGGCGGGCACCCGTGGGGATGTCCGCGTTGGCGATGAGTACCTGGACTTGGGCGACCTCAGGAGGCGGCTTGGGGGCAGTGGGGCGCTTGAGGTAGACGTAGCTCAGTACCGCTGCCAGAACACCGCACACCACGGCAATGGACAACGCCTGCCGTCGGGTCAGTCGCATAGCAATTCCTCCCACTCATGCTGCGATCGGTGGTTCGTATTCCAACCCGAACGCATTGTAGCATACTCAGGCCGCCGCCAGCAAACCGAAGTTCGAGATTGCATCACCTCTCGCCCCACGCGTCGGTTGTTCTGATCTTGCTGCCGACTAGGCTTCATTCGCGGCGTGACACCGCTACAGCCTGGAGGTTGACAGTGTTGTTCTCACTGTCGGTGGCCATCCAGGAGAAGAGTCCGCCTGTGATCAAGGGGTGCGCGTAGGAGACGCTGACCCGCACCTGTGAACCGGGAGGCGCGTTGTTGGTGGAGCCGTCCGCGGCAGTGCCCAGTTGCATCCAGCTCGTCCAGGCGCTGCCATTCCAGGTGCGGTAGTCGCAGGTCACCGTCATCGCGGCAGAATCGATGGTTGGGGCACTGCTGACGACGGTGTTCTGGGCCTGGGTAGGCGTGGCGCCGACCGCCGCGGCTCTGGCGCCCTCGCGGCTGGCCTGCTGGAGGACGAGCGAGTCCTTGAAGAGCAAGCCGAACTCGATGATGCCGAAGAGGAGCATGAGCAGCAGGGGTAGGACGACGGCGAGCTCCACCGTTGCCATGGCCCGGGTTCTTGGTCTGCGCACGTACTCGTGACTGACGGTTCTCATGGTATCATCGCCCCACCGTTAAGCAGGACCGAGGCAAGGACGCCGAGGCCGAGGGGCAGCGCGTAGGGCAGGCGCAGGCTCGTGGAGGACTGGAAGTCCATCCGGGAGCCGGCGAAGGCACGGCTGAGAATGGAGTTGCCCATGCCGACAACCTCCTGGCGCAGCCGCCTGCGGCTGAGAGCGAGGAGAAGGGCCAGCACGCCCCCGATGATTGCCCCGTAAACCATGGACCAGCCGAGCAGGTAAGGGCCGACAAGAGTGCCGACGGCCATCAGGAGCTTGGCGTCGCCGGCGCCGATCATGCGGCCGAAGATGCTGAGGACGAGAAAGACGCCCAGGGCGAGAGCAGCGCCCTCGATGCCCAGGACGAAGCCCTGCAGACCGAAGAAGCCTGTGTTGAGTACGAGGCCGATCAGGAAGCCGGGGGCGGTGATCCAGTTGAAGATCTTGCCCCAGCGGACATCAGTGTAGACGGCCCCCAGGAGGACGGCTGCGAGTGCTGTGTAGATTGCGGCCTCAGCCATGTTCAGCTCCCTCCAGAGCTCCGACTACCCTAAGGCCCCGCATATTCGGCGAAGGAGTTGGCCACCTGCTGCAGCGTGCCGCGAAGGGTCTCGCTGAAGGTGGTCCAGGTGCCCACAGCAGCCACCACGAGCAGGCAGAGGAGGAGAGCGTACTCGACCGTGGCGATGCCGGACCGGCAGTTGAGGGCAAAGAGGAGGCGGACGGCAGGGCCGCGCAGCCCGCGCCTTAGAAGGCGGCAACAGGATCTCCTCGCCACACCGCCCATCGTAACCGGCCTCCACCTTTTGTGCTAAGTGAGAGGCGGGGCTGCCCTCGGGCCGCCCCGCCTCTGATTGTGCTGCGTTCGAAGCTTGGTCTGTGGCCTCGTCAGGTACGAAACCGACGGCTCAGGCCTGGGACTATGATGTTTTGGTTCCTCGCCGCGTACCTCATAATACGGGATGGTAGGGATGATTGCCGCGGGCCGGCTGCGGCGGCGCCAGCCCGCTGAGCATGGGACCTCGCTAGCCCTGGGCGGTCGAGATGGAGTTGTCCGCGTTGCCGACGGTCGACTTGACCGTGTTGCCAAACGCGGCCCAGGTAGCGAGGGCGGCAACGACCAGCAGGGCGAGCAGCAGAGCATACTCGACCGTGGTCAAGCCCTCCTCGTCAGTCCAGAACTTCTTCAGCATGTCGCGCATTTTTGCGACCTCCCTTGGCGAGGCTGCACCTGGACCCGCCCTACGGGGCCGCCGGCGGCTTTGGGACCAGTCCCCCATCGGGCAGGTAGTCACGGTGCGCGGTCTCGGGCCATTCGGCCATTGGGGAGTATACCCAAACCTCAAGGTTGAGTCAGCCCCCTCAAGCAAAAAACTTGCCTACATCTTGAGCGAAGGCGCCCCCGCTGTGCCGCCTCAGATCCAGGTGGACCTCATAAACCC
Source organism: uncultured Armatimonadia bacterium (assembly GCA_964608495.1). GTDB lineage: Bacteria > Armatimonadota > Zipacnadia > Zipacnadales > FEN-943 > JAKORR01. The sequence continues at coordinate 6,346 of CAZSOQ010000186.1, read as the reverse complement.
AGTAATACCAAGCCTTCATGGCTCCTCGGCCGCTGCCGGCAGGTGTCCAGAGGCGACGAAAAAAAGTTCCGGGAAAGCTGTCCGCGGGCGTTGCGCTGCGCTCGAATTGAGGTGCAAAGCCGTTCGTCTTGAGCATTGGGCCCATCCCGCCCACGTTGTCTTGAGGCTACGTTCAGCATCCTGACTTGCGCCTCCCTCTCCCTTCGGGTACCATCCTTCGACCGCATCCACAGGAAGTGAGCAGCAGCATGTCCGGTGAGGTAAGGACCCGATTCGCGCCGTCTCCCACGGGCTACATGCACGTGGGGAACGTCCACACGGCTCTTTTCGCCTGGCTATTCGCGCGCAGCCAGGGCGGCGTTTTCGTGCTGAGGATCGAGGACACGGACGAGGTGCGCTCGACGGCCGAGGCGCTGGAGCACATCTACGGCGGGCTGAAGTGGTTGGGGCTGGAGTGGGACGAGGGCCCCGATGTGGGCGGGCCTTACGGGCCCTACGTCCAGTCCGAGCGCCTGGCCATCTACCAGGAGCACGCCCAGCGGCTCCTGGAGGCGGGGCTGGCCTATGAGTGCTTCTGCACGCCCGAGGACCTGGAGGAGAGGCGTCAGCTCATGCTGGAGCGGGGCATCCCGCCTCGCTATGACGGGCGTTGCCGGGACCTTCCCGAGGACGAGCGGCGGCAGCTGCGGGACCAGGGCAAGCCCTATGCGGTGAGCTTCCGCGTGCGCGAGACGGGCACCACGGTCGTCCAGGACCTCATCCGCGGCGAGGTGGCCTTCGACAACTCGCTGATGGGCGACTTCGTCATCCTCAAGCGCAGCGGCTACCCGACCTTCCACCTGGCGGTGACCGTGGACGACGCGCTGATGCGCATCTCGCACGTCATCCGGGCGGAGGATCATCTGTCCAACACGCCGCGGCACAGGCAGCTCCAGGAGGCCCTGGGCTTCGCGACGCCGCAGTACGCGCACCTGCCGATGCTGCTGGGGCCGGACCGGGCCAAGCTGGCCAAGAGGCACGGGGCGGTTAGCATGATGGAGTATGCCGAGATGGGGTATCTGCCCGAGGCCATGCTGAACTTCCTGGCTCTGCTGGGCTGGAACCCGGGCGATGAGCGGGAGCTGCTGAGTCGCCAGCAGATCCTGGCCGAGTTCAGCCTGGGCAGTTGCGGCAAGTCGCCGGCGGTCTTCGACATCAGCAAGGCGGAGTGGATCAACGGCGAGTATATGAAGGCGATGCCCGTGGAGGAGCTGGTGGACCGTCTGCTGCCCTTCCTGGCGGCGGCGGGGCTGGTCGAGGCGGAGCCCTCGCCTGAGCGGCGTGCGTGGCTGGCGCGGGTCGTCGAGCTCATGCGCGAGCGCGCCCGGCTGCTGACGACCTACGTGACGTGGGCACGGTACTTCTTCACCGACGAGTACGAGTACGAGCCGCGGGCCATCAGGAAGTGGCTGAGCAAGCCCGAGGTGGCGGAGGTCCTGGAGAAGCTCGCGGACGGCTACGAGGCCCTCGAGGCCTGGGACGCCGAGGCCCTGGAGGCCGCGACGCGGGCCCTGGCCGACGAGCTCGGCGTGAGCGCGGCGAAGGTTATCCACCCCTGCCGGGCCGCGGTGACGGGCACAACGATCGGGCCGAGCCTGTTTCATCTGCTGGAGCTGCTGGCGCAGGCGGACGTGGTGGCGCGACTGCGGCGAACGGCGGCGCTCGTGCGCGACGGGACGCTGGCGGCCCGGCTCGCGGACGAGGGCGAGGACGAGGAGCCGGCCGGGGAGTGACCCGGGGTGGTCACGGAGTCCGGCGGGCGCTGCGCGGCAGTGGTGGAGGGCAAGGCCCGAGTGTAGTACACTAACGCCCCCGGGGCCGCGCCAGGACGAGGCTCGGCAGCGTGTCCGGTATGAGGTGAAGGGATTGGCCTTCAGGCATCTCAGGGCCCGGCTTGGGTACCTGCTTGTCCTGCTCGTGGTGGCCGTGGGCATGGCCGGTGCGCAGCCGGTCACACCGGCCGACGCGGACCTGTGGCAAGCGCGGCGGGCGCTGTTCGAGTACGACAGGACTCAACCCCTGAACGCCACCACGGGTGCGTGGGCCGAAGGGGCGCGGCTAGTCCAGGAGAGGATCGAGTTCGACAGCCCCAGGGGCGGGCGTGTGGCTGGGGTCCTGGTGTTCCCGCAGAATCCTCAGAAGCCGCCGCCGGTCGTCCTCTTCCTGCACGGCCTGGGCGGCAGCAAGCAGGACGCTGCGATGGCGGGGACGGTGCTGGCCGCCAGCGGGTGGGCCACGCTCGGGCTGGACGCGGCCGGCCACGGCGACCGGAAGCAGCCGGAGGAGCGCTTCTTCGGCCCCGAGGCAGGGGCGGCGCAGACGAACGTGGTCCAGACCGTGGTGGACTATAGGCGGGCGATGGACTACCTGGAGACCCGGGAAGACGTGGACGCGTCGCGGATCGCCCTGGTGGGCGCAAGCATGGGGGCGATGGTCGGCACTATCGTGACGGCCGTGGACGACAGGGTAGAGGCCGCGCTGCTGATTGTGGGGGGCGGGGGATGGGCGACGCTGGTGGCCGAGTCGGAGCACCCGGTGGCCGCGGTGCTGCGGCAGCGCCTGGCCCAGAACGCGGGCGCGCGGGGGCTGGAGGACGTGGACCCGGTAAACTACGTGGGGCACATCAGCCCGCGGCCGGTGTGGATGATCAACGGCCGCCAGGACAGGATCGTGCCGCCGGCCAGTGCCGAGCTGCTGCACGAGGCGGCGCGGGAGCCCAAGCGCGTGGTCTGGTACGACGGCGGGCACATCCCGAACCTGCCTGCGCTGGTGCAGACCTTCAGCGAGTGGATGGAGCAGGTGCTGGGTGCCGTGCCGGGGGCGCAGGAACGGATTCCGGCAGAGCCGGCCGGGGAGCCGGTGGGAGCCGGCGCCCAGGCGGGACAATAGACGGACAGGCGAGGCCTGGAACCGAAAGGCAAGGGGTGACCCCTTCATGGCAACTGCTGCGGCCGTAATCGCGGCGGTGAGCGGCATAGCGCTCATCGTCGCCGAGGCACTACAGCCCGCGAAGTCGGACGGGTTCAGCATCATCACGGGCATGGACAGCTCGCGCTTCCAGCCTGGGACGAAGGAGTTCATGCTGGAGCGACTGGCACGATACTCGGCGATCACGTGGATCGTCTCGTGCATCACCTATGCGTACCTGTGGTACCACTCGCAATAGGGCGGGCTTGCTTCCATGGGCGCGGCCGAGCCACAAGCGCGGCAGGAGACGGGCGAGCAACTGGCGCCGAAGCTGCGGGCGGCCGATCTGAACGTCTACTACGGGGGCTTCCATGCGCTCAAGGGCGTGAGCCTGGACATCTACCCCCACGAGATCGTGGCGTGCATTGGGCCGTCCGGGTGCGGCAAGAGCACCTTCCTGCGGTGCTTCAACCGCATGAACGACGAGGTGCTGGGTGCGCGCGTGGAGGGGACGGTGCTGGTTGACGGGGGGGATATCTATGCCCCCGGCGTGGACCTGGCCGACCTGCGACGGCGCGTGGGCATGGTGTTCCAGCACCCGAACCCCTTCCCCATGAGCGTGTTCGACAACGTGGCCTACGGGCCCCGGCTGTATGGGGTGACCGATCGGGAGCTGCTGGGCTACCTGGTCGAGAGGAGCCTGCGGGACGCCGCGCTGTGGGACGATCTGCGGGGCGATCTGCAGCGGTTCGCCTTCGAGCTGTCGGGGGGGCAGCAGCAGCGGCTGTGCATCGCGCGGGCGCTGGCGGTGGAGCCGTCGGTGCTGCTGATGGACGAGCCGTGCTCGGCGCTGGACCCGGCGGCGACCTTCCAGATCGAGGAGCTCATGCTGGAGCTGCGGGCGGAGTACACGATAGTCATCGTGACCCACAACATGTTCCAGGCCTCGCGCGTGTCGAGCAGGACGGCGTTCTTCTACCTGGGCGAGATCCTCGAAGTGGGCGAGACGGAGCAGATCTTCGAGAATCCGCAACACCCCAAGACGGACGCCTACGTGCGGGGCCGCTTCGGATAGACGAGGACGATGGCCCGCCGCGACGATGGTCGAGGCAGCTCGGGCGGCAGACGCGGCAGGGGGGCGAGCCTCAGGCCCGGGGAGCGCGGCGGCGAGTACATGGCCGCGCGGCGGGAGGCCCTGGCGTCAGAACGACCGAGCTCGCGCGCGCGCACGGGCCCCGGGCCGATCAGGGCGGCCGTGGTGTACCCGGGCACTTACGCCGAGGGGATGGCGGCTCTGGCGGTGCACGTGCTGCTGGAGCTGTTCAACGAGGCGCCCTGCTCGGCGGAGCGCGTGTTCGACTTCCCCAAGATTGCAGACGTGACACGGTCGCTGGAGACCGCCAGCCCGCTGGGCGACTTCGCGCTTGTCCTCGCCACGGCCCCCTTCGAGCTGCAGTACTTTACCCTCGCGCGGATGCTGGAGGAAGGCGGCGTGCCGGCCCTGGCGGAGGAGCGCGTCGAGGGCGATCCCGTGGTCGTGGTCGGCGGGCCGGCCGTGTCGGCCAATCCGGCGCCCGTGGCCGCGATGGCGGACCTGGCGTACGTGGGGGAGATCGAGGCGCAGGCAGCGGCCGTGCGGGCCGCGCTGATGGGCGTGGTGCCGGCCGGGGGCGGCCGCGAGGAGACCATCGCGGCGCTGGCGGGCGTGCCGGGCATGCTCGACTGTCGGGCGTGGCTGGCGGGCCGGAGCAGCGCGCGGGTGAGCCGGCAGTGGGGGCCGGTGGATCAGTATGTGCCCCGGAGCGTGATCGTGGCCCCGGAGGCCGAGCTGTCGGGCAGGGCGCTGATCGAGGTGGCGAGAGGCTGCCCATACGGGTGCAAGTTCTGCCTGGCCCGCGGGCTCTACCATCCCCTGAGGCCCAGGTCGGCGGAGGTCCTGGTGAGGGCGATGCAGGAGATGAGGCCGGTCGCCGACGGCGTGGGCCTCGTGGCGACGAGCTTCGCGGACCATCCGCAGGCGTCGGAGCTGCTCGAAGAGGCGATGGCGCTGGGCCTGGGAGTGTCGGTGTCGTCGCTGCGAGTGGACAGAGTGGGGGAGAAGCCGAGACTGGTGGAGTTGCTGGCCCGCGCCGGGCAGAGGACGCTGACCCTGGCGCCCGAGGCCGGGAGCGAACGCCTGCGCAGGGCCATCGGCAAGCCGCTGTCGGACGAGCAGATCGCCGAGGCGGCGGCGGTGGTGGCGGGGGCGGGCGTACCGAACCTGAAGCTCTACTTCATGATCGGCCTGCCCGGCGAGAGCGATGAGGACGTGGAGGGGATCGGGGATCTGCTGAGACGGCTTCGTCAGCAGGAGCCGACACTGGAACTCAGCGCCTCGGTGGCCTGTTTTGTTCCCAAGGGACACACGGCCTTCCAGCGGGAGGCGATGGCGGACGACGGGGTGCTGCGGGTGCGGGCGAACCTGCTGCGGCGCCTGTGCGGCCGGTTCGGGGTGAGCCTGGAGGTGGGGTCCGTGCGCTTGGCACGGGCCCAGGCTGTCCTGGCGCGCGGAGGACTGGAGCTGGCCCCCCTGGTGCCCGCCGTCGCGCGGGACGACGGACCGGAGGCGGCTCTGCAGGCGGCTATCGAGCAGGAGGGCTACGACCCGACGGACTACGGGCGCTTTGGATCGCCCGACCCTGGGTGGCGTGTGGTGGACGTGGGCTGCGGCTAGGCGCCCCGCGGGAGCTGGGACACCATGCCAGAGGGCGCGCGGGCGGGACGGTTTGCCTATCTCGTGGCCTACAGGCCTGAGGAGGCCGAGATCGCGGCGCTCGAGCTGCTGCGGATGACCGGGGCGCGGCTCGAGGGCAGGCTGGCGTGGTCGTGCGTGGCCTGCGACATCTCGGCTGCGGCGTACACGCGGCTGGCGCTGGCGGTGCTCGCCCAGGCCGAGGACCTCGAGGGCCTGCTGGAGCGGACGGCGACGCTGGGGCTCGCGGCCGAGGGCTTCGCGGTGGACGTGGAGCGGATCCCGCCGCGACCTCGGGTGGTGTCGCAGGAAGCCGCCCGTCGCCTGGCCGATCTGATCGAGGGGAGGCCCAACCTGTCGCGCCCGCGGGTGCGGTTTGCGCTGCTGGCGCAGGAGGGGCGGTATCTGTTCGGGCGCGTGGTGTCGGTGGCGCGCAGGGACTGGCACGACGCCGGCGAGCGTCCGGTGAACTTCTCGAACTCCCTGACACCGCGGCTGTCGAGGGCCGTGGTGAACCTGGTGGCCGCCCCGGGGGATAGCCTCGTGGACCCCTGCTGCGGGTCCGGCACGGTTCTAATCGAGGCGGAGCGGATGGGGGTGCGGGCCCGCGGGTGGGACGTGGCGCAGTCGCACGTCGAGATGACGCTGAAGAACCTGGCCCACTTCGGG
>CAZSOQ010000185.1:0-10763 GCA_964608495.1 uncultured Armatimonadia bacterium | reverse complement strand
ATCGGCGAGTTCTCGGCCCACAACCGCCGCTGGACACGGCCCGAGGGGCCGCGCGGCCTTGGCCAGGTCCTGCACATGCATCTCCGACACCCCCGAGACCCGCACGGCCTCGGGCGCCAGCACCACCAGCCGCAGGGCCATCCGCGGCGGGGCCGACAGCCGGGTGATCTTCAGCGGGTACACCGGCGCCTCGGCGGCGAAGCTCAGGCCCAGCGGCGGCAGGTCGCTCAGCCTGGTGGCCGCCGCAGGGACGCTCGCCTGCGTCGCCTCGGGCTCCTCGCGGGCCGCCCGCGCCGCCACGAAGCACCAGCCGCGGGCGATGTAGTCCTCCGCCAGCGAGACGAAGTCCGCCCGCACCCGCTGGGGCAGGACGAAGCCGTGTTGCCCCAGCCAGCGGTCGAGGTCATCGGCGCGGGCTGCCTGCAGCAGGGCGATCTCGTAGGGCCCCAGCGGGAACTGGCCGCGCAGCTCGACCGACAGGCCACTGGCATCTTCGCCGCCCGTGCCCGACGCGCGGCTGCTGCTCAGCGTGGCCGACCCCACCGCCGCGAGGGGTAGCACGAGCCAAAGCGACGACAGGGCCGTCTGGCCGTTGCCCATCCGCAGCGCCCGCCGGCGCACGGGCTCCGTTTCCGCAAAGGCGGTCGCGAGGAACTCCCGGTTCGCGAGGAACACGTCGTCCTGCACGGGCAGCGACGGCACGGGCACTACCCAGGCGACGTCCGTGCTGGGGCTGCCCAGGCCGACCTGCAGGAGCAGCGTCTCGCGGCCGTCGCGCCAGACGATCACGGCGCGCTGGTCGGTCTCCGAGGGGCGCCAGGCCGCGTCGGAGGCCGGGGCCCCAGGGGTCGCCGACTCGCGCCAATCGCCCGTTTCCCACTGAAGCACCACGAAGCCGTCGGCCCGCACGGCACAGCAGAGGTACACGAGCGCAGCCACAAGAACCAAGGGACACATGATTGCTCACTCAGGCGGGCGAGATGTGTCCCTAAGATGTTCGACGTGGCCACGGAGGATACCTGCCGGGGCGTTCCTGTAGTCGCAGGTCGCGGCGCGAGCCGTGCAGCAGCTCCCGCCGCGTGCCTGCGGGGGTGGAGGGGCTGTGGTCCCTATACGCCGCTGAACCTTCCTGGCCTGCGGGGGTGGCCGCGCGGTGGTCTGGACTGCGATAATCACCACACCACCACCGCCGCGGGCTAAAGCCCGCGCCTACGCCACTCCGAGGTCTCGATGACGGCCAGGGTCTGCTCGGGCTGGGGACGGCGGCCCCCAGTAGTCGCAGGCTTCAGCCTGCGGAGGTGGCCGTGCGGTGGTCCCTACTATCCGTCCGCTACGGATGGGTTGCCGTGCCGCCGAACACGTTCACCTGGTAGCGCTTGATGAAGTCCGCGTTGTACTTCTCCACCGAGTTCAGCCAGCTCTCCCGGAAGCTGGCGTTGGGGGCGTACCACGGCTGGTTGAGGAAGTACGCGCGGACGTGGGCGTTCTCGAAGGGCCTGCCGTGGCGGGCGTAGATCTCGTTACGCATGAGGGTCAGGGTCCAGTTGCTATAGCCCGCCAGGTCAGCGTTCGTGGCCTTGCGGCTGGCGGTCCACGGCGCGATCTGGCCGCCGCCACCGCCGCCGCCCGACGATGAGCCGCCGCCGCCCCCGAGCATGAGCCGCACGGCGGTGTTGTCGCCCCAGATGAAGTCCACGTAGCTGCCCTGGTAGTCCACGTCATACCCGAAGGCCTCGGCGACGAAGCGCAGGGGCACGTAGGTCTTGCTGCTGATGACGCGTGGTGACAGCCCCATGCTCTCGCGCCTCTGGCCATGCTCGGTGTTGATGATGGCGACGCTGGAGCCGCCGGTGAGGATGACCTCATTGACGTTCGAGGGCGGCGCGTTGGGCCCGGGTGTGATGGAGATGATGAAGCTGCTGCCGACGGGGACGTAGTCCACGGCGAAGCCGAGGCTTTCGAGCACGCCCCGCAGGGGGACGAGCAGGCGCCCGCCGACTTCCACGCGGGGGGCGGAGATGTACTCGGTGGCCCAGCACAGGGTCACGGCGACGAGCCAGACGGCCAAGACCAAGCCAACGCGGCGGTTCATCAAGGAGTCCCTCCCGGTTATCTCGCGAGAGTGGTTCGCATACGCATACCCGTGGGCAGTATATGGCGAGGTCGGCTGGGCGTGCAAGGCAGGGATCGGTGCTGGTGCCGCACGCGCCCCGGCAGGTGCCGGCGCACGCCCTACCCCAGCGGGGTATCCGACTCCTGACGCCCCGCAGTGAAGCCCAGCTCCGCAACGCCGGCTGCTGTGCCGGCTGGTCCGCCGGCCGCGCGCCGGCCAAGCCCCTTACCACGAGGTTGCTTCGCAACCTTAAGAGGTGCAAGAATGAAGCGTGCCTTGATGTATGTTGATCCCCGCGGTGCCGACGTGTACTACTCGGCCCCCGGTAACCTCACCTTCGGCCCGGACGGCACAGGTACCCTTGTCCTCTGGGCCTATGCCACAGCCCTCCAGCCCGGTAGCTCCCAGGCCAATCGCCTGCTGCGCGCCGTGGCCGACCCCAACAACGAGACCCTCTCGGCCCTGCACAACGAGTGCTTCTATGGCTGGGCGGTCTATGACGGCAGCGGCCAGCGGACCTTCGTGGCACCGTCCAACTACGCCGACCGCATCAGCCTCACGGGCCGCTGCGGCTGGCAGATGCTCGCCTGCTCGTGGGACCTGACCACCGGCCACCTGCGCGTCTTCGTCAACGACAGCTACGACAGCGGGTGGGTCGAGTGCGGATCGCCCGCCGCGGGGCCGCTGCGGATGTACCTGGGTCCCCAGGCCGCCGGCGCGCGGGCCCTCCCGGTCTACCTGCAGTACCTGGCCGCGTGGAGCGGGAAGCTGACGGCCGTGCAGATCGCGAACCTGTACGCCGAGGGACCGCGCTACGTGCCGGTGGCCGAGGACGGCGCGGGCACCTTCACCTTCCTGGCCACCTTCGATGGCGGGTACGGCGCCGACGTGGCGGAAGGCGACGGCGAGCTGTACACCACGGCCTGCCCGGCCCCGGACCGCTACTGCCGCCTGCCGGACGGGCAGTTCGAGTACGCGCGGCAGACCTACTTCCTGGGACGGCCGCGGCACGACGGCCAGGAGTTCGACCGCTGCCCCGTGGGAGCGATCTTCCACCCGGGGCACCAGCCCGAGAGCTACAGCATCGAGAACGACGCCACGGAGGGTCGGATCGTGCTGCCGGCCGACGCGGGCCAGCAGGATGTGAACCGCGGCCCGCTGGTGCCGGGCGGGCGCCTGAGCAGCGACGGCAAGCTGCTCACCCTCACGCCCGTGCGCACGCTGCAGCCGCCCTGCACCTACCGCGTGCGCCTGCGGATCAACAGCGACGGCGCGCCGAGGAGCCAGCGGGTGCGGCTGGGGTCCGTGGACTACGTGCACTACCCCGTGGCCTCGGCCAACGTCTTCGACCCCAACGGCTACGGGTCTTTCCAGGCCTTCACCGTCCAGAGCGACGCGGGCAACGGCAAGGCGGCCTTCAAGACCAACCTGGATGAGACCGACGCCGTCTGCTGGCAGGGCGCCTACTGCCAGTTCCTGCGCGGCGCGAACGCGGGCCGGGCCCTGAAGGTGACGTCCTACGATCCCGCCACCAAGCGCCTGACGCTGGAGGCCGAGATGCCCAACGTCCCGGCCGCCGGCGACCTGGGCGTGGTGGCCCAGTGGGCCCGCCTGCAGGGCGTGGACGCCGACGGCTCCCTGGGCGACTGGCAGAACCTCGAGGTCGTCCTCGACGAGACCCACGGTTCCTCCCAGGCCTACTTCCCCGAGCTGGACTGGCTGTACGTCGAGGACAACTGGTACGACGCGAACTACCCCTCGCGCTACCACCCCAACTACCTGCGCTTCGACCGCGGGCGAACCGTGGTCATGGAGGGCGTGGGCTACGGGCGACTGGGCACGACCGAGGGCTCGGCGCTCTACGGGCGGCCCAAGGGCTCGGGGAGCGCGGGCAGCTTCCAGGCCTCCCTGCGCCTGCAGAAGGTCGAGATGTCCGGGACCTGGCAGTACCAGCTCCTGCGGGCCGACGGCGAGCAGGGCCCGTCCCTGGCCGACGACTTCCTGGTCTGGATCGCGCCGGCGGGCGAGCAGGGCCTGACCACCCCGCGGCGGTCGGTCAAGGTCTGGCGCCAGCGCGGCGTCGTCCTCGATACCCAGAAGCCGACGAAGTACGCCACGCCCTCGGCCGTGCAGGGCGACCTGAAGACCGCCCCCTGGCGCGCCAAGTCCTGCGGCACGCCCTGGCCCGTCGAGGAGCGCGGCGACGAAGTCCTAGCCGTCGTGGTGGGCGAGGACACCGGCGGCACGCGGCGCATCGGCTACATCCTCGGCACCTGGAACCAGTCCACGGGCCGGATAGACTGGGCCGACGAGACGCCCCCCGAGGGCAAGAGCAATCCCTTCTTCGAGGGCGGGCCGATGTCCGTGGACCGCGCGCCCGATACCCCCACGGTGTATACGCTCACGGCCACGGTCCTGCCCCTGCCCGACGGGAAGTGGATGATGCAGTTCCCGGCCAAGATGGGCGACCCCGACCACTCGCAGTCGGGCCTGCTCCTGGGCGCCGAGGACCGGTGGACCTTCGACCGCCAGCGCCACTGGTGGCGCGACAACCCGCTGATGGGCGTCAACGGCGGCGTGGACGTGCCCAAGCTCACGGGCGGCGGCACCGGCACCTGGGCCAACCGCGACGCCTCCTACGGCGTGCTCTACGACCCCCATACCGAGTACCCGGCCCGCCGCTACCTCGCCTACGCCCGCGGCAAGAGCCTGGTCTTCGGCTACACCAAGGAGCCCCACGACATCAGGCCGCTCATCGGCTTGCGCTCGTCGGACGGGCGCGTGTGGACGGCGCTGGGCGAGGGGCGTCAGATCACGCCGCTGTGCTCGCCGGAGCACAGCGTGGGCGGCACCTTCATCTACGATGACGGCGCCGTCGGCCTGGGCACCTCGGACGGGTCGCTGCGCATCAGCGAGGATGGCGCGCACTGGCAGCAGGCCTTCCCCGACGGGTCCTTCATGGACGGCAACCCGGTGCCCGGCGAGGGCACTGAGCGGCTGATCCTGACCACCTTCCGCCTGGGCGACCGCCGGATCTACTACTACACCTGCGACCTGGGCCTGAACATCGCTACGATCCGCTACAACGGCGAGGCCCTCTACGGGCTGGCCGAGGGCGGGACCGAGGGCATGGTCGAGACGGTCGCCATCCTGCGGCCCGGCGAGAGCTGGGACCGGGACCTGGTCATCAACGCCGACCCGGGCGAGGGCTCGATCCGCGTCGAGCTGGTGGACGTGGACACCGAGCGCGTCATCGCCGGCTTCGGCGAGGACGACTGTGCCAGCGTGCCCGACGACTGCGACCACGCGGTGCGCTGGGGGGCGCTGCCCCTGAGCGAGATCACGGCGGAGTGCGTGCGCGTGCGGTTCTGGCTGCGGCGCCCGCAGGCCGTCCTGGCCTCGCCCCGGCTGTATGCCTGGCGGCTCGAGCGGCGCGACCCGCCGCGGCCGAGCGCGAGCGACCAGGCCGTCAACGGCCAGGCCACGCCGGCAGGCGTCACCGACCCCACGCCCACCTTCTCGTGGACCTACACCGACCCGAGGAGCCTGCCCCAGTCCGCCTATCGCGTGCTCGTGGCCTCCAGCCAGCAGAGCCTGGACGCCGGCGTCGGCGACCTGTGGGACAGCGGCGTCGTCGAGAGCGAGGCGGCGCAGGCCCCGTACGGCGGCCAGCCGCTAAGCAGCTACCGGGTGTACTTCTGGAAGGTGCTGGTCAGGAACAGCGAGGGAGTCTGGTCCGAGGGCTAGCGGGGACGACCGCACCCCCACCACCGCAGGCGTGCGTCGCGAGCCGCTGCGCGGCTCACGACGCAACCTGCGACTACTGTAGTCGCGGGTCGGCCCGAAGGGCCGCGCCCGCGGGGGTGGCGCTTGGTGTGGTCTGTCGGTCGGCGGAGGGGCCACCGCCGACGCGCCCCGGGCCCCGGCCTCGCGCCTGCATCCGATCTTCCCATCAGGAGGTCCTACAATGCCGGTCTTCTCCACCGGTCTGCTTACCAGCGAAGAGAACCTGCCCCTGCACGGGCGGCTGATCAGCGTCCCCCGCGACCTCGACCCGCACGAGGGCGCCTACGAGCTGCCCGAGCAGGATCGCGGCGCCGCGGTCGTCTTCGTCGTCTACCACCAGGGCGAGCCCCTCGACCTGACCGCCTACGACGTCCAGCTCCTCACCGACGGACCCGCCAGCTCGACCTACCCCCTCGAGAACGCCCCCGACGCCGAGCCCGCCGCCGACGCCGCCCGCGGCGAGGTGCGCTGGGCCGTGCCGCCAGCCGTCACCGCCCAGCCCAGCGCCTTCCGCGCCCAGGTCGTCGTGGATGCCGGCGCCGACGCCTGCCGCACGAGCAACGTCCTGCGCTTCCGCGTCACCCCCAGGGTAGGGGAGGAGGAATAGGCCGTGTGGCTGCGTGAAGCCGGCCGGGCCGCCCGGGACCTGCAGCGCTCGGCGGGCCGCAGCGCCGGCACATCGCTCAGCACCCGCGCGCGACGGCGGGAAAGCCGCGCGGACCTGCCCCAGTGCCCCGGCCCGGCCCTGAGCGTCGAGATGGTCTGGGGCCCCGGGCGATGGGGCACAGCCTGCTGGGGCCCGGAGCGCTACCCGGCTCGCCCCGTCCACTGGTCCGGCCGATGGGGCACGGCACGGTGGACCTACTCGCTGTGGGGCCGGGCGCGCACCCGCATCGGCTAGCTCGCGCGGCGCTGCCGTCGAGGGCATTCAGCCTCGCCGGGCTTTCTCTAGACATGCCGCGCGCCCGCACCCCCAGTGCCACGGATAGTCGCGATCTCCCCTGAACGGAGGAACACGATGGCGTACAAAGCTTTCCCCGACAAACCTGAACTGCACATCGGCGACCTCGCCGACCCCGCCCAGATGAACGCCGCCTTCGACGGCCTGCAGTCCGAATTCGAGGACCGTTCGGAGGCTGCGTGGCTGGACGGTGTGGTCGCCGGCATGGGCTGCTCGATCAACGGCACCGGCGTGGACATCGCCGCCGGCCAGGCCTACGTGCAGGGCCTGCTGTTCAACGGCGGCGCGAGCGTGGCCTTCGACGGCGCCGCGGCCGACACCTACTGGGTCTACGTGGACCCCGCCGACACGGCCGCCCCGTACAAGAGGTCCACGAGCCAGCCCGGCGCCGGCAAGCTCCCGCTGTGCTGCGTGGAGTGGGACGGTTCAAGTCTGAGCGACCTTGTTGACCACCGCCCGTGGGGTCTGCTGCCCACGTGCCTGCGCTTCACGGTGCCCGGGGCCGTCTCCGCCGCGACCGTGGGCCTGGCGGTCCTCGACCGCGACCTGTGGATCGAGGACGTGCGGATTATGCTGGCCGACGCGGGCTCCGCCGACAGCACGGTGGTTGACGTGCACGTGGGCGATGCCGAGTCCGAGCCCGCCAGCATCTTCACCGACCAGGATCGCCGCCCAGAGCTAGACGACACGGCCGCCGACTACTCCGTCGCCACGAGCGGCGTGCCCGACACGAACCGCAAGGCCACCGTTGGACAGGTTTTGCGCGTGGACGTGGACGCGGTGGCGACGGGTGCCTCGAGCCTGGCGGTGGTGGTGCGCGGGCGCTACTGCTAGACCCGCGTTGCGCGCCGCGCCGACCCCGCCGACCACTCGACCCTCTGGAGGGAACTCCGCGTATGACCATGCTTGCAGTGCTCGACGCCGTGGTAGAGCTGCTCGGCGGCCAGCAAGCCGACGGCCTGGGCCCTCTGCCCGTGGAGAAGTACCGCCGCCTGGACCGGGCCCGCGGCCCCGTCGTCTACGTGACGCCGGTGGCCCAGCAGGAGAGCCCGGTGGCAATCGGCGGCCAATTCGCCGACCGCTTCCGCCTGCAGATGCGCTGCGAGGTGCCCTGGGGTCCCACGGCCGCCGACGGCGACCTGCTGCTCCGCCTCACGGACCGGCTCGTCGCGATACTCGAGGCGAACCGCGAGGTGGGCGGCGCGCGCCGCGGCCAGGTGGGCCAGGTGCGTTTCCGCCACGAGCAGCGGCGCGACGGCAGCCAGGCCTTCGTGGCCGTCGTGCCCGTGGAGTTCACGGCCGATCAGGACTGACCAGCGCCCCGCGCCGCGTCGGTACAACCAGACCCGCCAATAGTTGACCACATCCTCGACCGGGAGGTCCTACCCGATGGCCCATGAGTCCCCTGTCCCGTCAGGCTGCGTAGCAGCCGCGCCGGCGCCCCGGACCGGCAGTCGGCACGCCCAGACGACGGTGAGCTAGCCATGGCGACTCTTCTCTGGGGAAAGGGCTCCGGCGGCGACATCGTCATGCCCTGGGCGGGCCATTGCCTGCTCCAGGGCTGTCGACTCGTCGGCGCCGGGCAGCCCGACGATAACGTTCTGCTCGACTGGTCCCAGTTCACGCCCGACGCGAACACCGTGGGCCTGTGGCATATGAACGAAGCCGCGTGGAACGGCACGCCCGGCGAGGTAGTGGACAGCAGCGGCCACGGCCACCACGGCACGGCGGTGAACGGCGCTACCACGGCGGATGGATGGATGGACCGGCAAGGTGTTTTCAACGGGACGAATCAGCGTGCGACTTTGGGTCTCAACGCGATCACTGGCGCCGACATCCCCAGCGCCTACACCATCGAAGCTTGGCTCAGGTTGGCAAGCAAGCCTGCGAGTGAGGTAAGAGCCGTGTCCTTGGAGGCTTGTCTCTGCCTGGGATGGAATAGGACGGGCGCTGACGCTTGGTTCGTTCACCACTACGCGGTCGAGACCGGGGGAGCAAACAACTTCCTCATCGGGGCCAGCGCTCCTGCGATTGGCTCATGGTACCACGTCGCCGCAACATGGAACGGCGCACAGATTCGGCTCTGGGTGAACGGGGTGGCGGAGGGAACTCCCGTGAGCGAGAGCCACTGCCCCGCTCTGGACTACTTCAGCCGCGAGCAGTGGTTTGGTGGCAATCCCTACGGTGGCGGTCAGCACTGGTTCGCTGGCGGGACTGACGAGGCACGGTTGTCGAGCGTCGTTCGCTACACCAGCAACTTCAGCCCGACGCGCTACCCCGACGCCGGCAGCATCACCGCCCGCTATGGCCCCGTCTACCAGCAACGGCTGACCCAGATCGCCTGGGACGGCGTCTTCGGGCCCAGCGCCGGCCGCCTGCGCCGCGTGTGGGCCTACAGCGACGGCACCTGGCAGCAGGTAGGCGGCGAGTACCCCACCAGCCCCATCGCGGGCCTGAACCTGCCCGTCACCGGCCCGGACCTGGTCCGGTTCGACCTCGAGCCCAGCGATGACCCGCTCAACTCCGGGACACCGACGCTGGACTGGGCCCTGGTGACCCTGACCGCGGTGCCCACCCCGGGCCACCGCACGCGGATCGTCGCCGGGCTGGACAGGCAGCGCCTCGAGGCCACGGCCGGGGCCAGCCTCGCGGCGCTGCTCGAGCGCCACCGCCTGGACACGAGGAGCGATTGACCCATGGTCTACCAGATGAACTTCAACGACCTGCCGGTGGTGCGCAACCTGCGCATCATGCAGGGGGACAGCTACCGCGAGCCCTACGAGCTGTGGCTCAACGCCGTGCCCCTGAGCCTCGCGGACGCCACGATCACCGTGGCGGTGCGGCGAGGCCCGGGGAAGGGGAAGATGGTGTACGAGGCCGAGATCGAGCCGGACAGCGCGGGCGACGGCCAGTTCACCGTCGTGGTTCCGGCGTCCGCCACCGAGGGCCTGCTGGGAGAGTACTGCTACGAGGTCGAGATCCTGTGGAACGCCGAGGGGCAGACCTTCCCGGGCGGCTGCACGAAGACGGTGCTGGCGGGCGCGCTGGTCGTGAGTGAGGACGTGTTGCACTAGCTCCCGCCAGGGCACGCTGGAACGCCCTGGGGACCTGGGGTGCCAGCCGTTTCGTAGGAGCCAGCTATTGCTGGCGACACAGCGAAGTTGCTCCGCGACCTCACGCCAGTCCCGATCGCCGGCACAGCCGGCGCCTACATCAGGGCCACAGGGCGCCACCCTTCCAGCACGTTCCCTGCCGGCGCATCCTGCGCGAAGCGAACAGCCCCCACAGAGCCTGTAGCCACACATGTCCCTGTCCCCTGACCGCGCCCGACAGCACACCGCGAGGTGACCACCTTGTTCGCCGATGATCTGGAACACGCCGCGATCTGCCAGTGGAACGGCATCATCTACGCCGCGGGCTGGGCCGACGGCGGCGTCTGGTTCGAGTACAGCGAGGACGGCGGCACCAACGCCTCACCCATACCCGGAGTGGGTATCCGCGCCCGCATCTGCGACGCCGACGAGCAGCAGCCCGCCATCGAGGTCCTGACCACCTCCGAGCTGGTAGTGGCCGTGGATCGGGGCGGCGAGGTCGCCACCTACTACAGCGCCGATCAGGGCGCCACGTGGCAGCCCGCCGGCGACGGTGGCGCGGGCTAGGGCCTGCCGCAACCCCACGGCCACGCCCGCCGGCCCGGAATCACCGCCTCGGTTCCCTGATCCCCGCAACGGAGGTCCTTGTCCCATGGCTACCATCTCCCCAGCCGCTGAGCTGGTTGTGGACAATCCCCACTCCGATGGCCTGCTGTCCAAGCACGGCTATGCCCGCGACTGGCGCTTCGAGGCCGAGAAGAACGTGGATCCCTCGACCGCCGGCACTCTGCAGCCCGGGTGGGTGGGGGAG
>CAZSOQ010000184.1:2950-10839 GCA_964608495.1 uncultured Armatimonadia bacterium | reverse complement strand
GGCCCCGCCTGCCCCACGCCCGCCGCGCCCACGGACGCCGCCGCGGCACCGCCCCTGGAGCCCGCCCTCGAGCACGCCCTCTACGCGGCCTGGGCCTACAGCTCTGTCCTGGTGGACCCGGTCGAGGGCCAGGCCGCCGTCGAGCGCCTGGCGGAGTACCGACTCGATGTGTGCCGTGCCGCCGATGCCGAAGGCCCCATCCGGGGCTGGCGCCATGCCCTGCTCGCCGCCGGCCTCGAGCCCAACTGGCGGCTGGCCCTCTGCGAGGGCCGTCTCGTCCACTTCGAGGGGCGCTGGCGCGAGACCCGCGCCATCTTCGCCCACGCTCTCGACCTGGCCACCCCCGCCGGCGACCGCGTCGGCGAAGTGCGGTGCACCTACTTCCTCAGTTGGGTCACCTGGGAGCTGGGCGAAACCCAGCCCAGCCTCGAGCTTGCCCAGCAGGCCCTGGACATGGCCCGCGAGCTTGGCGACCGGCTCTACGAGGCCCGGGCCCTCCACCAGCTCGCCAGCATCCGCCTGGACATCGGCGAGGCGGTGGTCGCCCTGGGCCTCTACGAGCAGGCCCTCGCCATCGAGCGCGAGGTCGGCGACCGCGTGGACGAGTCCAACACGCTCAACCAGATGGGCCATATCCGCGCGAGCGACGGCCATCCGGCGCTGGCCCTCGAGCTCTACCACCGCTCCCTGGAGATTGACGAGGAGATGGGCAACCGCTTCGGCGCCGGCGTCACCCTTCACTCCATAGGCGCCGTCCACGAGGACCGTAGGGATTATGCCCGCGCCCTCGAGCTCTTCGAGGAGAGCCTGGCCATCAGCCACGAGCTGGGCGATAGGCCCGGCGAGGCCGCATCCCTTGCTGCCGTGGCGCGTGTCCACGCTGCCCGTGGCAACCGCGCCCGGGCCGCCGAACTGCAGCAGCAGGCCCTCCAGACCTACCGCGAGGTCGGCGATCCTGTCGGCCAGGCCGGCTGTCTGTATCAGCTCGGCCGTCTCCACCGCGACGCGCGCCGCTACGACCTGGCTCGCGGCTTCTACGAACAGGCCCTTCAGATAGACCGCGACACCGGCAATCGCAGCGGCGAGGCCGGCGCCCTGTCCTCCCTGGCAGTTCTCCACGGCTACGAGGGCGAGCGCGAACGCGCCCTCGAGCTGTACGAGCAGGCCCTCAGTATCTACCGCGAGCTCCAGAACCGGCTCAGCGAGGCCATGATGCTGCGCAATATCGGCGACACCTACTCCGCCCTCGGACGGCCCGATGAGGCCAGGGCCCTCTACGAGCAGAGCCTCCAGATCGTCCGCGAGGCGGGCGACACGGAGGCCGAGGGCGTCACCCTCGTCACCATCGGCAAACTGTGGGCCGACCAGGGCCAGCCCGACCGCGCCGATGCCGCCTACTCCCAGGCCCTTGACCTCAGCCGCGAGGCAGGTCTGAGGAGCAACGAGGCTCTGGTCCTCTACCACCTCGGCCTGCTCCGGGTCGCCCAGGGCGATCACGGCGCCGCGCTCCGCCTCTACCAGCAGGCCATGGAGGTCCGCCGGGAGCTCGGCGACTACGCCTGGGAGGCCTCGCTGCTCTCCGCCATGGCCGACGTCCACGCGGGCCGGTACGACTACGAGCGCGCGGTCCAGCTCTACCATCAGGTCCTCGACCTTCGGCGCAAGACCGGCGACCGCGATGGCGAGGCCCGCGCCCTGTACCATCTCGCCCGCATCTACTACAACTCCGACCAATACGCGGCTGCCCTCGACCCCTGCAGCCGCAGCCTCGCCCTCTGGCGCGACCTCGACCAGCCCGACTGGCAGGCCTCTTGCCTCTACGTGCTCGGCAGCGTCTACGAGGCCCTGGGCCGCCAGGATGAGGCCGTCGCCGCCTTCCGCGAGGCTCTGGACTTCCGCCGCCAGGTGGGCGACAAGGAGGGGCAGGCCTCCGCCCTCCGCAGCCTGGCCACCCTCGAGTCCCGTCGCTCCAACCCCACTGCCGCCCTCGACCTCTACTCCCAGGCCGTCCAGGCCCTCGACGGTTCCGGCGATCGTCCCATCCTGGCCGACATCCTCCACGACATGGGCTTCCTGGCCTTCGAGCACGAGGACAGAGACCGGGCCCTAGAGCTCTTCGAGGAGAGCGCCCGGGTGGCCGGCGCCACCGGCTACCTCGTCCGCCGTGCCGCGGCCCTCAACTGGGTCGCCCTGATCCGAGCCCTTCGCAGCGAGTGGCTCGATGCCCTCGAGGCCATCGAGGACTGCGCCCAGATAGCCTCCGAGCTCGCCTCTCACGACGTCGTCACCGAGCACGCCGCTGCGCTCAAGGCCCTGCGTAACCTGGCCCGCCGCGAGGAGCGCGAGGACATGGTCGCCAAGCTCACCGAGCTGGCCGACGAGATCCTCTCCGGCCTGCCGCCTGCCCTCTCCAACGCCTTCTGGGCCGAGTGGACCGGCAAGTAGGCCCCCGCCTCCTGCCGCGCCCGTTCCTGTTGCCAGTCCCGTCCCGGAGGGGATACCGCATGGACGCACGAGCCTACCTCACCCGCTGCATGCCCACCCGCAAGCAGGTGGACGACTTCGTCAATCCCGTCCCCGGCCTCGCCCCCGAGCACAGCAACAACGGCTGGACCTTCGACCCCGAGCTCGGCTGGGTCCTCAAAGACTCCGTCCGCTTCGACGGCCTCGACGGCTCCCGCACCTTCTACCACTACGAGCCCACCGGCGCCCGCCGCCGCCTCCAGTTCCCCGACTCCCCCTGCCGCATCCACACCTACGGCGACAGCTTCACCCACTGCGACCAGGTAAGCGACGGCGAGACCTGGCAGGAGTACCTCGCCGCCCACCTCGGCGAGCCCATCGAGAACTACGGCGTCGGCGGCTACAGCGTCTACCAGGCCTTCCTGCGGATGCGCCGCGTGGAGACCGCCCGCCCCGCCGACTACGTGATCCTCAACGTCTGGTGCGACGACAGCTTCCGCAACCTCGACTCCTGGCGCACCATCCGCTTCGGCCGCAGGGCCGCCTGCGGCTTCCCGCTTCCTCACCTGCGCGTGGACCCCGACGCCGGCCTCTGCGAAGAGGTCCCCGACCCCACGCCCACGGTGGACGACGTCTACAAGCTCCTCGACCCCGACTGGGTCTGCGACACCTTCGCGGAGGACCCCATCCTGCGCTGCATTCTGGCCGGGCAGAGCCGCGAGGTGTCGGCCGAGGACATCCCCGTGGCCTTCGGCGTTCCGCACGCCGTGATGATGGGCGACCACCAGGCCTATGAGGCCGCCAGGGCCGTCGCCCGCGCGGCCCTGTACTCGACGCGACGGGTGATCGAGATGGCCGAGGAGCTGGTGCTGGGCCGGGGGCGCAAGCTGATGGTCGTGCTCTCCCACAGCCACGGGATCCTCTGGCAGGCGCTGGAGGGCCGGCCCTACTGGGATCGCGCGCTGGTGGACTACCTGGCGGCCAAGCCCTACCCGGTGCTCGACCTGCGCGACGCGCACCTGGCGGATTTCCGGTGCTTCAACCTGAGCGCCGAGGCCTACCTCAAGCGCTTCCTCATCGGCCACTACTCCCCGGCGGGCAACTTCTTCACCGCCATGGCCCTGAAGAGCGCTCTTGTGGACTGGCTGCACCCCCGCGCCCCGGCGTATGCGTGACGCCGCGCCGACCATCCCCCGCGGTCTGCCCCGGGGCGCCCGGGTCCCCGCGCGCCTTCTATCCGCGGCTTGTCCCTCACGGCAGTTCCAGGAACACCGCGCAGTGGTCCGACGCCGCCGGTGGCTTGCTCCCATCCTCCGGCGTCAGGAACCGCTCGTGCCGAAAGCCCACCTCGGCCACCACCGGCGGCCGGAAGTCCCCGTAGGGCACGCTCGGGTCGTAGGTGTCGTCCACCACCAGCTTCGCCTCGCGCGGCAGCGGCCGCCCGTCCGCCCCCAGGCCGCGCGTGGGCAGGCCCCGTCGCTCGACGTAGGGCATTACGCCCTGCGTGGCCGTGCTCAGCGCCGGCGACAGCAGCAGGTAGTCAATCTGGCTCACCTGCCGCTGCTTGTCCCAGTAGTGGGTCCACCGCTCGTGCTCGGGCAGGCGATTCAGCGCGTTCTCCAGCAGCCAGTTCACCAGCGGCTGCACCGGCGCCGACCCCGGCGCGTCGTTCATATCGCCGACGACCATGAACCATTCCTCATCGAACCGCGCCCCCGGGAATCGCGCCAGCAGCAGCTCCCGCACCGCCTCCGCCTGCACCCGCCGCCGCTTATCGCCTTGCTGCCGCTGCACCTCTGGCGGCGTGTTCGGGTCGTCCTCCTTCACGAACTTCGACTTCAGGTGGTTCACGAACACCGTCAGCGCCCGCCCGTGGTGCTCGGGCAGGTGCACGGTGATCTCCAGGCAGTCCCGGCTGTACATCCACTCGCCGTCCACCCGCTCGTCCATGTGTGTCCGGATGCCTTCTAGCGGCAGGTCGCTCAGGACCCCCACGTTGATCCTGCGCGGGTCGTGCGCGTCTATCAGCAGCGCGTACTTGTACGGCTCCACCCCCGCGTCGCCCAGCCGCACGTCGTTGAAGGCCCGCAGCGCGTCCATGCTCTCCACTTCCTGCAGGCACACCACGTCCGCGCGCCTTTCACCGCCGCCGGTCATCGCCAGAGCGGTTGCTGCGCGCTGTTCGGCCTTGAACAGCCAGTAGTTGCGCTGCCGGGACTGGATGTAGCCCGTAGTGGTCCCGGCTCCGGCTTCGGGCGGCGCCGTCATGATCCCTGGCGGCCTGGGCCCGAACTTGTACCGCGCGTACAGGTTGTTCACATTGAAGCTACAGACCATCACACCCATGCCAGTCGCCCCCGTCACTCGGTATGTCCTGCCAAGCCCCGCGCGCCGCTCGCGCACGCGACTTCTCTCTTCCTCCACGGATCTCCTGCGTCCGCGCGCCGTCGCGGCAGGATAGCGTCTGCGTGGAGACGGAAAGCGCGGGTCCACGAGCGGCGGGAAGGGGCCCCCTGTAGCAGCCGGCTCCGCCGGCGACCCGTGGTGGCTGTGCGCGCATACAGTCGCTCCTGTAGGGTGAGGCTTCAGCCCCGCCATCCGCGGCCAGTCGTACCCTGAGGGAAAGACGGAGGCGGGGCTGAAGCCCCGCCCTACACGAACCGTACAGGAGCCGCAGGTCGCCGGCCTAGCGGGCTCCTACTTAACGTACGCTGCCCAGCTAGCCGCCAGAGCATCCTGCGCGAGGCGAACAACCCCTTTCCAGCTGCGCCACTTGACATCCCGCGGAGCTTCTGTTAGTGTTACGAAATCTCAATTCGTGTTACGCAAGGAGCAGCCCAGCATGCACCGCCGCGGCTTCACTCTCATCGAGCTTCTCGTCGTCATCGCCATCATCGCGATCCTCGCTTCCATCCTCTTCCCGGTCTTCTCGCGCGCTCGCGCCAAGGCTCGGCAGACCCAGTGCCTGAGCAACGAGAAGCAGCTCGGCCTTGCCTTCACCATGTACTCCCAGGACTATGACGAGACGACGCCGCTGATGTACTCGAGCAACGCCGCGGGCCGCTTCCGCTGGCAACAGATCCTCCAGCCCTACCTGCGCAACACCCAGATTCTCCGCTGCCTGGAAAAGCCCAACGAGATTGAT
This sequence comes from uncultured Armatimonadia bacterium, assembly GCA_964608495.1. Lineage (GTDB taxonomy): Bacteria > Armatimonadota > Zipacnadia > Zipacnadales > FEN-943 > JAKORR01. The sequence goes on along the minus strand of CAZSOQ010000184.1, from coordinate 5,231 downwards.
CCGTACAGCGGCCTGCCCATGTCCTACGGCATGAACTCGACCAACGACGGCACCTACTGCTTCTGGTACGGTGTGGCTGAGAGCGCCATTCAGGACCCGGCGGGCACCATCATCCTGGCCGACAGCTCAGGCGGCGCCTACTATACATACTGGGCGGCCACGGCTCCATACGAGCGCTACGTGGACAAGCGCCACAACGGCGGCGCGAACTTCCTCTTCTGCGACGGCCACGCCAAGTGGCGCAAGGAGACCGAGCAGCGCGAGTGGACCGTGATAGCCACGGACTGAGCGCCGCCGTCTTCACGCCGCGCCGCCCAAGGAGGTATCCTCACCGTGCCCTACCGCAAGGTGACCTGGAGCGAATCCGATCAGCGTATCAGCATTTACAACTGCGGCTGCAACTTCTCCTGCATCGGCTGCAGCTACAAGCTCCTCCAGCCCCAGCTCGAGAAGCCCGTTCCCGTCGAGCGCATCGAGGAGCTTCTGGCCCACTACCGCCCGCGCAAAGTGACCTTCCTCGGCGGGGAGTGCACCACCAACCCCGCCCTGCCGCGCCTGCTCGCCTTCTCCAAGCGAGAGATCGGCGCCGAGACGTGGCTCGGCCACACCAACGGCTCGAAGCTTCCCCTTCCCGACCTGGACGGCGCCAACGTCTCGCTCAAGGCCTTCTCGCCCGAGAAGCACCGCGAGTACACGGGCTATCCCGCCGAGCCCATCTACGCCAACTTCCGCGCGGGCTTCGAGGCGGGCCTTCAGATGAAGGCCTCCGCGGTCTACATCCCGGGCTTCCTGGACCTCGACGAGCTCGAGCCCATGGCCGAGTTCCTGGCCTCCCTCAGCCCCGACCTTCCCTTCCACCTCATGGGCTTCGTGCCCGTGCCCGGCACCACCTGGCCCCGCCCCACGGAGGAGCAGATGGCGCGCGCGGTGGACGTCGTCCGCCGCCACCTGCGGCGGGTCTCCTACTCCCACCTGACCGTCGAGGACATGCGGAACTGGCAGCAGCGCTCCAAGCGCTGGGCCTCGATCCAGATCGCCTGACCTCCACCAGCCATGGCGCGGCCAGGCTCACCCCATCGCGCGGCACATCCCGGCCGGTGGCTCCCACCGGTCACCGCGGCCGGTGTGGCCCTGCTGGTGCTGACCGCCGGCTGTCGCCGCGGGGCGGACCGCGCCGGCCCCACGGGTCCGCCGTCCACGCCCGGCTCGCAGGCCGCCCCGGTCACCATCACCTACGCCTACTGGTCCCTCAATCGCGCCGAGGATCAGCTCCTCGCCGACCTCAAGCGTCGCTTCGAGGCCGCGCACCCGGGCCTTCGCGTCGAGCTGGCCGGCGTCTCCCAGCGTTACTACGAGAAGCTCCAGATCCTCACCGCCGCCGCCCGTCCCGCGGACACCTTCAGCGCCAATCACGGCCGGCTGGCCGACTTCGTGCGCGCGGGCCAGGTCTTGGACCTCGGTCCCCGGGCCCAGGCCGATCCCACGCTCGCCGATGCCTTTCTGCCCGTGGCCTGGCAGGGCGCGCGCCGGGTCGGTGGCGACCTCGGCCGTCCCGGCCTGTGGGGGCTTCCGAAGGACTGGCCCCCGGCCGGGCTACTCATCTACAACCAGGACGTGCTCGCCTCAACGGGTGTCGAGCCGCCCACCGGCTCCTGGACCTGGGAGCAGTTCCGCCAGGCCTGCCGCCGCATCGCGGCCTCGAAGGCCCCGGGCGTCCACGCCGCCGCCCTCAATCTCTACCCCTATTCCGTCTTCAGTTGGCTCTACCAGTCCGGCGGCAGCCTCTTCGGCCCCGGCGGCGAGGTCACGGGCGACGGCCCCCGGGCCGTCGCGGCCGTGGACTTCCTGCTCGGCCTGTGGCGCGACGGCCTATCCGCCCGTCCCGAGCCGCGCCACGACGACAGCCTCGACCAGTTCTCCGCGGGCAAGGTCGGCTTCCTGCTGGGCACCTTCTACACGGTCCAGAGCTGCCGGGACATCACGGCCTTCGCCTGGGGGGTGGCGCCTCCGCTGCGCGGGCGAGAGCGGGCCTGCTCGTGCCTGCCCACCTACGTGGCCATCAGCGGCCGCACGCCCCATCCCGACGCCGCCTGGCGGTGGGCAAGGTACCTGAGCGTCGAGGGTGGCGATGCTTACGGCCGGGCGGCGCTCACGGTACCGGCGACGCGCCGCGCCCTGGCCCCATCGGTCTTCCTGTCCCAGCCGCCCCTGATCCGCGCCCGGCCCGCGCTGGTCGAGGCCCTTGAGGTAAGCCGCCCGCCGCCTCTGCACCCTGTGATCC
>CAZSOQ010000184.1:0-2940 GCA_964608495.1 uncultured Armatimonadia bacterium | reverse complement strand
CTGTGATCCCCTACGAGCGCGCCATCGAGGAGCTGCGTTCCGCGCTGGAGACGGCGATCGCCCAGGACCTTTCCGGGTCGGAGACGATGCGTCGCCTCGCCACGCGCCTGCGTTCGCTCTCCCCGTAGGGGCCGGCTATTGCCGGCGACGGCACCAGGCCCCGCCTCCATCCCGCCGGCCTTCGCCCGTGCCTCGCCGTCTCTCTTGACTCCCGTCCCGCGAAGGGTCATCCTTACGACGCTGCCTCTGGCGCGCCACCCGGTGCATGGGCACCGGCACTGCCACTGGAATCCCTTCGCCTCCTGTGCTTGACAGGTATTGGTCCCTATGAGCGACCGAGGGTGTGGAGCGCCCTGCGACCGCCTTACCCTTCGCGGGGCATCCGAGCACAATCTGCGCAACGTCAACCTCGACCTGCCCCACAACGCCCTCATCGTCTTCACCGGCGTCAGCGGCTCGGGCAAGTCTTCCCTCGCCTTCGACACCCTCTTCGCCGAGGGGCAGCGCCGCTATGTCGAGTCGCTCTCGCCCTACGCCCGCCAGTTCCTCCAGCAGATTCCGCGGCCCAAAGTCCGCCGCCTCGACGGTCTGCGCCCGGCCATCGCCATAGACCAGGCCGCCCGCTCGCGCAATCCCCGCTCCACCGTCGCGACCGTCACCGAGATCTACGACCACCTGCGCGTCCTCTTCGCCGCCATCGGTCGTCCCCACTGCCCCCGGTGCGGCCGCCCGATCGGCGCCCAGAGCCGCGAGGCCTTGATCGCCCGCGTCCTGGCCTTGCCCCGCGGCACCCGCGTCACCATCCTGGCGCCCCTCGAGCGTGGCCGCCGTGGCACTCACCTGGACCTCTTCGAGGACCTGCGCCGCAAGGGTTTCGGCCGCGTCCGCGCCGACAGTGAGGTCTTCAGCCTGCTCGAACCGCCCGAGCTGGACCGTCGCCGCCGCCACGACGTGGACCTGATCGTGGACCGCCTTACCGTGGAGCCGGCAGCTCGCGCCCGTCTGGCCGAGGCCCTGGACGTGGCCCTCGAGATGAGCGGTGGCGACGTCCTGCTGGCCCCCGAGCACGGCGACGAGGTCCTGCTCTCCCGCCGTCTCTTCTGCCCCGACTGCGGCATCTCGCTACCCGAGGCCACCCACGCCAGCTTCTCCTTCAACAGCCCGCGCGGCATGTGCCCCGAGTGCGAGGGCCTGGGCGTCTCCCGTGTCCTCGATCTGGACCGCCTCATCGCCTATCCCGACCGTAGCCTGCCCGACGGCGCGATCCCTCTGCTGCCGCCCCTTCGCCGCGGCCGCAAGCGCCGCTACAACCGCGTCGCCCGCCACTACGGCTTCGACCTAGAGACCCCCTGGTGCGACCTCAAGCCCGAGCACCAGCAGATCCTCCTCCACGGCGTGGACCCCGAGTTCGCCCGCGAGTGCCAGCGCACCTGGAGCAAGTGGGCCCGCCGCGAGGGCGACCCCCTCGACGGCATCATCGGCTGGCTCATGCGCCGCTACAAGCGCACCCGCGCCGGCGTCCTTCGTCGCCGCTTCGAGCGCTACATGCGCATCGGCCCCTGCGTGGCCTGCGGCGGCCGTCGCCTCAAGCCCGAGAGCCTGGCGGTGCTCATCGGCGGCGCCAGCATCGCGGAGATCGTGGCCCTGACCGTCGAGGACGCCGCCCGGTGGTTCGCCGACCTCGAGCTTTCCCCCGTCGAGGCCCAGATCGCCGAGGATGCGCTCAAGGAGATCCGCGACCGCCTGAGCTTCCTCAGCAGCGTGGGCCTGGGCTATCTCACCCTCGACCGCACGGCGCCCACCCTCGCCGGCGGCGAGGCCCAGCGCCTCCGCCTGGCCAGCCAGGTCGGCACCGGCCTCAGCGAGTGTCTCTACGTCCTCGACGAGCCCAGCATCGGCCTGCACCCCCGCGACCAGGCCCACTTGCTCCAGACCCTCCGCGCCCTGCGCGACCGCGACAACACCGTGGTGGTCGTCGAGCACGACGAGCAGACCATCCTGGCCGCCGACTGGGTCGTGGACTTCGGCCCCGGCCCGGGCCTTCGTGGCGGACGGATCGTTGCCGAGGGCACGCCCGCCCAGATCCGCCGCACCCGCGCCTCGGTCACCGGCCGCTATCTCTCGGGCGAGTGCCGGATTCCGGTGCCCGACCAGCGCCGCCGTCCCAACGACGAGTGGCTGGTCCTCCGCGGCGCGCGTCACAACAACCTCAAGGCCCTCGACGTCCGCTTCCCCCTGGGCACCTTCACCTGTGTCTCGGGCGTCTCCGGCTCGGGCAAGAGCTCCCTGGTGGCCGACACGCTCCATCCGGCGCTCGCCCGCGAGCTTCACCGCGCCCAGGGCCAGCCCGGCGACCACGACGGCCTCGAGGGCCTCGAGTACCTCGACCGCGTCGTCCTCGTAGACCAGGACCCTATCGGCCGCACGCCCCGCAGCAATCCCGCCACCTATGTCGGCCTCTTCGACCACATCCGCGCCCTCTTCGCCCGGTTGCCCGAGAGCCGCGCCCGCGGCTACCTGCCCGGCCGCTTCTCCTTCAACAAGCCCGAGGGGCGCTGTCCCGCCTGCAGCGGCCACGGCGCCCGCCACATCGAATCCGACTTCCTGGCCGACGTCTGGGTCACCTGTGACGCCTGCGGCGGCAGTCGCTTCACCCGCGAGACCCTCGCCATCGCCTACAAGGGCGCCACCATCGCCGACGTCCTCGACATGGAGGTCACCCAGGCCCTCGACCACTTCGGCCACCTCCCCCGCATCCGCGCCATCCTCCAGGTCATGGCCGACGTCGGCCTTGGCTACATCAAGCTCGGCCAGCCCGCCACCACCCTCTCGGGCGGCGAGGCCCAGCGCGTCAAGCTCGCCGAGCAGCTCGCACGCCCTCGCACCACCCGCGGCATGTACATCCTCGACGAGCCCACCACTGTCCTGCACCTCGACGAC
>CAZSOQ010000183.1:0-10881 GCA_964608495.1 uncultured Armatimonadia bacterium | reverse complement strand
CTTCGTCTCCTATTACGACTACTACCAGCCCGAGGCGTACCTGCCCCAGACCGATACCTACATCGAGAAGGACTCGCGGATCAACGAGGAGATAGACCGGCTGCGGCACTCGGCCACCCAGGCGGTCATGAGCCGTCGGGACGTCGTGGTGGTCGCCTCAGTCTCCTGCATCTTCGGCCTCGGCTCGCCAGACCAGTACGAGGAGGTCAGCCTCGTGCTCTCGGCCGGAGCTCCGACCGACCGAGACGACGTCTTGCGCCGGCTGGTGGCCATGCAGTTCTCCCGGAACGACTACGAGCCCCAGCGTGGCACCTTCCGCGCGCGCGGCGACGTGATAGAGATCCACCCCACGGACCGCGATGAGCTCGTCCGCGTCGAGCTGTTCGGTGACGAAGTGGAGCGGATCCTGGTCCTCGACCCCCTCACGGCCGAGATCAAGGAGCAGCGCGAAGCGATCATCATTTTCCCGGCCACGCACTATGTGGCCAGCCGCGAGCGGATCGAGGGCGCCCTGGTGAGCATCGAGGCGGACCTCGAGCACCGCTTGGCCGAGTTCAGCCGTCAGGGCAAAGTGCTTGAGGCCCAGCGCCTGGACCAGCGCACGCGCTACGACCTGGAAATGATCCGGGAAGTGGGCTACTGCCAGGGGATTGAGAACTACTCGCGCCACTTCGATGGCCGGTCGGCCGGCGAGCCGCCCTACACGCTTCTCGATTACTTCCCGGAGGACTTCGTGTGCGTGATTGACGAGTCCCATCAGACGCTCCCTCAGCTCCGAGCCATGCACGAGGGCGACCGGGCCCGCAAGCGCAGCCTCGTGGACCACGGCTTCCGTCTCCCGTCGGCCTACGACAATCGCCCGCTGACCTTCGCTGAGTTTCGCCAGCGCGTGGCCCAGGTCGTGTACGTGTCCGCCACGCCCGGGCCGTATGAGATGGAGCAGTCGGGGCGCGTGGTGGAGCTGATCGTGCGCCCCACAGGTCTTGTGGACCCGCCCATCGAGGTGCGCCCCAAAGAGGGGCAGGTTGACGACCTGCTCGCCGAGATCCGCAAGACTGTCGAGATGGGGCACCGCGTGCTCGTGACGGTGCTCACCAAGCGCATGGCCGAGGACCTGACCGACTACCTGGCGGAGCTCAGCATCCGGGTCCACTACCTGCATTCCGACATCGAGACCCTCGAGCGCTCCGAGCTCCTGCGTGACCTCCGCCTGGGCGAGTTCGACGTCCTCGTTGGCATCAACCTTCTCCGCGAGGGCCTGGACTTGCCCGAGGTGGCCCTGGTTGCCATCCTGGACGCCGACCGGGAAGGCTATCTGCGCTCCACCACGGCGCTCATCCAGGTGATGGGACGGGCTGCCCGGAACCTCGACGGACGGGTCATCATGTACGCCGACAAGGTGACGCGGTCCATGCAGGCCGCGATGGATGAGTGCGACCGGCGTCGCCAGAAGCAAGCCGCCTACAATCAGGAGCATGGCATCACGCCCCAGACGATCATGAAGGCCGTCCGCGAGGTCATCCGGGCCGAGGAGGACGTGAAGCGCTCGGCCTTGCGTCGAGTGGCGCCCGGCCTGGCGGAGACGGCCCCGCCTGACCAGCTCTTCGAGGTCATACGCGACCTGGAACGCGAGATGCGCGAGGCGGCCGAACGCTTGGAGTTCGAGCGGGCAGCCGAGCTGCGTGACGAGATCGAGGAGCTCAGGGAGCTCCTGTAGGCGAGCGCGCGGGGTGTCCAGGGGCGGATCGTGCTCGCGGCGGGAGAGGTGGCAGGCAAGGCCCGTAGGCACGACCGACTGCGAGCCGGGGCGATCTCACCGATGACCGATCAGGCCTTACCCAGCTCTTTTCGCGATCCCAGCGGCGCTCTCTTCGAGCGCGACGGAGTCCTCTACCGCCGGGTGAACCCTGTCTACCAGGCCGAGTACGCCAGGCTGATGGACTCGGGCCTCTATGCGGACCTGGTCGCCAAGGGCCTGCTCATCCCTCACGAGGAGGTTGAGCTCCCCGGGGCCGACGTCCCTAAGGTGCTCAGGCCCGAGCGCGTGCCCTTCATCTCCTACCCTTACGAGTGGTGCTTCCACCAGCTCCAGGACGCCGCCCTGGCCACACTGCGGATCCAGCGGCGAGCCCTGAAGTTCGGGATGTCGCTGAAGGACGCAAGCGCCTACAACATCCAGTTCGTGTGGGGCAAGCCCCTGCTGATTGACACCCTCTCCTTCGAGACCTACCGCGAGGGCGAGCCCTGGGTGGCCTACCGTCAGTTCTGCCAGCACTTCCTGGCCCCACTGGCCCTGATGAGCTACCGGGACGTCCGGGCCGGGCAGTTCCTGCGCCTGCATATGGACGGGATTCCCCTTGACCTGGCGGCCGGCCTGTTGCCCTGGTCCTCTCGCCTGAGGCCTGGGTTGCTCGTGCACGTGCACTGGCACGCGGGTGCGCAGGCGAGGCATGCCAACCGGCCCCAGGACCTGCGAACGGCCCGAGGCGCGCTGAGCCGTCAGGCGCTGCTGGGATTGCTGGACTCCCTGTCGGGGGCGGTCAAGGGCCTGCGTTGGGAGCCTCGCGGCAGCGCCTGGTCGGACTACTACGAGGACAACACCTACACTGACGAGGCCATGGCGCACAAGCTGCAGGTGGTGGGCGAGTACCTGGAAGTGTCGGCACCGGCCACCGTCTGGGACCTGGGCGCGAACACGGGCCGCTTCAGCCGGATGGCCGCCGACAGGGGAGCCCACACCATCGCCTTCGACGTTGACCCCGCCTGCATAGATATCCTCTACCGCGAGCAGGCCAAGCAGGGCGGGAGCCGAGTGCTGCCCCTGGTGATGGACGTGACCAATCCGAGCCCGGGGCTTGGCTGGGCCCACCGGGAACGGGCCTCCTTGATCGACCGCGGACCGGCGGACACCGTGCTGGCCCTCGCGCTTGTCCATCACCTGGCCATCGCCAACAACGTCCCGCTGGCGATGATAGCCGACTTCCTCGCGCGCCTGTGCAGGGACCTGATCGTGGAGTTCGTGCCCAAGAGCGACCCGCAGGTGCAGCGTCTGCTGGCCAGCAGGCAAGACGTCTTCCCCACGTACACCGAGGAGGGCCTCCGGGAGGCCTTCGGCAGGGCCTTCACCACGCTGCGGCGGGAGCAGTTGCGGGGCTCCGACCGGGCGCTCTACCTGATGAGGAGACGCTAGGCGCGCCCACGGGGCCCAGGCGGTGCCAGGTATGGCCGAGTCCCTAATGGAAAAGCTCGCCCAGGTGCCGGAGGCGCCGGGCTGCTATCTGATCAAGGATGGCGCGAACCGGGTCCTGTATATCGGCAAGGCCCGTGCCCTGCGGACCCGGCTGCGCCAGCACTTCTCCGAATCCCGTCCCATGTCGCCCTGGCACGACCACATGCTGCGGCGAGCCGAGGACTTCGAGTACATCGTCACCGCCTCCGAAGTCGAGGCTCTCATCCTCGAAGCCACCCTCATCAAGAAGCACAGGCCTCGCTACAACATCCGGCTGGCCGACGACAAATCCTATCCGTACCTGGCGCTCACCAACGAGCCTTACCCTCGGCTGATGATCCTCCGTGACCTGCCGGACGCGGCCGTGGTGGCCCGCCCGGGACAGCGGCGCGGCTTCCACGACCCCCAGCGCCACCAGGTGCACTCGCTGAGCGTCGGGCGGATCTTCGGGCCCTACCCAAGCTCAGCGGCGATGCGCAAGACGATGCGCATGGCCAGCCAGTTGTTCGGCCTTCGCCAGTGCCGCAAGCCGCTGGCCGAGGGGCGGACCGGTCAGCCCTGTCTCAACTTCCACCTCGGGCGGTGCTCCGGGCCGTGCACGGGCAAGGTGACGCCGGAGGCATACGCCGAGCGAGTGCGGCAAGTGGCTGCCTTCCTCAGCGGCCAGACCGAACAGGTGCTCTATCGGCTACGGGCGGACATGCAGGCGGCCGCGCAAGCGCTGCAGTTCGAGCGCGCCGCTGTCCTCCGCGACCGCGTCAGGGCCATCGAGCGCGCCACTCAGGACCAGGTAGTGGTCTTCAGCGACACAGTGGACCGTGACGTTCTGGCCGCGGCGCAGGAGGCGGACCGCGCGGTCGTGGCCCAGTTGGTGGTACGCGCCGGGAAGCTGGTCCAGCAGAACCAGATGACCTTCGCGCGAGCCGACAAGCACGCGCCCGAGGAAGCCCTGACCACCTTCCTTAGCCAGCACTATGCCCACGGCGCGGAGATCCCCCGCGAGATCCTGGTAGGCCACGACCTTCCCGACGTCGAGGAGTGGGAGCGTCTTCTGCGGGAGCTGCGCGGCGGACCCGTACACGTCCACAGGCCCAAGCGGGGCGACAAGTACCGGCTCGTGGCGATGGCGCTGGAGAACGCCCAGTTGGCGGTCACCCGTCTTGTCACCACAGAGGCCGAGAGCAGGAGGGTGGCCCGAGCGGCTGTGGAGGACCTCGGCCAGGTCCTCGGCGTGTCCGCACCCCTGCGCCGCATCGAGTGCTACGACGTCTCGACCACGGGCGGCCATCTGAGCCTCGGCTCGATGGTGGTGTTCAGCGACGGCCTGCCGGACAAGCGCAGCTACCGCGTCTTTCGCATCCGAACGCTGGAGGAGAGGCCCGACGACTACGCGGCGATGGGGGAGATGCTACGCCGCCGGTTCCGGCGAGCCGCGACGGGGGACGAGAAGTTCCTGCCGCTGCCGGACCTGCTGCTGGTGGACGGCGGCCCCGGCCATCTTGGGGTGGGCGAGAGGGTGCTCGCCGAGGCGGGACTGCTCGACTCGGTGGCGCTGGCCGCTCTGGCCAAGGAAAAGGAGGACGTCTACGTCCCCGGCGCAGCCGATCCCGTGGACATGACCAGTCACCCCCGCGCTCACTTCCTGCTGCAGCGCGTGCGCGATGAGGCTCACAGGTTCGGGATCGTGCGGCACCGGGCCCTGCGGGACCGCGAGGTGACCCAGTCGCTGCTCGAGAAGGTCGAGGGCGTGGGCCCTAGCCGACGACGGGCACTGCTCCGGGCCTTCCCGTCGGTGGAGGCCATCGCCAGGGCGAGCTTAGACGAGATAGCAGCCGTGCCGGGCATCTCGCGGCCCGTGGCCGAGAAGCTCAAGCGGTTCTTAATCGAGCAGCTACGCCGCTAGGCGCCCCCCGGGCCCCTGCGAAGGCCGTCGGGTCTCAGGCCGCGTGGCCGGCGCGCAGGGCCCTGGAGGCACATCACACCGAGCAGGCGGCCGGTCGGCCCTATTCTTGACATGCCGGGCACCCCGCCTTAGACTCGCCCCCGGCTTATCCTCTATCGGGAGGTCGCCGTCTGCAGTGGCGCTGCCCAGACTCGTCACAGTTGAGGCCCCCGGACGCCTATGCCTGTTTGGCGAGCATCAGGACTTCCTTGGGCTATCGGTCATCGCGTCACCGCTAAGCCTCACGGTGAAGGTGGTCGGGACCCCTCGCGACGACTCGGTCTTCAGTATCAAGATGCCCGACCTGCCCGACGAGGACGAGTTCGACGCACCCGAGGAGTTGCTCTACCTGCGTGAACGGGACTACCTGCGCTCGGCCACGAACGTTCTGCGCCGAGCAGGCTTGAGGATCGAGCAGGGCTACGATTGCACCATCACGGGCACGATCCCTATCAACGCCGGGACATCCAGCTCTTCGGCCCTGACCGTCGCCTGGGTCGCCTTCCTGCTGGCGACGCAGCAGGGCGATGTGCCCCACGCACGTCAGGACATCGCCCGGTACGCCCATCAGGCCGAGGTCGTGGAGTTCGGGGAGCCGGGCGGCATGATGGACCACTACACATCGGCCGTGGGGGGGCTTCTGTACATAGACTGCCGCGAGCCCATCACCTTCGAGCCCCTCGCTGCTCAGCTCAGCGGGTTCGTGCTGGGCGACTCGAGGGTGCCCAAGGAGACCAAGGACACGCTGAGGCGCTCGCGGGCGGCCGCGAACGAGGGGTTCCGGTTGCTGGGCGGGCTCATACCGGACTTCGACGTCCGTTCCACGCCGCTCGAGCAGGTGGACCGCTATCTGGACCGGCTACCCGAGGACGCGGCGCGGGTCGCCCGGGCTCAGGTCGTTGACCGGGACCTGTGCCGCGAAGCCCGAGCGCTGCTGTCCCGCCCGTCCCTGGACGCTGACGGCCAGCGGCGACTGGGCCAGATGCTCTTGGAGCACCAGCGCCAGCTCAGGGACGGCGTGGGAGTGTCGCACCCCAAGCTGGACGAGCTGATTGACGCGGCGGTGGCCGCGGGGGCCTTGGGGGGTAAGCTGAACGGCTCAGGCATGGGCGGATGCATGTTCGCCTACGCGCCGGGCCGGGAACAGGAAGCGAAGGCCGCCCTAGACGCCGCCGGGGGGCGGGGCTATGTGGTATCCTGCACGTCGGGCGTTCGGGTTGACGTTGAGCGATAAGCGATGAAGCAACTCCGGATCAGCATAGGCGGCGTGAGGGGGATAGTGGGCGAGGCCCTCACCCCCGACATCGCCGTCGCCTTTGCCCAGGCCTTCGGCACCTACCTCGGCCCGGGCCAAGTCCTCGTGAGCCGGGACACGCGCCGTTCGGGGGCCATGGTGCTCAACTGCGTCGAGGCGGGCCTGCTCGGCACGGGCTGCCAGGTCGTGGACCTGGGGATCTGTCCGACGGCTGCGCTGCAGCTCGCGGTGCGGCGGTCTCCGGCCGTGGGCGGCATCGCGGTGACCGCCGGGCACAACGAGGTTCACTGGAACGCGCTGAAGTTCATCCGCGGTGACGGCATCTTCCTCAACCCGGGCGAGGCCGAGCAGCTTCTGGACATCTACCACGCGGGCGAGTTCACCAAGGCCACTTGGAGCCAGCTCCGGCCCCTGACCACCGATCGCGCCCCGGCGGAGGAGCACCTGCAGGCTGTTCTCGCACAGGTGGACTGCGAGGACATACGGCAGCGGCGCGTGAAGGTGGCCGTGGACTGTGTGAACGGCGCCTGCTCGGAGTACTCGCCTCGCCTGCTGGAGGCGCTGGGTTGCGAGCCGGTGGCCATCAACACGGAGCTGGACATGCCTCCGTCGCGACCCCCGGAGCCCTCCCCACGCTACCTCAGCCAGTTGAGCACGCTCGTGAGGGCGAGCGGAGCCCAGATCGGGTTCGCCCACGACGCCGACGGCGACCGTCTCGGTGTGGTCTGCGAGGACGGATCGGTGCCCGGCGAAGAGGTAACCCTCTGCCTGGTGGAGGAGATGGTTCTGTCGCGGGGCGACCCGGGCCCGGTGGTCACCAATCTCTCCACGACCATGGCTGTTGACGAGATCGCCCGCCGGCACGGCAAGAGGCGCGTCATCCGCACCCACGTCGGCCAGGCCTACATCGCGGAAGCGGCGCTCAACCACGGGGCGGCGGTGGCCGGCGAGGGGAGCGGCGGGATAGTCCTGCCCAAGCTCAACTATGCCCATGACTCCCTGGCCGCCATGGCCCACATCCTCGACCTGCTGGCGCGGCGGGGCCTTCCCGCTTCCCAGCTGGTGCGGGAAGTAGTGCCCACCTACTGTACCGTGAAGCTCACCGTCCCCTGCCGGCTCGACGACATCTTCCGGGTGCTACAGAGGGTGCGAGAGCTGCCGCCACCGGAGTGGGCGGTGTCCCGGAGCCTGGAGGACGGCATCAAGCACGTCGGCGAAGGCCAGTGGGTGCACATCAGGGCCTCTCAGACCGAGCCCCTGATCCGGGTGATCGCCGAGAGCCGCTGCCGCGACTCGGCCGAGAACCTGGCCCGTGAATGGGTGGCCGCCGTCCGCAGAAGCAGCTAGCGGGAGCCGCCCCGGGGCACCGGCGGCGCCAGAACGCGGCCCGACAGGAACGCGAGGGCCCGGGGAACCGTGAGGCAAGACCGGCTATGACAGGTGTTCGTTCGCTAAAGACTGGAATAAGCGGCGTCCGGGGCATCGTCGGCGACACGCTCACCCCTGGGCTTCTCGTGAGGTTCGCGCAGGCCTTCGGCACCTACGTCAAGGGCGGTCAAGTGGCTGTGGGCCGCGATACGCGCACTTCGGGCGAGATGGTGAGGGCTGCCCTCATCGGGGGGCTCCTCGCCACGGGCTGCGACGTGCAGGACTTCGGTATCCTGCCGGTTCCGACCCTCCAGATAGCCACCGCCCAGCGCGACCACGAGGGCGGCATCGCCATCACTGCGTCACATAATCCCCAGGAATGGAACGCCCTCAAGTTCATCCGGTCCGATGGGCTCTTTCTCTACCCCTACCAGGCCGAGGAACTGCTGAACGTGTACCACCAGGGCGAGTTCGCGCTGGTCGGTGAGGAGGATGTGGGGCTGGTTCGGGCCGGGGATAACGCCTTGGAGACGCACCTGGAAGTGCTGCTGGACGCGGCAGACGTGGACACGATCCGGGCGGCGGGCCTTAGGGTCGTCGTGGACTGCTGTGGTGGCGCGGGGGCTCTTCTGGCCCCGTGCCTGCTGCGGGAGCTGGGCTGCCGCGAGGTTATCGTGATCAACGGCGAGGCGGACGGCCTGTTCCCCCACAGGCCCGAGCCGGTGCCTCGCAACCTGTTCCAGCTCGAGCAAGCCGTGCGAGAGACGAGGGCAGACCTTGGGTTCGCACAGGATGCCGACGCTGATCGCCTGGCCATCGTGAGCGAACAGGGAGTGGCAGTGGGCGAGGAGTATACGTTGGCTCTGGCCGCGGAGGTGGTGGCCTCCCGGAACGCGCCGGTTCCCCTGGTGGCAAACCTGTCCACGAGCCGGATGATCGAGGAGGTGGGCCAGCGGTACGGATGCCTGGTCCGACGGACCAAGGTGGGCGAGATCAACGTGGTGGCCGGCATGCAGGAGGAGGCAGCCAAGGTTAGGGCTGCCGGCCTCACCGACGACGGGCACTGGGTCTTTGGCGGCGAGGGCAACGGGGGCGTCATAGACCCGCGGATCCACTACTGCCGTGACAGCCACCGGGCCATGAGCCTCATCCTGGAAGGGCTTGCCCGACGCGGCGAACCTCTGAGCAAATGGATTGCCGACAGCTTCCTGCCCTCGGCAATCGTCAAGGAAGGCGTGGAGTGTCCCGCCGCCAAGGTTCAGCAGGCACTGCTGGCCCTCAGGAACCACTACGCCGATAGCGGGCACGTGGACGAGACTGAGGGAGTGCGGGTGAGCTGGCCAGACCGGTCGTGGCTGCACGCACGGGCCTCGAACACCGAGCCGATCATCCGACTGGTCGTGGAAGCGGACGACATGGTGACAGCCAGGGACGTCACTCGACAGGCTCTGGGGATCGTCACCCGGGCCCTTGCCTGACGTTCGCGGACAGCGTGCCCTCTCGACTGCCCTGGCTGCTCAAGGCTCCACGGCGCCCCCTGGACCCCCACGCTGCACGCTGCCCCGCTATCCCCTCAGGACACGTTGATGACCCACACGGTCGGGCGCGACGGCAGGTCTGAGAGCGTGGCGGGCCCGATGAAGACGAAGTTCCCTGCCTCCTGCCTGACTTCCCAAGTCTGCGGGATCTGCTTGAGGAACTCGCCGATGGTCCCGATGTCGAGGTTGGCGTATGCGGTCTTGTAGTGCATCGGGATCACGACCGCGGGGTCCAACTGCTCGATGATGCTGACGGCCTCTCTCGGGCCAATCGTGTAGTTGCCCCCGACCGGGACAAGCAGAACGTCCACAGGCTTGAGAGCGGTGACTTGCTCGTCCTGGAGCGGCTGCCCCAGGTCCCCCAGGTGGCACAGCACGACGCCCCCCTGCTCCCACCGGTAGATGGCCACATCGCCGCGGGCCTGGAACTGGGGGGCCGTCCAGTGGGGGGCCCGGACTCCCCTGATGACGAGCTTGCCGGCCCTGGTGTCGCCGATCTTGCCGACTAGGGGCGGTCGCTCGCAGTCCACCGCCTGGACGTTGTCGTGGTCGTGGTGCCCGTGGGTGGCCAGGACGACGTCGGCCCGCCACTTGGGCACTTTGTAGCCCACGCTGGCTCCGAAGGGATCAACGACAACCGCGAAGTCCTGCTCGTCGGTGATGGTGAAGCAGGAGTGTCCGTGGTAGAGAATCGTCACGCCTTGGGTCGGGTCGGCAGCCATGGGCTTACCCTCCTCTCGCGGTGTACAGCCGCCGATCGGCAGTACGAAGCTGGCCCCCACGCCGATAAGCAGGCAGGCGCGCAAGACGTCAGACATCGAGCAACTGTGGCGCAAAGGGCTCCAGGTAGTCACGCCACGGCTCATGCCTCAACGCGGCCCGGAAGATGGGGTAGCCAAGATAGGGGATGAACCTGGGGCGTTGGGGCTGGCGCAGCAGCTTCATCCCCGCCTGTTGGGGCGTCCGGTTGCCCTTCTTGTGGTTGCAGTCGGGGCAGCACGCTACCAGGTTCTCCCAGGTGTGCCCGCCGCCGTGCTCGCGGGGAACGACGTGATCAATCGTGAGATGGCGGGTACGGTGACCGCAGTACTGGCAGGTGTAGTCGTCACGGGTGAAGACCCCCTTGCGCGACAGCCTGAGCTCCGGCAGGGGTCTGCGGACCAGGTAGCTCAGACGCACGACGGAGGGCATCGGGATGGCCGTCGAGGGCGTGGTGATGTAGTCGGAATGCTCCGCGATGACCACGGCCTTGCCCTTGACGACCAGGCAAATGGCGCGCCGCCACGAGGTGACGTTGAGGGGTTCATAGTTCTGATTCAGCACCAGGACGTGACCGCTCATCTTGCGCACGATACCCCCAAAAGAGACGGCCCGCCGCGCAACTACGCTAGCGGGCCGTGGCCGTTGATCACCCACCTGGACTTGCGGCCTAGGTAGAACTCGTAGATTGCCCGGTGTAGGAAGTCTCTTCCCGTTCCAGATTCGCGGTTCATGATCCATAGTATGTTACCTCCGCCCGCGGCCGTCTGTCAACGCGGGTGGGGCCTAT
>CAZSOQ010000182.1:0-10928 GCA_964608495.1 uncultured Armatimonadia bacterium | reverse complement strand
GAGCAAGAGCAAGTTCCGTTACGCCGAGGGGGACATGAGGGCGTGGCAGGACGCGTCGAGCGCCGAGCTGTTCTTCTACCACGCGCACAACTACTACAACACCATCGTGCGCATCGCCTCGGTGGACCCGGGCACCCGCGTGGCCACTCTCGCCGCCGACACCTACGAGGCCATTGTCGGAGAGGGCGCCGAGCGGTACTACGTGCAGAACCTGCTCGAGGAGCTCGACGCGCCGGGGGAATGGTACTTGGACGGCGACAACTCGGTCGTGTACTTCATGCCGCCGGCGTCCGTGGCCGGGGCGCTCGACCAGGCGGTCGTCGAGGTGCCGCTGCTGGACAACATCATCAGGCTCGAGCCTGACACGGAGCACGTGGTGGTTCAGGGCCTGACCATCGAGGTGAGCCGCGCGACGGCCGTGGAGCTAAAGGGAGCGCGGGACTGCCTGGTAGCCGCCACCCGCATCGCGCACACGGGCGTGAGCCTGGGCATCGGGGGCTGGGGCCCGTGGGAGAACTGCTGTGGGATCGGGATCTTCGAGGGCAGCAACAACGGCGCGGTGGGGAACGACGTGTTCGACACGGGTGGGCACGGGATCAAGCTCACGGGAGGCGACCGCAAGACCCTCACGCCGGCGGGCAACTACGCGGAGAACAACTACATCCACCACACGGGGGTCTACTGGGCCCAGGGCTGCGGCACGCGGCTGGAGGGCGTGGGTAACCGGTTCTCGCGCAACCTGGTTCACGACTGCCCGCGCATGGGGATCATCTTCGGCGGCAACGAGCACATCATCGAGTACAACCACCTGTATGACCTCAACAAGCAGACCTGCGACACCGGCGCGATCTACACCGGGGGCCGCGACTGGATCAACCCGCGCGGCTGCGTGATCCGGTACAACTACATCCACGACATCGGGGGCTACGGGCGGCAGGGGGGCCAATGGGTGTCGCCTGCCTACTCCTGGGGCATCTACCTGGACGACCTTGCGGCAGGGGTGGATGTCATCGGCAACATCGTGGTGGGCGGCCTGCGCGGCAACATCCACCTGCATAACGCCCGCGACTGCCTCATCGAGAACAACGTGCTCGTGGACGGCGTGCAGCAGCAGATCGAGTTCAACGGCTGGACGCCGAACCACCCCTACCTGCAGGGCTCGATGGACCGCCTGGTGAAGACGTACGAGGAATACGCACCTCTGCCGGCCTGGGCCCGGCTGCGCAACTTCCCGGGCGTTCACCCGCGTGATGCAGTGCAGATGGCGGGGAACCAGGTAGTGCGCAATATCTTCTACTACTCCGACGCGGGGGCCGCGCTGTACAAGCACGGAGCCCTGCCGCTGGAGGAATCGGTCTTCGACTACAACGTGGTGTACCACTTCGACCGCCCGGTGGTCACGGGCATGCAGGCCATGTACCAGATCCGGGTGGACGAAGGGGCCAGGGAGCTGGCGGGCAACGGGGGCTTCGAGGATGGGACGCCGGGCGCGATGCCGGAAGGCTGGGGCTGGTACATCCGCCCGAACGACAAGGCGCAGGCGGGCGTCAGTGACGAAGCTCCCCACTCCGGGGCCCACTGTCTGCGAATCGAGGCCAGCTCGGGCGTCAACGCCCAGGGCCAGAAGCAGTACGTGATGGTGAAGAGCGTCAACATCCCGGTGCAGAAGGGCCACGGCTACCGGCTCTCCGCCTGGATCAAGGCCGATCGTCCCGGCAGGACGGCGGGCATCGTGGCCCAGTCCTACCGCGCGAACCAGCACCACTGGGCCTACGAGCAGACCTTCGGCCTGACCGAGGAGTGGAAGGAGTACAGCCTCGACGTGAGGGTGCCCGAAGACATCCCGACCCTGGAGGACTTCTACATCCGGCTGGACTTCCGCCACGACGACGGGGTGTTCTGGGTAGACGACGTGTCGCTGAAGGAGGGCGTGCTGGTGGGCAAGGAGAAGACGGAGTGGGAGGCCTGGCGCGACCGGGGCCTGGATACCCACTCGGTCATCGCCGACCCGCTGTTCGTGGCCCCCGAGCGGGGCGACTATCGCCTGCGGCCGGACTCGCCGGCACTGAAGGTGGGCTTCCAGCCGATAGACTTCGCCCGGATCGGCCCGTACGAGGACCCACTGCGCGCGTCGTGGCCGATAGCCGCGAAGGCGGACGAGCCCTGACCCGTGCCGGCCCGAGGGACGCGAATAGGAGACACCGCGACCAATGATCGCCGCTGGACCGAGCTACCAGGAGCGGCTCGACGCCCTCCGACAGACGAAACTCCGACACACAGCCGAGAAGCAGCAGCTCATCGGGGCGATGGACCACGACGACTGGGCGCTGATCCTGCCGCCGCCCGAGGCCCGGAAGGTGGTGCAGGCCACCAGCGGCTCCGGGATGCCCATCACGGACGTGCTGATCGCCGGCTTCGAGCCGCAGAGCAACCATCCCAGCGGCGGGTTCTTCGGGCCCAAGGCGTGCGGGGCGAACTTCCGCGCGCTGCTGGAGGCCCATCCGCCCTACGTGGACCCGCAGAGCTCGCTGCTGGGCGGCTACTGCGTGAACTTCAGCTCCTACCGCAAGGTGGGCTGGGACCCCGACATCACCTGCCCGCACCTCGTGCCCGAGCAGCGCAAGTACCGCCTGCTGACGGGCATCGGAGCCACCCAGCACTTCTGCCAGGACCTGCAGATCGGGCTGGAGCTCGGCTTCGGCGGGCTGCTGGAGAAGATCCGGCGGTGTCGCGCGGGCAAGGGTGCCGAGCACCAGGACTTCTACGACGGCCTCACCGATGTCGTGCTCGGCCTGCAGGCCTGGATCCGCACCAACGTGGCCGAGGCCAGGCGACTGGCGGGGATCGAGCGCGACGCGTACCTGCGCGAGAACCTGCTGGCGATGGCCGAGCTGAACGAGCGCCTGGTCACCGAGCCGCCGCGCACTTTCCGCGAGGCCTGCCAGTGGATCGGCTGGTACGACATGGCCGCGCGCATGTATAACGGCAGCGGCTCGCTGGGGCGGCTGGACGTCCTCCTCCAGCCCTACTACGAGCGGGACACCGCGGCCGGGCTGCTCACCGACGAGGAGGCGATCTTCCACATCGCCTGCCTGCTGCTGATGGACACGGCGTACGTGCAGCTCGGCGGGCCCGACGCGCAGGGGCGCGACGTCACCAGCCCCGTCTCGTTTCTGGTCCTCGAGGCGGTCCACCGCCTGCGGATTCCAGCCAACATCGCGGTGTGCGTGGGCGAGCGCGTGGACCCCCGGCTGCTACGGCGCGGGGTCGAGGTGATGCTAGAGGATCGGACGGGCGTGCCCAAGTTCCTGGGGATCGAGAACCTGATCGAGGGCTTCACCCGTAACGGCTACCCGGGGGAGCTGGCCCGGGAGCGGGCCTACTCGGGCTGCCACTGGTGCGCGATTCCCGGGCGCGAGTACACGCTGAACGACTGCGTGAAGATCAACCTCGGCGCCGTGTTCGAGGTGGCATGGCAGGGGATGTTCGCCGAGGAGGCGGCGGCGCCCAGCGTGGCGGAGCTCTGGCGGCTCTTCGAGGCCCACCTGCGGCGGGCCGTCGAGGTGCTGGCGGAAGGGCTGGACTTCCACCTGGCCCACATGCACCGCGTCTTTCCCGAGCTGGTCCTGGACCTGCTCTGCCACGGCACGATCGAGCAGGGGCTGGACGCGTCGAAGGGCGGGGTCGAGTACTACAACCTGTGCGTGGACGGCGCCGCCCTCGCGACCGTGGCGGACTCCTTCGCCGCCCTGGAGCAGCGCGTCGAGCGCGAGGGGCGGCTCACCTGGGACGAGATCAGGCGCCACATCGCGAGCAACTGGGAGGGCCCGGAAGGCGAGCAGGCGCGCCTGCTCATGCGCAGCATCCCGCGTTACGGCAGCGGTGGCTCGCGGGCCGACGAATACGCCGCCCGGATCGCCCAGCTTTTCACCGCCACCGTCAAGGAGAAGCCCACGCCCGGCGGCAGGAACATGATCCCCGGCCTCTTCTCGTGGGCCAGCACCATAGCCATGGGCCGCGAGCTTGGGGCCACGCCCAACGGCCGCCGCGCCGGTGGACCCATCTCCCACGGCGCGAACCCCGACCCGGGCTTTCGGGAGGACGGCGCCCCGACGGCGCTGGCCGTGGCCGTGGCCTCGGTGCAGCCGGGCTGGGGCAACTCGGCCCCCATGCAGATCGAGCTGGCGCCGCCGCTGGTGCCGGGGCCGGCCTACCTGGACAGCGTGGTGAGCCTGATCGCCGGCCATGTGGCCCTTGGCGGCACGCAGATCAACATGAATATCCTCGACGCGGCGAAGGTACTGGAGGCGCACGCCGACCCGGGCAAGCACCCGGACCTGATCGTGCGCGTCACCGGCTTCAGTGCCTATTTCGCCAGCCTGTCGCCGGAGTTCCGGCAGTTGGTGGTGGACCGGATGGTCGCGCAGGATGGGGTGGCCTAGCGAGGCGGCGTGGAGTGCGGGGGGCGGCACGGGGAGCGAAAGGTCCGCGCGGTGCCCCGGCGAAGCCTCCGTCGTGCATCCCTTTCCGGGAGGTGCCGCCGATGCGTTGCCTCTGCGCACTGGCCTTCGCCGTCTCCGTCCGCGGGGTCGTCCTCTGCTTCGCCATCCTCGCCGTCAGCTTCCTCGCGCTTGCCCAAGAGCTGGTGCCCTTCGATCGCGGCAAGATAGGCAAGCCCGCCCAGCTCCTCGGCCTGCCCCTGCTGCCCGAGCAGGCCACGCTCGTATCCGCCGACGGCCAAGAGCGGCCCGCCGGCGTCTCCTCCGCCGAGGAGGCTGAGGCGACGCACGGCGGCTACCGGTCCGCCAACGTGCCCGTCGGGAGCCGCCTCGTCTGGACCCTAGGCGACGGACACGCGGGCTCCTTCTACCTGTACTTCCTCGTGCGGACGGGCCATCAGCAGGGCTACGAGTATGTGCACCCGGAGATGACCTACGTCGCCGAGCTTGAGGGGGAGAAGGTCACGCTCGAGCCGGTGCGCGAGGTGGGCGCGGTGCGCGTCTACCAGAGCAAGGATAGCTGGGGCCACGACATGGGCTGGGTTCGGTCCACGGGCAAGCTCACCACTCGCGCGGGGCAGAAGCTGGCCCTCGGGTGCCTCGAGGATTACGCCTTCGTGTCCCTGGGCCTCCTCGTGTCCGACGAGGCGCATCAGTTGACCCTGTCGCTGGGCGCCGTGACGGCTCTGCAGCAGGGCCTGGACGACGGCAAGCTGCTGGTGGACAGGATCGCGGAGGTCTTCCCCGCAACCAGGGAGGCCTGCGATCGGGCGCGCCGGGCCTGGAGCGAGGCGGAAGTGCAGGGCCAGCAGCTCCGGGCCGACATGGAGCGGGCCGGGGAGGCGGTCAGGCAAGGTGAGACGCCCGACGTGACCGGGCTGCGCGAGCGCGCCGACGCCCTGGCGCGCGAGCTGGCCGCCGCCGAGGAGAACACGCGGCAGGCCCTGGCGCGGGACCTGGCGTCGGTCGTGTCGGCCCTGGCCGAGCGAGAGCGCAAGTCACGGATCGAGCGCCCGGGGGACTACTGGGGCCGCGAGGTCGCTTACGCGCAGGACGTGGCCCACACCTACCTGGAGGCGGCGCCGGCCGCGGCGTCCGCCGAGTCCCTGCAGAGCCTGCGACGCACCGCGACCTACTGCTGGCGGGCCCAGCAGTTCCTGGATCGGGCCGACGCGGCTGTGGCGAAGGCGAGCAGGGAGCAGGCGGCGCCGGCCGCGCTGGGCGACCCGGCCCTGGCGCCCAGGCCGCGCCTGGCGGTGCTGCTCAACGGCGTGTGGGAGATGAGCACCGAGGGGTCGCCGGCCGAGCCGCCGCAGGGGGGCTGGTTCCCGATGCGCGTGCCGCACGGGCCGTGGCACGAGACCCTGGGGCGCTTCATGGCGCTGGCCCGGCGCTGGCCCGCGGGACAGGCCGGGGCGTGGTACCGGACGCGCTTCACCGTGCCCGAGGACATGGCCGGCGCGGCTGTCTTCCTGCACTTCGATGCGGTCTTCCACCTGTGCGAGGCCTACGTGAACGGGGAGTTCGTGGGCCGGCACATCGGTGGCTTCGATGACTTCGAGTTCGACATCACGCGCCAGGTCAAGGCCGGGGAGCCGGCCGAGCTGCTGTGCTTCGTGCACGACACGAGCTACACGGCGCTGGAGAAGTCCGAGCGGACGGGCGAGCCCACGGGGTGCTCCTCGGGCCCCAACCACTATGTCATCTCGGACCTGTGGGGCGCCCGCTTCGGCGGCATATGGCAGGACGTCTCGCTGCTCTCGCGGCCCGAGGTCTGGACAGACCGGGTGCTCGTGATCCCGTCGGTGCGGCGACGCGAGCTCACGGTGCGCACCGAGCTGGCCCGCCAGCAGGGGCGGCCGTGGCCCGCCGACCGTCCTCTCGAAGTGACCGTGCGCCAGGAGGTGCTGCGGGACGGCGAGGTCGTGCTCAGCCTGCCCGAGCGCCGGGCCGGCGTGACGCCCGACGCGCCGCCGATCGAGACGACCGTGCCGTGGCCGAACCCGGACCTGTGGGGCATCGGCGGGGAGTACGGCGACCCGGGGAATCTGTACACGCTGCGCACGCGCCTATGGGTCGCGGACGGCAGGGGCGAAGCGGGGCGCCCGGCGCTGGACACGCGCTACGACCGCTTCGGCTTCCGGGAGTTCTGGATCGAGGACGGCCACTTCCGGCTCAACGGCAAGCGCCTGACCCTCCAGGGAGGCGGGACGTGGTACCTGCAGGAATCGAAGATTCCCCACGGCAACCGGTGGTGGGCCACGAGGTTCTTCGGGCTTGAACGCTCGATGAACGTCAACATCGAGCGCTGGCACCGACACGGCGACATCACCGACGAGTTCTTCGATGTCACCGACGAGCTGGGGATGCTCAACGAGCCGGAGGGGCCCTACTGGGGCGCCTATGGCATCCCGGACTTGCTGGGGTACTCGGACTGGGACGACCCCGTGTGGGTAAGCAAGGCCAACGACCACTACCGGCGGTGGGTGCGCAAGCACTTCAACCACCCGAGCGTCGTGCTGTGGTCCATCGAGAACGAGACCTTCTGCGCGGCCAGCCGCCCGCCGGGGATGCTGGACCGGTTCCTGGACTTCGGGGACGTGGTCAGGCAGGTGGACCCGACGCGGCCGGTGACCTATCACGGCAGCGAGAACGGGCACCATGCGACCCAGAACCCGCGGCTGGAGATCGTCAACCTGCACTACCCGGGCGACGACAAGGCCGTGGGCTGGCGAGAGAAGTGGGGCGGGCGGCCGTGCATTGATGGGGAATTCCAGAACTACCCGCCGCTGTTCCTGATGAGCACGAACAACCGCCAGGTCGCGGCGGAGAACATGCGGGAGCTGCAGGGGTGGATCGAGAGGAAGTGGCGGCACTACCGGGAGCAGGACATCGCGGGGTCGCTGTACTTCCTGCCCTACATGGCGGGCCTGGTGAGCACCGCGCGGGCCGAGTGGATGGGGCCCTGGGGGGATCTGCTGGGCGATCTGGAGAAGGCGCCGGTCACGGAGTCGGGGTGGGCCAAGGGCCAGGCGCGCATGGCGGCCAACGTGCCCATCCAGTGGCCCAGCCTGTCGGGCCCGGGGATCAAGTGCGAGCAGCTCACCACCGGGCTGGGGCACCTGTCGCTGATCAACTGGTTCGACCCGGCGCGGCCCGAGGCGACGCCCACGCCCGTGGCGGAGACGATTCGGGACTGCTGGGAGCCGATGCCCGCCCTGGCCGCCGAGACACCGCCGGAGGCGATCGTCAGCGTGACGGAGGGCGGCGGCCCGAGGGCCGGGGTCGCGGTGATCGCCTTCCCCGTCGAGGACCAGCCTGTGTCGCCCGTCGGAGCGATCACCGACCCCGCCGGCACGGCCTGGCTCGTGCTGCCGGCCGCGGGGCGGTACCGCCTGGTCTGCGAGGGCCGGTCGGTGGAATGGGACGCCCGGCGGCTGCCGCGCGAGGCCGCGCCCGGCTGGTCGCACATCCCGCGGGCCGCCATCAGGCTGGACTGAGCCGGCGCGTCGCGGGTGGCACGCCTCTCACGCGACGCCGGCCCACAGGCGCGTGAGGTAGTCGAGGCTTCGCGCCATCGCCGCCGGCTTCTCGGCGAGCGGGGTCGTCTCGATGGCGATGGTGTTCACGCGCTCGATGCCGGCCTGCGCCTTCGCCGGCGGGATGTACCGGTCGAAGGGCGAGTCCGCCGTGCCCAGCTCGACGCTGGTGACCGGATGCGGGCGGTCCGGGGCGAGCGAGTGGTCCTTCCAGGCGATGAAGCGTATGCGCTCCGGGTATCGCTCCAGCAGCGTCCAGCCTTCCTGCTCGAGCGTCGTCATGTGGCCGATGTTGAGCAGCGGGCCGGTGTTGGGCGTCTCAAGCTCACTGATGAGGAGCTCGCAGTCCGCCACGGTCTCGACGATGCCGTGCCAGTGAACGTCGCCGGAGAAGTACAGCGCCCCCGCGTACTGCTCGCCCAGGCCGTCCATGACCCGCGCCAGCCGCCGGATCTGATCGGCCTTGGCCTCGGTGGGCATCCCCGGCTCGGGCGCCACGCCCACCCCGTGGCCGAAGAACCGGCATCCCAGGGCCACGGCCACGTCCGCCAGCCGGGTGAGCCACTCGATCGCGCCCGCCGCCGCGTCGTCGGTGCTCAGGTCCGGGCCGGCACCGAACATCACCGCCAGCCGCAGGCCCGCCTCCTCGAGCGCCTCGGCGATGGCCGTCGGGTCGGCCTGCGAGTAGTCCAGCAGGCTGCACTGGGGGCGGTCGCCGTGCCTGAGCCCCGGCCGATCGCGCAGGCTCAGCAGCATCACCTCCTCGTACCCCGCCTCGCGAACCTGGCGCAGTCCCTCGTGGAAGGGCACCACGTCGTTGCCGAAGTCGGTGAAGGCATGAAGGCTCGCAGCGAAGGTCATTCCGGACCTCCCTCCTGTCTGAGCTGATTGTACACGTCCTCCGCCAAGGCCATGGTGGCCACGGTGTCGGCGATGGGCACTTCATCCTCCTCAGTGCCCCGCGCGGCGGCGAGGAAGTTCGCCAGGTCGCCGAGGTACCCGAACCAGCGCAGGCTGGGCATCGCGCCGTAGTAGCCGGCCCGGTAGTGCTCGTCCGCTTCGCCCGCGGGCCCGCGCCGGTACACCAGATCGCCGTCGTGGCAGGTCAGGAAGTGGCTCCCCTCGCCCGTGGCCTCGAAGTAGAGGAACTCCTTGTCCGGCGTCTGGCCCGACGCGAAGTTGATGGTGCCCACCGCCCCGCCAGCGAAGCTGACGATCACCGCGTAGGACCGCGCCGCGTCCGCCAGGCCGAGCCGCACCTCGACTCCCGCCACCGGTCCGCCCAGGTAGAGCACGCTGTCGAAGGCGTGACAGTGCTGCTCCAGCACCGCGTCGCGCCAGGTCCTGCCCGAAACGAGCCCGTACCTGTAGACCAGCAAGCTGAGACGCCCGAACTCCTCGCCGGCGATGATCTTGCGGGCGCGCCGTAGCCCCATCGAGTAGCGCAGGTTGAAGCCCACGTGGCACAGGGTCCCGTGGCGCGCGGCCAGCTCGGCCAGCTCACGCGTCTGGTCGGCCGTGGCGGCGGGCGGCTTCTGCAGGTACAGAGGCACGCGGCGCTGCAGGAGCTCGCGGCCGATCTCGTAGTGGCCCTGCCCGCCCACAGTCACCAGTACGGCGTCCAGCGCCTCGCGGTCGCACATCCGGCGGAAGTCCGTGTAGGCGCTGGCGAAGCCGAAGCGCCGCTGGGCCGTGGCGGCACGCTCCTCGACCACATCGCACACGGCCACGGGCTCGACGGCGTGCGCCCAGAGCTGGGGGAAGATGAAGGTCGTGGCGAATCCCCCGGCGCCGATGTGACCGATCCTGAGCTTGCTCATCGTCTGCCTCCCAGGGGCGGCCCGTCGCGCCCGCGCGTGCCTCACGCCTCAGGCCGGCGGCAGGCCGTCCTCGATCCGTCGCAGGATGTCCCAGTAGGCGCCGCGGTGCCCCTGTCGTATCGCCCCCACCAGCCTGGGGTTCTCGCGGTAATTGTAGTCCGTCAGGTCCGCCGCGGGGTCAGGGCACAGGAACCGACGGTCGCCCCCCACCAGCTCCCCGATCCGGGCCGCGATCTCGGGCCCCACCTCGGGCGCCACGTAGAAGACCGGGCGCGCCAGGTCGTCATTGCCCTCGACCTCCCCCACCACGCCCGGCTGCTCGCGCAAGGGTGCCCGCGCCACCCGCGCCGCCAGAGACGTGCCCGGGTACAGCCGCACCCCCGCCGAGATGCCGACCCGCGACGGGCTCAGCCACCGGCACAGCTCGATGGTCCGCCGTATCGTCTCCGGGGTCTCACCCGGCGCCCCCAGCAGTAGGTCGAACATGAAGGCGAAGCCCTCGCGATGGCAGAGCTGGGCCGCCCGCTCGAGGTCCTCGGCCGTGTGGTCGCGCCCCAGCCGCGCGAGATGCTCGTCGCACCCGTGGTCGGCACCGAAGTCTATCCCCACACACCCGGCGCGCCTCATCGCCGAGGCAAGCTCGTCGTCGAACCCCGCGGGCTGGCAGTAGGCCCACCACTGCACGCGCTCCCCAAGCCCCCGCTCCTCGATCGCCTCGCACACCGCCACCGCGTGCTCGCGCGGGCGGTTGAACTCAGCGTCGCAGGTGTGCAGGTGCACCACGCCCTGCACGGCCAGCGCCGCGATCTCCGCGGCCACATCCCCCGGTGCCCGCAGCCGCAGCCGGCGGCCCTTCGCCACCGGGTCGGCGCAGTAGATGCACACCGCATCGCAGCCGCGCTTGGTCTCGAAACCGGCCTGGCCACCCTCCCGCCAGTACCGCGGGTTGTCCACGAAGCCCCGCGCCGCCAGCGGCCAGCGGGCCAGGTCCGTGTCGCGCCGGGGATTGGCCCGCACCCGGCCGTCCTCCCGCCATACCAGCCCCGGCACGCCCTGCACTGCCTCGCCCC
>CAZSOQ010000181.1:0-10982 GCA_964608495.1 uncultured Armatimonadia bacterium | reverse complement strand
CCAGTTCACCGCCCGCTTGTGGACCAGGTTCGTCATCGAGTTCCGCGTCGCCCTGTCCACGTACTCATCGTACTCGGTCCCCGGCCCGGACTTGCGCTCGTAGGCCATCACCTGATCCAGCAGCCGCTCCGTCAGGTCCAGCCGCACCGCCGCGTACTCGGCGTCCCCATAGTGGTTCACCAGCTCGTCCGGGTCGTCCCGATGGTCATACAGCTCCCCCTCGAGCCCCTGGCCGTAGTAGACCAGGCGGAAGTCCCGCGTGCGGATCGCGTGGATCATGTCGTGCGGGCTGAACCAGCCCCATTCGCAGACCGCCGCTTCCTTACCCGGCGCTTCCTCCTCGATGACCGGCAGCAGGCTCACCCCGTCTACCTTCCCCGGCATCGGCACGTCCATCAGCTCGCAGAGCGTCGGATGCAGGTCCACGCTCTCGACGATCTCCGTCACCTCGCGCCCCGCCGGGCAGCCCGGGTACCACAGCAGCCACGGCACGCGGTGGATCGATTCGTAGATGCCGAAGTTCTTCTGCACCAGCCCGTGGTCGCCGCCGAAGTCGCCGTGGTCGGCCACGTACACGATGATCGTGTTGTCCAGCTCGCCCTCGTCGCGCAGGTAGTCCACGACGCGGCCCATCTCCTCGTCCATGATGCTGATCAGCGCGTAGTAGTGGGTCAACTGCACCTGCAGCTCGCGCTCGTCCTGCGGCACGTAAGGGTAGCTACGCCGGTCCGCGATGTGCCTGCGTTGCCACTCGGGCTTAGTGGCGAAGCCGCGCTCGAAGAGGTCGCGGACGCTGGCAGGCAGGTCAATGTCCTCGGGGCGGTACATGTCCGCCCGCTTGCGTGAGGGCGACAGGGGCGCGTGCGGCCGCTGGAACGTCATCTGCACGAAGAAGGGCCGGCGTCGGTCGCGGCCCCGCAGGAAGCCGAGGGTCTCGTTGCCCGTCCACACCTCGAGCGAGTGCTCGTGCGGGATGTCGCTGACGAACCAGTGGGTGCGCCTGCCGGGGTGCCCCTGCGGCAGCGTCCCCTGGTCATACAGCTCGGCCAGTCCGTTCTCCACCAGGTAGCGGAAGTAGTGCGTGGTCAGCGGGTCGTCGCGCTCGGCGTCGCACAGGTCGCAATAGCGAAGGTACTCGAAGCCCTCCTGGTCCCAGCGCCGGATCATGTGCGCCTTGCCGATCAGCGCCGTCTGGTACCCGTGCCGCCGTGCCACGGCCGACAGGGTGTTGGGGTTGCCCTCGGGGTAGTCAATGATCCCGTTCCCCAGGTGCCGGTGGGTATGGCAGTACTGGCCCGTGATGTAGGACAGGCGAGAGGGTGCGCAGATCGGGTTGTTGCAGAAGGCCTGGGTGAAACGCACGCCTCTCTCGGCGAGGGCGTCGAGGGTGGGTGTACGGACGTTGCGGCCCGCGTGACCCATGCAGTTCGCGTTGTGCTGGTCGCTCATCAGCCAGAGGACGTTCGGTCTTCGGTCCTGGGGCACTTTAACGCCTCCTTGGGTGCGCGGCGGCAGGGCAAGGCTCTCCCGGGCGCGGTGTCACAGGGACGGACTCTACAGCAGGGCGGGCACCCAGGGCCAGCGACAGTCCACGCCCCGCCGGGGCGAGGGCTTCGTCCGCCGGCCGAGTACCGCGCGGGGCGGGCCTCGGCCCCCTGGCTACCACCGCCAGTACACGTAGGGGTCGAAGTCCAGCTCCCACTTCGGCAGCCGCTGCCAGTTGTGCGGGTACAGGCCCTCGCGGTCGTCGTGGCCCGCCAGCGACGGCCCCTCGGCCGGCCGCTCGCCGTTGAGCATCCGCAGGGCAGCCTCGATGCGGGCGCGCTTGGCGCGCTGCCAGGGGCTACCCAGCTCGGCGGCCGACAGGCTCGTGAGCCAGTACTGCCGCCCCTCCGCGTCCACCCTGGCAAACAGCGGCGCCGGGGCGTCGGGGTCGAAGGCCGGCAGCTTGAGCTTCTCGCGGAAGAACAGCTCGCCCCCGTGCACGCCGGGCAGGTCGGGCGCGGGGCTGAAGTACCCTTCGACCGATGCGGCGGGCTTGTGGGCGGCGGCTAGCTGTTCCAGCGACAAGCCGGCCGGCGGCCGCGCCTCGCCCCGGACCAGGTAGCGCAGCAGATTGGCGACCAGCCGCGTGCTGACCGGGTCCTGCCCCACGCGGTTGGTCACATCCACCTGGCAGAACACCAGCAGGCCCTCGCCTCGGGCCACCTCCAGCAGCGGCGTCTCGACCAGGTCGAAGCCGCAGTCCAGCAGTGCCCGCGCGGCCCCCACCTGAGGCTTCTCCAGCGTGTAGGTGGCGACGATGTTGTCGTTGCCCCAGTGCCAGAAGTGCTCCGGGTAGGTGTCCGGCATCGGGCCGGGGTCGGGGTAGGGCTCGATAAGGTCACTGTCGCCCCGCAGCTCCCCAACCTCGTGCTCCGCGACAATAGACCTTGATTTGCAGCGCCTGTCTTGCTATAATTTGGCTGAGCATGGGCTGGGAGATGTGCGCGCGCCCTCCGTACCGAGTGGGGCTCCCGGCCCGAACGTCCAGTGTCTGTCTACGCGAGATATGAGAACGCATCACCCCGGGGCCGCTAGGGCATGGTGGCGCCGGGGTATGTTGTTCATGGCATTGCATCACAAGGGGGCGAGTGGCGATGGCTCAGCCGGAGGGTGATATGCTGTCAGTTGCCCGGGGAGCACTCAGGAGGGCCGCGGCCGAGACAGTTGTGCGCCTGGACTCGGTAGACCGCCGTCAGTCAGCTATGGCGGTGGGCAGGTTCATGATCGCCGTGATGGGGCTCGCCCGGACTGTGGCCTCGGTCCCTCGTACCAGCTACCTTGCAGGGACCGGAGCGGAGGATGTAGATGGAGCCCGTCTTCTGAACCTGCTGAGACTGGCTACCAACGCGAAGATCGGGCTGGAGCGAGCTGATGGGGAACACGACACTCAAGCACTGGACGAATTCAGGCGCGAGATCAGTGTGCTGAACGGCAATGCCTGACCCGCTCCGGGAGATCACGTCCTCACTGCGCCAACTGCGCGAATCGGCCCAAGCCTACCAAGGCCCGGTCACTATGTCCGGTGTGTTGGACGCCGTAGGCAGGCTTGAAGCACTGGACCAACAGGCTGTGGCCCTATATGGGAAGCCGATCGAGTTCATCCTTGGGTCCCTCCACGCCTTCTCTGAACAGGCACCAAGGTACGGCGCAGCGGGAGTCCTGTACCCCGTTCTGCAGGGAGTTCTCGATTCCGCTATGCGGCCCGTGCCGGCCCTACTGGTCCTTGTGCCGGCGCATGCAGTGCGTGAGCCTTTCGATGCCCTACCGGGCTACTGGCAGCCGTTCGAGGAGATCGGCGGCGGCGGCGTCCCATACGAATGGTCCAGCACAGCACCGCGGATGGTGCCCCGTGACCAGGCTCACCCTCTCCGGGGGATCCCCATTCCCTGCCCCGTGCACTTCCCCTCGGCCCGACAGGACGATCCCTTCCTCTGGGCTGCTGCGTTCCATGAGATCGGGCACCACCTCTACGATAGCTTCTCGACCTTCACGTCTGTGGGAGAGAACCAGGCCATCGTGGACCTCAAGGCCGATTCACAGCGCCTATCGACCGTGCTCCAGGCAGCTGCCTGCTGCCCGAACGAAAAGGACCTTGTTGCACTCATGGACAGGCATATGGCTGAGCTATTCTCCGACCTCTTCGCGGCAAAGGTGCTGGGAGTCGCCTACCTGCCAGTCCTGGCGAGGTACGTCGAGGACGACCGTCGCGGGAGCGTTCACCGAGCGCTTCGACTGCGTGTCGTCCGGCGCGCGCTGGGGGATGAGGTCCAGCACTTCGCAGGAGTCATTGGCGAGAGGGCGGGCAGGGAAGGGGTCGAACCGCGTGAGGTCCTGGAAGAGCCGGCTGGAGTTGGCCTCAAGGCCACCTGGCTCCCTTGGGAGAAGTACGCCGACAGAGCCGCCGCATTCGTCAATGACCTTGCCCGGGACCGTGTGAAAGACGGCCATTGGCCCAGGATGAGAGCTGATCTCGCGGAGACGAATGAGCTTGTCGATCTCCTGCTGAACTATGTCGCGCCAGCAGGTGCGGTCGCATTGGCTGAGCCCGACGAGTCTGATGGACCGGCCCCGCTGGTCACCAATGTCACGCTGGGGCCCGCCAGAATAGGCTCCATCCTGGCCGCGGGGTACTTGGTGCGCTGGTGCCCTGCTCTCTGGAAGCGGTTCAGGGCTCCCTGGCGAGCCAGGCGCGAGGAAGATGCCAGTGCTGACTGCTTGGCATCCGCCGAGCGCGCCCAGCGCGATGCCCAGTCCGCTCTCTATAGGCTGGTGCTGAAGGGCCTGGACATCTCCCGTATCGAGGACGCTGTGAATGGTACTGACCGGGTCCGAGCTGGCTAGACGAATGTCCTCGGACAGGGCCCCCCGAGAAAGGCTATATGTCCTTCCTCTCAAGTGCCTTCCTTTGGAGCACGACGCGGCTAGCCTGGACGTGCACATGGGGCAGCATTTCCTCCTCCCGCGCAGGGCCATGACAGGATACCTCGACCCCATGCCCGTCGCCCAGGAGAATGCCAGCGAGTTGGCCTTGCGCCCGACGAGAGGGGTGATCCACCCCGGGGACTGGGCCATGGTCCTCGAGCGCCTCTCGATACCGGTGAACGGCGAGCTGTTCCTGCACCCTGGCCAGTTCGCCTTGGCCGCCGTCTACGAGTATATCAGACTTCCCCTCGACCTCTGTGCCGATGTCCTAGGACGCTCGAGCTGGGCAAGGGTGGGCTTGGTGATTGCCATGGCCACCTTTGTGCACCCGGGCTACAGCGGCTGTCTGACCCTGGAACTCCAGAACCTCGGGCAAGTTCCCATACGCCTAAAGCCGGGGCTGCGCGTCGCCCAGCTCGTATTCCGGGAAGCGCGACTCGCGACCACCAGGGACGAGGCACCAGACTCGGTGGCCGCGGGCCATCGCGCGGGGCTATGGCCCGCGGGACAGCTTGCCTGCTCATACGCTCCAGAGTACTGGCCCGTAGTGAGTGGACCGGACAGGGATCTCCTCGAGGATCTGGACACTGCTGCCCAGTAGCATGCGGATCAGTCATCCCCGCACGGCATCTCAGCTTCTGTGACGCAGAGCTTGCGAATGCTTCCCAGCCCGGCGAGCCCGGGCCCTCCTGACCCGCGAGTAGACGCACAGCTCGTCGGCCGCCTCGGCGTCGGGGCCGATCTGGAGGGTGGTGATCACGTTTGGCACCCGCTGGATGGGCGCCTCGACGGCCTTCTTCCCGTCCACATACAGCACGCGCCTGTGCTGCGACCAGGACCAGGTGATGACCAGATGGCGCCACTGGCCCGGCGCCCAGCCCTCCAGTGACGACGTGCAGCCGTAGTCGTGCTTCTCGTCCAGGTGGTGGTACCACAGCGTGAAGGTCAGGTACTGCTGCAACTCCCATCGGCGCAGGCAGCCGAACTTGCCCAGGTTGATCAACATGCGGGTAGCCGTCTCGGCCGGGTCCCAGTTGACCTTGACCCAGACGGCCACGCTGCCTTCCTCCTTCGAGAGATGGGGCCCGAGGGGATACTGAAGACCCGCGGCCGCATCGGGCCGCGCCGCCCGGCCGACCACGCCCGGCGCTTCGACGAAATCGCCGATCGCGTCCATCCCCACCCGCATCGGCAGCAGGATCCCGCGCGCGTGCTGGTCCAGCGGCGCGTAGAATCGCGGGATCGCCTCCTGGCCGAGCACGGCTCGGGGCGCGCACAAGGCCATGCTCACCACCGCCGCCGCCAGCATCACTGCCCGGGCATGGTTCCCGGCGGGGCTCGTAGTCCCGCAGGTTGCCATGTCGCTCACTCCTTCTCGGCCCCCCTGTCTTGCGGGCGCGAGCTGGGCCGCCGGGCGGAATCGCACCCGGGCCGTCTCACTCAGAGGCGGCGTCAGCCACATCGCGCCCGATCGCCACCAGGGCCTCGACCAGTTCGTCCTCGATGCTCGGGGCGAAGGGCGTGGCGCCCAGCAGATAGGGCACGACCTTCGCGGCGTAGCTGTCCTGCTTGTCGAAGGACTCTCGCAGAGGCGCGTAGCCCAGGGTGTAGTTCGCCAGACTCAGCACCAGCACCGGGCCGTCGAACTCCGCCTGCACGCGCAGCTTGTAGCGGTGCATGATCTCGAAGGGAGCGGCGACAATGGTCAGGTCGCCGATGCGGAAGGCCTGGATCTCGGCGGTGGGGTCCATGGGCCGACCGGCGGCGAGGCGCCCGAGCTCCGCGCGTATCGCCCGGGCGTAGACGGTCGCCATGCGCACCGCGTAGTCGGCGTCGCTGGCGCCGGGGGCCTTGAGCACGGCCTCGCGCTCGGCCAGCATCTCGCGCAGCTCCGCCTCGGGCAGAGGCCGGCGGCTCAGCGCGCAGCGCCGCCGCAGGGCCGCCACCTTGCCCCCGCCCAGCGGCTTGGCCGCCTCCAGTCCCGGGCGGATCTGGCGCGCGTAGCGCGCGGCTATCACATCCAGCGCCAACAGCGACTCCTGCTCGCCGTGGTGCACGACGCAGGAGTTGATGTCCCCCGAGCAGCCCTGGAGGAACAGGCCGATGCTGCCGGGACGCTCGCGCTCGAGCCAGTTCGTGGCCAGCCCGGCGAAGTCGCTGTGGATGTAGCGGTTGGAGGACGGCCCGACGACCGGATGGCACGAGAAGTACGACGCGAAGCCGATGGTCCCGCCCTCGGCGTCGAAGCGCAGGACCTGGGCCTCGGTGTCCGTGATCTCCGGCTTCGCCGGACGCCAGTCCTCGCGCAGCGCGTCGGCCAGATCGGGCCGCTCATCCTCCTCTCGGTTGTACCCGATCCCCTCGCAGGGCACCACGGCGTGGCTCATGGTCGCCGGCCGCAGGTCCTCGACGGCCTGCAGGCAGGCCGTCGCTATCCGGCCGGGCAGGACCTCCAGATAGGGCGCGTCCGGCTCGCCCTGCCCGATCGCGGACTTCGTGCCCGGCCCGGCGTGCGTGTGGATGCAGTGGACGCACAGGTTGTCGCCGGGCACGCCGGTCGCGTCGGTGACATGCTCGCGCACCTCCTGCGTGGTGTCCGGCGACGTGCCCACCAGGTCGCAGCTCACGAGGACGACCGTCGAGTCGCCATCCGAGGCCGCCAGTGCCCGCGCGTAGAGGGGCTCGCGCACCGCGATCGAGTGCCTGTTGAGGAAGGGCCCGTAGCCATACAGCTGCACGCCGACGCGCGGCGTGATGTCTACCTTGCCGAAGCCGAATTGCATGATGGATCGCGCCTCGCTGCTCGGGCGGGGATTGCGCCGGGGCCGCGACGCGGCCCACGGCGCTATTCGGCCGGGCTGGGGGCTCTCCTCCGGGCGGTTCCACGGGAAGGTCCGGCGGGGCCCCCAGGCGCGGGAGCAAGGCACGCTCGCCCGGCAGGCGTGAGCCGGGCCGGGCCTGCGGGCGACTGTGGTACAATCCACGCGCAGGCTGGGCGGCCCAGGGCTTTGCCAGCTGGACGATCATGCTCGACCAGATACTGACCTCAGCATCCGACGCCTTCCTCCAGGTAGGCGTCTACGTGGGCGCTCTGTTGCTGGTCTTCAGTTATGTTAACTACAAGACCACCGGCCGCTTCGTCGCCGCCATCGCCCGCAACCGCGCCTGGCAGCCTGTCATCGGCGCCCTCATGGGCATCGTCCCCGGCTGCGGCGGGTCAATCTTCGTGATGCCTCTCTACGTGCGCGGCGTTGTCAGCTTCGGCACGGTCTGCGCCACCCTTACCGCCACCACGGGGGACTCGGCCTGGGTCATGATCTCTCGCGCCCCTACGTCCGCCCTCTGGGTGAACCTGATCACCTTCGCCATCGGCGTCGTCACCGGGTATGTGGTGGATCTTCTCGGCCTGGGACGGCGAGCGCCGGGCTTGTCGGACGACGAGGTGGCCGCGGAGACCGAAGCGGCCGCCGAGCGGACATCCCCGCCTCCCTGCCCCGCGGAGGAAGGAGAGCCGGGGACCTTGTGTCCCACGCGCGGTCACCTGGGACACCGGGCGGGAGACGAGGTCGAGCGCAAGCTGCACTCGCAGTCGGGCATGGCCCACCCCGGCTGGCAGGGAACGGTGATCCACCGAGCTTACCTGGTGTGGTGGGGCGTCGCGGTCGTGGGCTTCGTGGTGAGCGTGCTGGGGCTCGCCCAGGTGGACCTGAACGCGCTCCTGGTGCCGGGATTCGCTCGCGGCGTGGGGCTGGCCGGGGCGCTGGTGTGCCTGACCTGGTTCCTGCTCTCGCAGCACTTCCTCGGCGATGATAGCCACGAGGAGCAGGAAGAGAAGCTTTCCTCGGTCCGGGAGCTCTTCGTCCATAACGCCGATGAGACTTCCTTCGTCGTGTGGTGGGTGTTCGTGGCCTACCTCACGTACAACGTCTTCATGACCGTCTCGGGGGTGGACCTGCAGGCCCTGGTGGCTGCGGCGGGCGTCTGGCCGGTGCTCGTCGGGGTGGCTGTGGGGCTGATCCCGGGCTGCGGTCCGCAGGTGCTGCTCGTGACCTTGTACACGCAGGGCGTGGTGCCCTTCTCGGTCGTGCTGGCCAATGCCGTCAGCCAGGACGGCGACGCCCTCTTCCCGCTGATAGCGCTTGAGCCCAGGTCGGCGATCAAGGCCTCTGTGGTGACCACGGTCCCGGCGCTGGTGGTCGGCCTGGTGGCCTTCTACGTCGAGAAGGGCCTGCTATGAGCCCGCCGCCCCGCCGGCGAAGTCCGTCCGCCCGCGCCGCGGTGCCGGCTCACGAGCCCACGCAAGGTGAGCGACCATGACCCCACCCAAGTGGCTCCTCGCGGCAATCGCCGCCGGCCTGTGCCTCTGCGGACGGCCCGGCCCGGTCACGGCGCAGGACCCACGGCCGGAACTGGCCCCGCTGGCGGTGCCCATGCGCCACGGCGTCGTCTTCTTCTGCCCCGAATCGGCCGACGAGGCCGTGAAGCAGCTCGAGGCCATCAAGCGCGACGGCTTCAACCTCATCAAGTTCGCCTCATGGGCGTGGACACTCCCCAAGCCGGGATCGCCCCTGCGGGAGCGTGCCCGGGCGGTGCTGGACTGGTGCGACCGCGAGGGCATGGCCTTCTTCCTCCTCCACAACATCCAGTACGGCAGCCAGGGCGAAGGGGGAGGGCTGGACCGGCAGGTGCTCGACCCCAGGCAAACGCTGCCGCTTCTGGCGGACTGGGTGGACGTGCTGCGCGGCCACGAGTGCGTGATGGGCGTGATCCTGGGCAACGAGGTGGGGCCCAGTCTGGGCAGCCCCGAGGAGGCGCCGCGGCTGTGGGGGGAGTTCCGGGCCTGGCTGAAGGCCCGGCACGGCAGCCTGGAGACGCTGAATCAGGCCTGGGGGACCGGGTACGCCACCCTCGACGAGGTGGGCTTGCCGCCCGAGGGCAGCCCCGGATGGCATGACTGCAGGGAGTACGCGCGGCGGCGATTCGCAGGATTCTACGGCTACCTCGTGCGCGAGGGCCTCAGGCCCGTGCTGGGCGACAAGCTCTACGGCGCCAAGACCAGCCCCGACCCCTTCCTCCATCGCGACTGCCGTGGGCTGACGATGACTTGCTGGGACGACGTAATGGCCGAGTACCCTCTCTGGCGGATCAAGTGCGCCGCCGACACTACCGCCAAGCCGCTCTTCAACGCCGAATTGCACCTGTATCACGACACGTATCAGTACTTCCCCTCGCCCGAGCGCAGCCGCTACCGGTACTTCACCGGCGCGCTGCTGGGCGAGTACCTCACGGCGAGCTTCGCGTGGGGGCAGTGGAGCAAACCGGAGATACAGGCGATTCACGCCGCGACGCCAGCGATTCTGGCGGACCTGCGGCGGATCGAGGCCGCCTGCCGGGCTCTTGCTGGTGCCTACCGGAGGGCGGACGTGGCGGTCCTCGTGACCGAGGAGAGCTACTACAGGCCCGGCATCGAGGGCGAGAAGGCTCACCCCTTCGCGCTGCTTTGCGCCCATTGCTCCGGCCTGGGCAGGCCCTGGTGGTACCTTCTGGAGACGGATCTGGGAGAGATGGATCGCGGCGTGCTCGTGGTCTGGAGCAAGCAGGCGGGTCTGGAGACGGCCCGAGCCCTGGCGGAGCTCCCCGCCGGCGTGCGGGTCCTGGCCGTGGACGGAGCGCCCGTCGAGGACGAGTATGGCCGACCGCTGCCCGCGGAGCTGGCCGGGCGCCTGCGGGAGCGATGCGAGCCCGTGGCGCTGGAGCACCTGCGGGACCGGATCGGACGGGCGGCCGGGCTGCCGGGGGAGTACAGCGGCCTGGGATGGCTCAGCTACGCCGCCTGGAGCGAGAAGCGGGGCCATTTCCGGTATGACCTGCCCTGCTGCCCCCTGGAGGCTTTGACCGACGGCGAGGAGCACAAAGTGATAGCAGTCGTCAACCACACGACCGAGGCGGTTGAGGCGCCCCTGCCGTGGGCGCAAGGGCGGACCGTGACCGACCTGGTGACGGGCCGCTCCGTGAACGCGGACGAGGCGGCGAGGGTCCGGTTCGGGCCCCTGGCGGTGAAGCTGTATCGCTACGAACCCTAGCCCGCCGGGGGCCGAAGGGCCGCCCGAGGGTCACTCCAGGGCCAGGATCGTGCCTCCGCCGGCCGGCAGGGACACCTCGACGGCCACTGCATCCCCCGCCTCGGCGGCCGTCAGGGCGCCGCCTGAGACCAGGTCCCGCACGGCCTTCGTGTCGGCCGGCAGCAGGACCTGCCCCGTCGCCTCAACGCCCCACTCGTCGTTCACGACGACCACATAGGCCCGCCCACCAGCCGGGTCGGCGAAGGAGGCTAGGCTCAAGGGCGGCTGGGCCGTCGCGAGCGGCTCCTGCGTCGGCTCCCACCGGCGGATCAGGTCACGGTGGGCGGCCAGTTGACGGCAGGCCTCACCCATCGCCGCCAGTTGGGGCGTGGCCGAGCCGTCGGGGCTGAACAGCCCCGAGGGCCCCACGTCCGTGGGCTCAGTGGCCAGGAC
>CAZSOQ010000180.1:0-11000 GCA_964608495.1 uncultured Armatimonadia bacterium | reverse complement strand
GGGCTATCGGGGCCCAGGATTGCTCTGGCGCCAGAAGGAAGGCGCCTGGCGTTGAGGGTAGAGGCTAGGCCGACACGGTTGAAAAAACGCGCGAAGCAGCTGCAGGTACCCTCCTTCCCTGCGGCGCGGACCACAAGCTGGATGGCCTCAGGCTCCTTCGCGGCGGCCGTGAGTTCCGCGGTCTTCGTTGCTCCGGGGGGATCGTTCCGGAACACCTTGGTCGTGCTGTTCTCGAACCACATGTGCCAGGTTGGCGGGGTGTGGTGGGCAGCACCAACACCGCGAGGATCAGCAGGCCGGTCACCGTCAGTTAGCGGGCCATGTGGACAGTTCTTCCGCCACCCGGGTCTCCTGCCCCCGCACTCGCCGTCCGAGCGCGCACTGTGGGGACTTCGCCCTGGTCACCGCCGAGAACTGCGCTTCCCGGCAGACAGGTTGCGGGCGCGAGCGGGGCGAACTGGCCCGCGGGCGGGGCGCCTTGGATCGTCCCTGACCGGGAGGTCTGCGATGCGTCCGTTGACTCTCACAGCATGCGCCCTTGCGATAGGCCTGGCGCTGGTCGCGGCAGCCGAGCCCTACGTTGTCAAGGATCATCTGGTCGTATGCGGCGATGCCCGGTTCGATGTGCTGGCGCCTGATCTGATCCGCATGCAGTACACCACCGGCGACTTCGTGGATGCCCCCACCGCCGTGGTATCCAACCGGGCGCTCCAGTCGCGGAAGTTCCAGGTGAACGCGGACGAGCGGTGGCTATACCTCACCATGGACCGACTGCGCCTGCGGTACCGTCTCGACTCGGGCCGGTTCACTTCGGAGAACCTGCGCGTGGAGTTCAGCGGCGCGAAGGGGCACCGGGAGTGGACGCCGGGGGTTACGGACGAGGAGAACCTGGGCGGACCGGTGAGCAGCTTCAACGCAATCATCCAGGAGACCCGGCCGGAGAGGACGCTGCCGCCCTTCCCGCCCGGCTTCCTCAGCCGCGCTGGCTGCTGGCTGCTGGATGACAGCCGCACTCCCGTGTGGAACGCTGGCGCCGGTTGGATCGAGCCGCGCGGCGACCGCCAGGCTCAGGATTGGTACCTGTTCGTCTACGGAACCGACTTCCGGTTGTTCTTCGAGCGCTATGCCCAACTCGCGGGCCGCGTCCCGATGATCCCCCGCTATGCCCTGGGCGCCTGGGTCACCGACCTGAACTTCGAGTACAGCAGTCAGCAGGTGAGTGAGGAAGACCTGTTCGCCATCGTCAACCGGTTCCGTGAGGAGCAGATCCCGCTCGACGTGTTCGTACTGGACTTCGGCTGGCATCCCTACGGGTGGCAGGGCAGCCTGGACTGGAGCCCCTTCATCCCCGACCCCACGGCATTGCTGGCGCGGATGCGGGAGGCTGGGGTGCGCGTGAGCCTCAACGACCACCCCGGCAGCGGCCTGGACACTCGTGACTCGCGCGCCACGACCGCCCGTGAGGCGCTGGGTCTGCCCTCGCCGGAGAGCCGCCTGCTGCTGGACCTTAGTGAGGGCTGGCGGATGCGGGAGGACCCGCACGATGCCGGGCTGGCGGCCGGGTGGCAGGGCGCTGACTTCGACGACACTGGGTGGCATCAGGTATCCGAGCCGGGGCCCTGGGAGGAAGCCGGCCTGCCCGGGTACGACGGATACGCGTGGTACCGGACCCGCGTGGACATACCGGAGGGCTTCACCGGCAAGCCGGTCTACCTCAGCTTCGGCGGGGTGGACGACGAGTACGATCTCTACGTCAACGGCAAGTTCGTGCGCCACTGGGGGGCGGCGGGAGAGAGCGTGTTCAACGAGCGCACCACGACCGACATCACGCCGTACGTTACAGCACCGGGGCGCAACCTGATCGCCTTGCGCGTGCTGGACTGGGGCCACAACGGCGGCATCCTTAAGCCCTCGGTCCTGGCTTCCGACCCCCAGCTCCAGGACACCAACGTCTACTTCAACCTCGCGGAGAGGGGTCACGCCGAGGTGTACATGAGGTACCACAATGAGCTGGTGGACCGGGGTGTCGCCTTCTGGTGGATTGACGGCGAGAGCGCGCGCATGGAGGGGCTGGACGGCCAGATGTGGACCAACCGCGTCTACTACGACTACCAGCAGCAGCACACTGGTCAGCGTAGCCTCATCTTCAGCCGTTACGGGGGACCGGGCTCGCACCGGTATCCGGCCTTCTTCACCGGTGACTGCTACAGCAACTGGAAGGTTCTGGCGTGGGAGGTCCCCTATACGCTCAAGTCGGGGAACGTGCTGGTGTCCTACGTGACCCACGACATCGGCGGCTTCATTGGGCCTCTGCGGGATGACTTCGAGCTATACGCCCGATGGCTGCAGTTCGGCGCTCTCAGCCCACTCCTGCGGCTGCACAGCGCGCACGAGAACCCCCTGGAGGGCAATGTCCGGCTCCCGTGGACGTATGGGGACGCCGGCGTCGAGATGGCGCGGCGCTTCTTCCAGCTTCGCTACAGCCTGATCCCGTATCTGTACACCTACTGCCGCGAGGCCTACGACACCGGCCTGCCGCTGTGCCGGGCGCTGTACCTTGAGTACCCGGACGAGCCGGAGGCCTACCGGCGGTCCGACGAGTACCTGCTCGGGCGGGAGCTTCTCGTGGCTCCGGTCACCAGCCCCGCCGTCGCCGGGGTCGCGACACGCAGCATCTGGTTCCCGCCGGGGCAATGGGTGGACTGGTTCACCGGCGAGGTCTACACCGGTGGGCGAACCGTTGACTACGACTGCCCGCTGGAGCGCATGCCGCTGTTCGTGCGTGGCGGCAGCATCATCCCCCGCCAGCCGGACATGGCCCACACCGGGGAGAGGCCCGTGGACCCCCTGATCCTGGATGTGTACCCGGGTGCCGCGACCTTCTCCGTGTACGAGGACGACGGGCTCTCGCTCGAGTACGCCGAGGGCCGGTACCGGCGCACGCCGGTGCAGTTGTCCGGGCAGGAGGGCGACTGGCAGTTGACCATCGGCCCCCCGCAGGGGGAGTATGGCGGGATGCGCCCGCGCAAGCAGTACGAGGTCCGTCTGCACGCCGACCGCCAGCCGGAGCGGGTGACCGTGAACGGGATCACACAGGACGCGAGATGGGACGGGGCGCGCGGTGTGGCGACGGTGCTGGTAACGGCCGCTCCGGAGGGCGGCGACCGGCAGGGGCCGATTGCGGTGACCTTCTCCGGGTAGCCACCGAGAGGGACCAGGATGGGTCGGCTCAGGACCGGAAGCTGTATCTGGAAGCTGCCCCGGTGGGAGGGGCTGCTTGAGGAGGTCCTTGCCGCCCCGATCGTGAAGCCGTGCGCTGGACAACCGGCTGCCTGGCTCCGTCGTGAGGCAGGCCTGCCTGATGCAGGCTATCCCAGCCGGCGTCCCCAGGCGAGAACGTGCGCCGGCTACGGCGTGGCCGGGAAGTCGAGGCATCGCCCATGAGAGCGATTCTTCTCGCTGCACTCATCCTGCCCGGAGCGCCGCAAGTGGCCGACAGCTCCAGGTACCCCGACGACAGTTACTCCCGTCCGCAGGTCGACTGCTGGCTCTGCTTTGAGGCACTGACCGGGGTCCAGCCCCCTGGCAACCCGGTCGAGCGCATGGCCGATTACGAGCTCAACGAGCTCCGGGCGGTGGCACGCGGCGGCGTGACCTGGGCCCGCTGGCGCTTCATATGCCGGCCGGGCCGTGGAGCCGTCCTCTGCTTCTCGGACAGGATCCGCCATGTGCCGTCGGCAGTGACCGTGCGGGTCGCCAACGAGGGCAGCCAACCGGCGGGCTTCGCGGTGTCCATGCCGGAGATGCCCTGGTCGCCCGAACCGACCCGGCCGTACCTCAACTGGTCGGTCATGGGCGATGCGCCGGTGCCCCCGGGGCAGGAGCGCGTCGTCCGCTTCGACCTGGCCGGTCTGCGCGCCGACGGGGCAGCCTCGGGGCAGAGACCCACTCCGCCGACGAGCGTCAACCTCCACGTCGCCAGCCCTGAGGCCGGGGTCGAGTACCGCCTCGACCTTGGACAGTGGACGGTGCTTTACCCCGACGCCCCAGGCGTGCGCATCCTTGCTCTGACCGCGCCTAAGCGCCTACTTGCCAGGGCCGAGGCAACCTTCGCCGTCGAGGCTCAGGGGGTGCGTGCCGACTCCGTCGCTGACCTGGAGTTGCGGGATGAGCCGCGCGTGCTGTGGCGCATCCGCCTGGACGCCGAGGAAAGACGGTCCCTGGCCGAGACAGGTCGTTGCCGGGTGACAGCCCGGACACCGTGGTACTTGCCGAGCCGGACGCTGACCGTGGGGCTTGTCGTGGACGGCTACCGCGCAGGCGGTGGAGCTGCCGCCGCCACTGTCATCGCCAGCTCGGCTCACCCGGGCTTCCCACTCGCCCAGCGCCGGGACTACCAGGGGCGCCCCACGGCCTTCGTCAACGGACGGCCTCTGACCTGGAGCGGCTACTCGTCCTACGACTACCAGCCAGGCAACGTCGGGGAGTTCGGGCAGGCCGGGGCCAACCTCTTTGTCGTGCCCGTGTCGGCCGGCCGCCACATCCACCAGATCGCCGCGCCCACCTGGGTTGCGCCCGACCACTCCGACTTCTCCGAGGTGGACGAGCGGGTCTGCATGTCCCTCCAGGCTAACCCCGATGCCTTCCTGCTGCTGCGCGCCTCCCTGGCCCTTCCTGCCTTCTGGCTGCAAGACCACCCGGACGCCATCGTCCAGGTGCGCGCGCCCCAGGGCGATGTGGCGTGGGAGGAGACGGGCACCCTTGCGGCATCGCTGGCTTCGGCCGCGTGGCAGCAACAGCAGGCAGTTTGCCTGCGCGCACTCATCCAGCACTGCGCGCGCCAGCCCTGGTCCAGTCGTGTCATCGGCTTTATGCCCACCGGCGAGGTCACGGAGGAGTGGTTCGCCTGGGCGTGCAACGACGGCCTCTACTCAGACTACTCGCCAGCCAACCAGGCCGGCTTCGCCCGCTGGTGCCAGGTCCGGGGCTATCCCTGGAGGCAGGTCCCCGGGCCCCAAAGCCGGCAGCGCCCAGGCTGCGACTACTACCCGGCTGACAGGGCAGGCAAGCAGTCCGCCGCGTATGCGCAGTACCTCTCCGATCTCACCGCCGACGTCATCGTGTCCTTCGCCAAAGCAATCAAGGAGGCCGCCGGCGGTCGCTGCCTCACCGGGGCTTTCTACGGCTATCTCATCCAGCTCGCCGGCGAGCCGCGGCAGCACCTGGCTGGCCACTTCACTCTCCGCCGCCTGCTCGACTGCCCCGACCTGGACTTCCTCGCGGGCGTGCCCCTGCACAACTTCCGCGACCTGACCAACGGCTACGACCTGTTCAGCTCGGCGACGGAGAGCATCCTCCGGGCCGGGAAGCTGTACGTCAACGAGAACGACCTGTTCTCCTGGCTGCACCAAGCTCCCTGGCATGTTCTCTACGACCCGGCCGACCCGCGCGGCGCCGCCATATCGATGCACCGCCGCGCTATCGCCGACAACCTGGTTCACGGGGTCGAGGCCCAGTGGTTCTCCCTGCTGAGCAGTTGGCACCACGAAGCAGCCCTGATGGCCGAGTTGGCCCGCCAGATGGAGATCCAGTCTACAGGCGTCCGCTACGACCGCGCGCCAGCGGAGGAAGTCGCCTTCGTGGTGGACGACACGACCTTCGCCTGGGTGCCGCCGGCGACGACCCTACCCCGGGCAACCCATGCCGGTCTGCTGTACGCCCTCGGGCGGACGGGCGCGCCCGTTGGCGTCTGGTTCCTGCGCGACCTGGACCGGCTGCCGGAGCGCATCAAGCTGGTGGTCGTCGCGGAGGCGACGGCGGCGCTGCCCGAGGACATCGCGAAGCTGGAACGGCTGCTGCAGCATGGACGGCGGACGGTGGTGATCATCGGAGCGCCGGGCTTCCTGAACCCCGTGGCTCAGAAGGCCGACCCTGAGGCACCGGCGGCGATCACAGGCTGTCCCCTGCGGGTGGAAACCGAGGGTGGCCCCTGCGCTGCTGCGCTGTCGGCCGACGGGCAGGTCGTCTGCAGCGTGGCGCGTCTGCGGCCGCGGTGCGCCGGACAGGGCCCGGGGTGGATGCGCTACGCCGACGGCACCACCGCCGGCCTCGAGCGCCAGCTAGCGGGGGGCGGGCGGCTTATATGGTGCGGTGCGCCGCCGCAAAGCCCGGCAGTCGCTCACAGCTGGGTGGAGCGGGCAGGCGTGCATTGCTATGCGCCCCTCGACTTCACTGTCCACGCGTCTCAGGGCCTCGTCGCCATCACCGCTCCGCGGGGCGGCGATGCCGACCTCGTTTGGCCAAGGCCCGTCCGCATCCGAGACCTCTTCGACGGCTGGGCCGCCGAGGGAGTGCAGTTCAGCTGCCCCTTTGCTGCAGGGCAAACGCGGCTTCTTGCCGTAGAAGCCCGATAGCCGCGGGGCGCTTCAGGTCCTCCCTCGTAGCGCCTCGCTGCCTCGGGGGTTCCGGGCCCGGCATGAGGGAGAACGTGTCCGCGGTTGCAGGGACGAAGGCGCGTCGCGGACAGCCGGCGGTTGGCCTTTGGAGGGAAG
This sequence comes from uncultured Armatimonadia bacterium, assembly GCA_964608495.1. GTDB lineage: Bacteria > Armatimonadota > Zipacnadia > Zipacnadales > FEN-943 > JAKORR01. Next base: position 4,449 of record CAZSOQ010000180.1, on the reverse strand, counting down.
CAGGCTCGTCTGACATGGGTGGTGTTGTCCCTCAGTGTCTGACCGCAGTCCTCGGCCACCCGCTGTTGTCCCTGCTTGCCGCCGTCGCCGCACGGCTCAGCCTGCGCCCGGACAGCCCCTCCTCCCGACCTGCCCATCCTTCCAGGTGGTGCATTTGTGCCACCTGAGTGGGCTGCGGGCGGAAGTGGCTGACGGCGCCGACGTGACGGCCGCGGACAGTAAGGCCCGGTGTCACGGAGCGCGTGCGACCGTTGGGCCACGGAGTATGGGAGGGCGTGCTGACCAGGCGCAGTGCCCGAAGGAGCTGCAGGCGCGGTATGCCAAGCCGAGAAAGCCGGGGGGAGAGCAGCCGATGTAGGTTCGATCCCGGGGCAGGGCGGCTGGTCTGTCTGCTGGCCACCATGGACGAGCATTCCAGGAGACGCCTCTCAGCCGAGCTTCCTCGCCGGCTGACGAGCGAGGAACCTGTACGGGCTGATGGACCTCCATGTGGCGTGGGGCATGCAGGAGGACATCGGGGCGGGCAGTGCGCCGAATTTCACGGCGCGGGCGGTGAGGCAATGGCTGCAGCGGACCGGGGTGAGGACGCTTCTCATCAAGCCGGGGAGCCCGTGGGAGAATGGGTACCTGGAGTCCTCCAACGGGAAGCTGCGGGACGAGCTGCTGGACCGGGAGGTCTTCGACACGCTGATGGAGGCGCAGGTGCTGGTGGAGCGTTGGCGAAGGCACTGCAAGACGGTGAGGCCGCGCAGCGCCTTAGGCTACAAGCCGCCCGGAGGCGGTAGAGCCTGGCGGTGCCTGGGCTCCAGGCTATGCTGCGCCTGTCGCCCAGGGCCGGAACCGTGCTGAGTCTCACACGACTGGTGGCACCGTTCCTGGGGGCAGGTGAGGGGCGCCTTGTGGCGCCGGTCTCGACGTCAGATCCAGGGCTTGGGGGCGCGGGGATAGGGCGGGGCTGGCGTTGCCGTGCCTGCACGCGCAGCGAGGTGGACCCGCTGACCACATCGGCATGCACGCCAGACAGGCGCTCCCAGGGCGGGTCAGCGGCAAGGGAGGCCATCCCGATGAGGTCCCTCGCTATGGTGGCTATGCTCCTCGCGGCAAGGACGGCGGTGTCGGATGACGGGCTCCTGTTCCACGCGTCCTTCGACGACACCCTGCAAGCCTACAGCCTCGGGGGCGCCGGGCAACCCGCGAGCGTGACGGGAACAGCCCAGCCTGCCTTCGCTCCGGGCAGGTTCGGCCAGGCCCTCCTCTGCGGGCCCGAGCAGGCCCTCATCCACTACCCCACGGCGGGGAACCTGATGCCGCCCTCCGGGACCGTCAGCCTGTGGGTCAAGCCCCTCAACTGGACCCTGGACGATGGCAGCTTCCACGTCTTCCTCGAGAGCGGCAGCGGCGCCGCGCCCACTGGCTGGCTCATCCTCTACCAGTTCTACCAGGGCGGCCAGATGCTGCTGCGCTACGCCGACGAGAAGCAGCGGGTGGGCATGGCCAGCGCCACCGGGCTCGGATGGCGCCCCGGCGAGTGGCATCACCTCGCGGGAACCTGGTCGCCCGAGGCCGAGCGCCTTTACATTGACGGCGAGCCGGCCGGCGCGGCCCCGGCGCCCTTCGTCGCCGAGACCCTCGGCGAAACCTTCGCCGTGGGCGACAACGGCTGGCACGTGCCCCACGCGGGCGCCCAGACGCTGCTCGACGAGGTCCGCATCTACGCCTACCCCCTCACGCCGCAGCGCATCCGCGAGCTGGCCGGCCAGGGGCGGCTGACTGTGTCGCGCGGGCCGGCGGAGGGCCAGTGGCGGCTCGAGTTCACCGCCGGCCCGCAGGTGGAGGCGAAGCAGGCCAGCTTCGAGGTGCTGCCGGCCGCGGGCGGAGCGCCGGTGAAGACGGCGGAGGCCGCGGTCGAGAGGGGCGCCGCGAAGGCGGCCCTTGCGGTCGCGGACCTGCCGCCGGGCCCCTACCGCGTGGTCGCCCGGGCGCTGGACGCCAACGGGCAGGTGGCCGCGGACGCCGAGACGGAGGTGAGGAAGCTGGAGCGCGAGCGAGTGGTGCTCGAGAACAAGCGGCTACGCCTTGTCTTCGACGGCGCGACCGCCGCAGTGACGTCAATCGACGCCCTGCAGCTTGGCTTCACGGCGCGGGCCGAGGCGGCGGCTCCGCCGCTCTTCAGCCTTGACACCGTCAGCTTCCCCGACCATGCGCGGTTCTACCAGCCCGCCGATGTTAGGGAGCTATCGCCGGACGAGGGCAGCCTCAAGGCCCTTGCCGTCGAGCGCACGGCCCAGGGCCAGCGCCTCACCGCCGAGTACGCCTTCGCGCCACAGATCACGGCCATCCTCACCGCCGACCTGGGCGACGACGAACCCGTGGCGCGGCTGAGGCTGCGGGTGGAGAACAGCCGCCCGGTGAAGCCCTCCGAGGCGGTGCGGCTGCCGCGCGTCGCCTTCCCTCGGCTGGGCGGCCTCAGGATTGGCGAGGGGGCCGATGATGACACGCTGGCGACCGGGCACATTCACGGTGAGACGCTGGCGAGCCCGGCGGGCAAGCTGCCGCCCGAGCGGGTGATCCAGTACCCCGGGGCGGCGTGCGTGCCCTGGCAGGACCTCTACGACGCGGCGGGAGGCCTCTACCTCGGCCCCCAGGCCGACGGCTCCTGCCAGCTCGAGGTCATGGCGGGATCCCGGGATGGGCTGGTGGACCTCGGCAACCGCTGGTGGGCCCTGCTCGATCCGGGCGAGGCGTGGGAGTCGCCGGTGGTCGAGCTGGGCGTGCACGTGGGCGCCTGGCACTGGGCCGCCGACCGTTTCCGCGACTGGGCCCTGCGCGCCACGCCGCCCCGCGAGCAGCCCGCCTGGCTTGACGAGTGCGATGGATGGCTCGGCATGGGCGGACCCCAGTACACCTTCCGCGATCTGCCGCAAATGCTCGAGGCGGCCAGGTACTACGGCTTCTTCTATCTGCAGCTCTGGTCCGAGATGATCCTCGGCGACGAGTACTACTGCTACTTCTTCCCCAACCCCGACCTCGGCACCGAGGCCGAGCTGAAGCAGGGGATCGCCCGGCTCCACGCCGACGGCGGGAAGATCGGCTTCTACAGCAACGTCATCTGCTTCGACGCCGCCATTGACCAGAACCCGCAGCTCGCCGAGAAGATCGCCCAGCACGGCCTCGAGGACCTGCCCATGCGGCCGCGCTTCTACGACGAGGCGGCCAGGAGCGTCTTCGTCGGGCCCGAGGGCGGCTACGGCCGTAGCCCGGCGGGCTACCTCGACGGGTACTGGGCGATGGACCCCTGCGCGCCCTGGTGGCGCAGCTACCTCGCCGGCTGGATCAAGCGCTGGCACCAGGAGTACGGCGCCGACATCTGGTACCTCGACAGCTTCCCGATCCACGGCTACGGCCTCGGCCCCGCGTCCTTTGCCCTCCACCTCGCCCACCCCCAGAGCCTTGGCGCCGGCCAGATCGGCCTCCTCAAGCGCATCCGCGAAGACTTCGACGGGCCCATCCTCTACGAGGGTGTCGCCTGCGCTGCCCTCATGCCCTACACCAACTGGTGCCTCGGCACCGAGCTCTCCTTCGGCTCAGGAACCTGGTCGCGTCCTGAGATCTTCGTCTACAGCTTCGGCGACGTCTACCCCGTCTTCTCCGGAACCTGCAACGTGTGGACCGGCATCGGCCACATCTGGCCTGATCTCGAGAAGCCGCGCCACGAGGACGCCATGAACCTAGTCTTCCTCAACGGCGAGCGCTTCGATACCCTCGGCCTCTACCCCCTCGACAAGCAGTCTGAGTTCGGCGAGCACGTCAGGAGGCTCGTCGCGCTCCGCCGCAAGATCAGGGACGTCGTCTACCGGGGGCGCTTCCGGGACGTCCTCGGGCTCTCCGGCATGCCCGAGCGCGTCGAGGCGAGGCTCTTCGTGCGGGAGGGCGTGGGCGCAGTGGTGACGATCGTGGACCGCCGCAAGGAGAGGGCCGCCTGGGACCTGAGCCTGGACACGGCGGCGGCAGGCAGGGCGCCAAAGGCCCGCCTGCTGTTGCTGGACGGAAGCGAGAAGCAGCTCGAGGTCAGGGAAGAGGGGGATGTGCTGGCGGTCACGATCGCGCCCGAGGCCGAGGTCTGCGCGGTGCGGTTCGAGGGTCCCTAGCACTACGCCCGCAGTGCAGCCGACCGATCCACCGGGCGTGCGGGTGCGCAGGAGACGCGGGTGCCGCGACGAACCACCGGACGGCCTTGCGGCGCGGAGTCGGCGGGGAACGGAGCCCTGCAAGGCCAAGGAGGCAGCGATGCGCGTGAGGACCGCTGGAAGGCCCGTATGGTTGGCCCTCGGGCTGGCGGGTCTGGGCTGGGTCGTTCCGGGCCTCGCGCCGACCCAGGCGGCAGAGACCACGCTGTATGTCGCCACGAATGGCGATGACGCCTGGACGGGACGGCTGGCCGACCCCAAC
>CAZSOQ010000179.1:0-11062 GCA_964608495.1 uncultured Armatimonadia bacterium | reverse complement strand
TCAGCCTGGTCATGACGCGCAGATTGTGCAGCGTGGCCAGGCGCAGGAAGCTCGGGTGGCAGTACCGTCCGCGCTCCGAGGGCGGGCCGGGGTCGGGCACCAGCATGGCCTCGTCGCCCCACGTCTTTCCCTTGTCCTCGGACACGCGCGTGACGATCCCGCCGCGCGTGTAGCAGAGCAGGAGCCTGCCGTCCTTCAGCTCGATTATGTCGCCCGGCATCCCGCGCGGGCCGTACTGGCCCTTGGGCATCTGCACCACGTGCACGTCCTCGAAAGACCCGTCGCCCAGGCAGAAGCTTGCGCCGAGCACCAGCATGGCTATCACACCCGCTTGTCTCATGGTAAGGGCCTCCCGCGTCGTACTGAGGCTCGTTGGGGGGCTATTCGCGCAAGCGCCCGCCGGGCCTGCAAGCCGGTCAGGCGGTTCGGCCCCGCCGTCCCGGCCCCAACGCTTGTGGGCGGCCTCCCGGCGCCCGGTCTCGCCCCTTGAGGAACGCCTCCATGCTGCCGGGGAGCCGCATCTAGGCCACGTCTATCACCATGCCCAGGACTTCGTCCGGCTGCTCGAGGGCCCTCCGCACAGCCTCGGGCGTGCCCTCCAAGGGGAAGTGATGGGTGACGAAGGCCCGCAAGTCAATACAGCCCTCCTGCAGCAGCCGCTCTATCCGCCGGCGCGTGTCCTCGACCGGCGGCCTTGCGTAGTGGGACGATTTGGTCAGAAACTGGATGCCACGGAAGTACGCCAGTGTACCATCGTAGTGCACGCCTGAATCGGCCACGCCGTACGCGATCAGCTTCCCTCCCCCGCGAAGAAGCCGGATGCCGATGTCATACACATCCTGGCCTGTCGCATCAATGAGGACGTCGGCTTCCCCAAGCAGCTCCCTGGTCGCACACTCAAGATCCTCGCGTTCGGTGTTCACCGTCGCCGTTGCCCCGAGCCTGGCTGCGATACCGAGCCGCAGATCGTGCAGGTCCGCGCAGAGCACCGCCTGTGCGCCGACCGCGACACACTGCTGCAGAAGCAGTATCCCTGATGGACCCACGCCCATCAGCACCACCCTGTCGCCCTTCTCGATGTGTGGCATGTACGTGTTGGTCGTGTACATCGGCTCGAGGAAAGTCGCTTCATCGTACGACAGGAAGTCCGGCACGGGGATCGGGGGCGCGCCCTTGATGTCCACGAGTTGGTAGTCCGCGAAGGCGCTCCCGTACTTGATGCTCGCGACACGTTGCCCGATCTCGTAGTCCGCGACACCTGGCCCGAGCGCAACGATCTCCCCCGCACACTCGTGCCCGAGCGAGTACGGAAGCCGCATCCAGGGGTAAGCCACCGAGATGTCCCGACGTCCGCTGAACAAGGCCGCATCCGACCCATTGCACACGGAGGCCCGTATCACCCGGAGAAGCACTTCCCCGGGCCCGGGCTCCGGTACCGGTACCTCCCACACCTCCAGCTTCCCTATCCGCACCAGCATCACCGCGCGCATTGTGGTGGGTATCACTCGCCACGTCTCTCCTTGCTCTCGTCGGCTGAGTCACTGCCCGTCGAGTCCACGGATTCGGGGTCGGGACCCCAGCCACCTTCCCCCCAGCTCGGCCCCGTGTGCGCGGTTGCAGGTCGCGCGGCAGACGAGGAGAAGCAGGCACGGACTCGAGGGCCTATCGTGCGCGAAGGAGGCGCTGCTCCACGATCCCCGCGCGGGTAACAGGGAGGGCTGGCCATGTCGGTGGACTGGTTCGTGAATCGCGACTGCGCCGCCAAGCGCGACCTCACGGCGCAGGGCATCCTCGAGGGTGAGAAGTTCCGGGCGACCGCCGACGAGGTCATCGAGAAAGCCCGCCGCCACGACCCGGACACGCCGCTCGAGCAGATCGTGATCAAGCACACGCTCTGGACGCCCGAGGGCGAGGAGCTGCGCGACATCAGCGCGGCGGAGATGCTGGAGCTGGCGGGGGAGCTGGACCCGTACAGGCCCGCCTGCGAGGACTGCCAGGCCAACGTCGCGGCCGAGCCCTTCGGCTGCATCGGCTGCATCAACTACCCCTTCTCGGCGGCGGGCGAGCGCTGGCTGATGGGCCAACTGCCCGCGTCGCTCAAGTCCGCGGCCGGGTTCTTACTGCAGCAGGCGAAGATGGACTTCGGCTGGACCGGTGCGACCTTTGCCGAGCTGCGGCGCACCAGCCACCGGTTCTTCGAGCTGCGCCGCGCGCCCAGCCGCTCCTGGGGCGGGCTGTTCAGCCGGTCCATCATCACGGCGGACCAGCTCTACTCCGCGATGTTCGAGGTGGGCGACATCAAGCCCGTGCACGGGGCGATGCTGTGCTTCTTCGTCGGGGCGCTGGCCGAGGAGAACATGGCGCCCTTCCTGGCGGCGCAGGACCTGAGCCTCCTGCCGGACTTCCGCTTCGAGCCGCGCGCGGAGAGAGAGGCCACGACCAGCCAGTTGCAGATGTTCTTCCGGGCGTTGTACATCGCCGCGCTGCTCGAGGTGACGGTGACCACGGACTTCTAACCGGGCCTGCTCGCCGCCTCAGGCCCGGTGAACTTCGCGTGGCGCCGGGCGTTCTGAGTCCCTGAGCGGCAGTCCGACTCCCCAGACGCGCGAGGAGGATCATCCGATGCCCAGGCTCCTCAGGCTTGTCCCGCTGGCGGTCCTTCTGACCCTCGTCCTGTCCACGGCCTGCCTTGCCCCGGCCCAGCAAGACAGGACCGTAACCCACATGGTGCCCATGCGCGACGGCGTGAAGCTGGCCACCGACGTCTTCCTGCCCGACGGCGAGGGCCCCTGGCCCGTTGTCCTCTCGCGCACGCCTTACGGTCGGCCCACGGCCCAGGGGCGCGGCGGCAACGACTCCCGCGGCTGGAATAGCGAGGGCTATGCGCGCGTCGTCCAGGACACCCGCGGCAGGTTCGGCTCGGAGGGCACGGCCACGGTCTTCATGACCGACGGCTGGGGCGAGCTCCAGGACGGCTACGACACGATCCAGTGGATCGCGGCGCAGCCGTGGTGCAACGGCAGCACCGGCATGGTCGGCGGCTCGGCGCTGGGCATCACCCAGTACCTGGCCGCGGGGGCCGCGCCTCCGGGCCTGAAGTGCTGCTGGGTCCACGTGGCGTGCTCGAGCCTGTACCACTTCGCCGCCTACCCCGGCGGCGCTTTCCGCAAGGCCATGATCGAGATGTGGATGCGCGGCAACGGCTTCCCGCAGGAGGCCTTCGACATGGTTGCCGCCCATCCGGCCTACGATGCTCTGTGGGCCACGGCGGACCTGGAGGCGCAGGCCGAGCTCGTCACAGTGCCCATGGTGCACGCCGGGGGCTGGTACGACTGCTTCGCTCAGGGCACGCTCAACGCCTACGACGTCCTTCAGCACAGGGGCGGCGAGGGCGCGAGGGGCAAGCAGGTGCTGGTCTTCGGCCCCTGGGTCCACGGCCTGAGTCCGGCAGGCGAGATCGAGTTCCCGCCTCAGGCCCGGGAGAATCCGCTCGCGCGCTACCAGAAGCAGTGGTTCGCCCACTACCTGAAGGGCGAGCAGAACGACGTGGCGGAGCTGCCGCGGGTCCGCTACTACGTCATGGGCGACTGCGACGACCCCGCCGCGCCCGGCAATGAGTGGCGCACGGCCGAGGACTGGCCCGTGCCCGCCACGCCCGTGCCCTACTACCTCCAGCGCGACGGCAAGCTCTTGACCGACAAGCCCACGCTGCGCGAGGCGTCCTTGAGCTACGACTTCGATCCCGCCAACCCCGTGCCGACCGTGGGCGGGGCGAATCTGGTGCTCACCAAGGGCCCCATGGATCAGCGCAAGGTCGAGGCCCGCCCCGACGTGCTGCTCTTCGAGACGCCGCCGATAGAGGAGCCGGTCGAGGTGACGGGCCATGTGACCGCCAGGCTGTGGGTCTCATCCTCGGCGCGCGACACGGACTTCACCGCCAAGCTCACGGACGTGTACCCGGACGGGCGGTCCATGCTCCTGTGCGACGGGATCCTCCGTGCGCGCTACCGCAACTCCTTCTCTGAACCCGAGCTGATTGAGCCGGGCAAGGTCTACGAGGTGCCGGTTGACCTGTGGAGCACGAGCATCGTCGTCAACAAGGGGCACAAGCTGCGCCTGGCGGTCTCCAGCAGCAACTACCCGCGGTTCGAGGTGAACCCCAACACCGGGGCGCCCGGCATCAAGCCCGACAATCCGCAGGTGGCCCACAACACGGTCTACCTGGACGCCGAGCGCCCCTCGCACGTGCTCCTGCCTATGCCTGGCGGATAGCAGGTGCGGCCCGTCCCGCCAGGCCCGGCATCCTCCAAGAGGCGCTCCAGTGCCCCCGCGCTGCTGTCTACCGCCGCGCGGCCGCCTCGATCGCCCGGGCCACGGCCAGCCGGCGCGCCTGGATGACTGCCGGGTCCTTGCAGAAGTGCGTGAAGTCGCGCGAGATGTCCTCGCCGACGGTCAGTAGCTCGTTGCCGGGGTCCAGCTCCCGCAGCAGCCACAGGTACTCGTAGTCCTCCACCCCGTCGCGGATGTTCTCCAGCCGCACCGACGGCAGGGGCGTCCAGTCGCGCCAGGGGTAGATGAGCCACCCGTCGCCGTTGACCTTGAACTCGTTGTACGTGGCCAGCTTCTCGCAGTCCCAGGGCACGTCGGGCCACAGGGTCTCGCCGGGGCCCTTGGGCAGCATCCCGTGCCAGTAGTCCACCCGCCAGTACAGGAACCCGACCACGTGCTTCTGCCACGCCTGCCAGAAGACGATCCGGTGGTCCACGCCCGGCTGGTCCACGAAGAAGTTGCCATAGGGCGGCGTGGGCCCGCAGCAGACGTACAGCCACACATCCTCCCCAGCCGCCCGTCTCGCCTCCAGGAAGGCCTCGTCATAGATGGACGTGATCGCACACCAGACCTTCACCGTCCCGATCAGGTCCGTCGGCGTCCGGTTCGTGTAGTAGGTCTGCATGATAGGCACGTCCGGCGCCACGGACAGCGTCTGCCGGTAGGCATCAATCACCTGCTCGTACTCCTCGGGCCGCACCTCGTCCCAGCCGTAGCAGTGGCCCGCCTCGAACCAGCCCTTCTCCTTCGCGTGCTCGACGTTGGCGGCCACGCGAGCCTGGATCTCCCCCAGCTCACTCTCCAGCTCGAAGTCGTCCACGACGATATCGCCGCCCTCGCACTCGGCCACCACGTCGTCCACCAGGAACTGGATCACCTGCTCCTTGTTGTCTATCACGAACTGGAAGTTGTCACAGGCCCGGAGGTCATCGAGGGTGAGCGGCTTGCCCGTGGTGTTGTGGTGGTATTGTTCCACGGGAAGCCGCACCTCGTGCCAGTCCGTGCCGCCCACGGGGAAGGCAGTCACCCACCGGTTCGGGAAGCTGTTTACGAAGGCCACGATCCTCTCGGCCTCAAAGGCCGGGTCCAGGGACCTCACCCAGAACCGGAAGGCCTTGCAGTGCCGATCAGCCAGGAGTCGGCCGGGCAGGGAGCGGCTCGCGGACGCCCACCCGGAGGTCTTCGGCCACTGCACCTTGCCGCACCGCTTGCCCGCATGCGGGCCGTCCTCGGTGTAGGTCATGGACGCCCCGTTGAGCACGTGCCAGCCGAAGTGCCCGATCCCAGCCAGGTTGACGCCCCGGGGCGGCAGCCGGTCGGCGATGGCGCCCAGGCACTGATCCAGCACCGAGTAGTCGTAGGTCACGCGCCCCTGGGCGTCGTAGTCCTCGCGGATGAAGGCCTGTCCGGCCCGCGTGGGCGTGAGCCGGTAGTCCAGCATGAACTCGTTCCAGCGCGTCCACACCTCGGGCGGCAGCTTCGACAGGTAGTCACCGCTGCCCGTGTACCACTGGGCCAGCTCCGTCGGCCCGCAGCCGAAGGGCGTGGCCAGGTGCTGGCGGCGAGGAAGCTCGAAGTCGAATACGTGCAGCACGACGCCCAGGGTCAGGTCCCGGCTACCGCCGGACACGGTCAGCGTGCCGCGGTAGTCGCCGGGTCGCGTGCCCGGCGGCACGTAGGCCCTGAGCCACACGGGCTGCACCTGGCCGGCCGTGACGGTGAAGGGCTCGTCGGGCAGCAGCGGGTCGGGCCAGTCGCCCACGAAGGTCGTCTCGTACCTGGGCTTGCCCGTTTTCACATAGCCGACCACGCTGAGCCGAAGGTTCTCCTTGCCGATACGGGCGCCGCCCGGCCCGGTCAGGTCCGTCACGGTCGCCCGGCAGTCCGCCACGTCGCGCCTGCTCAGCGACACCACGACCACCTGCGCGGCCTCATACTCGTTGCGCGCCGCGTGGAGCCGTAGCTCCTTGGTCACCTCGGCCCGCAGGCTCTGCCCGTCCCGCAGCACCTTCTCCATGGGGGACGCCACGGCCAGCCCCAGCCCCGGCTGGTCGTCGGGCCCCTCACGCCACGCGTTGAGCACCCGCAGCCGCAGGCTGGCGGCCAGCAGGTCGGCGATGCCGTCCTGCAGGGCCGCGACGCCCGGCCGCACCTGCGCCCACTGCTCGGGCGAGACCCGGTCCGGGTTCGCCGCCAGGGCTCGCAGCTCGTCCAGCGTGCCCCGTATACTATCCCGCCGCGTCAGGAAGGGCTCGGCCAGGTCCGCCGGTGCCCCGGTCGTGTCCAGGCCCGCCAGCGCCGCGTCGTAGGCGGCCTGCACCGCCGTGATCCGCTCCCGGGCGTCCTTCACGTAGTAGGGCGTCAGGTCCAGGTCCGGCATCGTCAGCCTGCCCAGCCGCCCGGCCGTGTGGAAGCCCCCGAAGGGACACGACCAGGCGCTCACCTCGCCCGTGGTCCTGTCCGCCCGGCAGAAGTTCACGCACCAGTTCTGCCCCACCGCCAGGCCCAGGGGAAGCTCGGCCAGGGGCAGGGCAATCTCGACGCTCCAGGCCTCCTCGGTCTCCTGCGCCGCCGCCCGCCAGTTGACGGTCCAGCTCGGGTCCGTGCGCTCCGAGTCGTACTGCGCTCCCAGCGCGTTCACCACGAACTGGTAGTAGGTCTCCCGGTCCCCCTGGGGGTCGAGGAACAGCTCTACATCGTCATCGGCCCAGACCGTCCCGTCGCGCTGGGCAATCGTCTTCTTGAGGGGCACGCCGGGCTTCCTGGCGCAGCGGAAGGCGAAGTACAGGTGGTCCCGGTCGTAGGTCGCCCAGGCCGTGGTCGGGTTCTGCGGCAGCCCCGAGCCGTCCGCCAGCACAAAGCCCGACAGGCCGCGGCCCGCGTGCCAGCAGGGCTCAGTGAGCTTCCCGTCAATGTCCGGCGGCTGCGCCGTTCTCTCGGCCGTCACGACCGGCGTCCCGTAGGCCATCACATCGTCGAACCATACCGTCCCCGGGCCCTCCAGCAGAGGCACCACGCAGATGTGGTCGGTTCCCTCCGGCACGACGAATCTGCGAACCACCTGTCTCCAGTCGAAGGGGCCCTGGAGGAAGGGCGCCGCTCGGCTCCCCACTATCTCCGTGAGCCCCTTGCGGAGCTGCACGTCACATCCGCATCGTTTCACCGTGCCCTCGGCCTTGATCCAGAAGCTCAGCACGATCTCCTGCCCGGGCTCCACGGGCACAGCGTTGTGATGCCACGTGGCGATGCCCTGGGACTCCGGGGCGGTCACGCGCAGACGCCCGCTATACTCCCCGGCGTGCTTTACCTCGGCGTCGCGCAGGCTGCTCACGCCCTCGTCCCTGCCGGCCGGCGGCCACAGGCCCCAATCGGCGGCCCGCTTCCCCTCGCCATCCTCGAAGCCGCCATTCACTAGCAGTTGCGGGGTCGCGCCCAGGTCGCCAAAGACCGACGGCCCACTAACGGAGGCGAGGACGAGCACCAGGCTCAGGCAAGCCGGGCCGGTGAGTCGGCAGTGCATATGTACCAGCTCCTGGTTGGGCAGGCCGCCGCGCGCCGCGGTTGCCCGGGCCGCCGCGGTATCCTCACGCCCACTGCCCCCTCCCTGGGTCGCCGGCGGCCCTCACTGGTCTTGCGCAACCAGCTCCAGGTACCGCGTGACCATCGCCCGCATCAGGGCGACGGCGCGCTCGGACTGCTCCGGCGTTAGGGCGCCCGGCTTGTCGGCGTCCTCGGGCCGCGAGGGTGCCACGTGGGTGTCCACCATCTCGTTCCAGCTATAGAAGCCGAAGCCGTTCCCGTGCCGCGCGGCCTGCCCGGCATACAGGCCCGCGATCTCCTCGGTCCTCTCCGCCGGGCGCTCGTTCGCCCAGTCCGAGTAGGTGCGGTAGGTGAGGATCGCCGGCTGGCCCGTCTCGGCCGTCCAGGCGTCCAGGGAGTCGGCCTCGGGCTGGTTCAGCGGCCCCGTGCAGCGGAAGAAGACGATGTCCGCCGACCGCACGCAGGACGGGTTGGCGGCATAGTTGATGCGGTAGCCCTCCGCGTGGGGGTGCTTGCTCGCGAACTGGTAGGGCAGCTCAGCCAGGACGAGCACGTCGGGGTGCGTGCGCCGCAGCCGCGCCGCCATCATCCCCAGCGCGTCCGAGATCAGGCCCGACCGGAACTCGATATGGTCCTCCACGGCGCGCGGGTACCGAGCCTCACCCTTCGCCAGGCCGGCGTAGTCGAAGACCGCGGTATCGGTGGGGTCCACTTCCCAGATGCTCACGTAGCTCGTGCCCCAGGCGGCGTTCAGCTTCATCACGTCGCCGTCGTAGGGCCGCCGCAGCCACCGCACGAACAGCATGTTCGTGGCCTCGTCGAAGCCGCCCCCGTCCCACGCCAGCTCGACGCTCAGGGCCACCACCGGGCGCGACTCCCCATGCCAGTCCACGTGCAAAAGCGCTTGGTCGGCGTAGCGATCGAGGTACTGGGCCGCGTAGGCCGCCCCCGCTGTGATCGTGGCGTCATCCCAGACCTGCACGGCCCCGGGCGAGCCGTCCTGCTTCCGCCCGAGCCTCAGGTCCACCCCGTACCACTCCTTCACCAGCGCCCGGCGTGCCTCGCTGGACATGTCGCTCCAGACCTTCAGGCTCAGCCAGGGCAGGATCTGCAGCCCGGCTTCCCTGGCCAGCCGGTGCTCACGGTCCAGCCACTTCCAGTCCCCGTCTATGGCCTGGGACCACTCGTGGTCAACACACAGCACCGAGACGCCCATATCCTTGAGCGTGGCGAAATCGCGGCGGATCAGGCCATCGTCGCTCTTCCACGGCTCCCACCAGTGGCCGAAGTAGTAGACGCCCACGAAGGGCCGGCCATCACCCAGGCGCAGGGGATCGCCAGCGAGCACCTGCGCCGCCAGGGGGACCAACACGAGCGCGAAGAACAGCTTCGTCATAGGCACACTGCCTCCCGGGCGTCCGGTAGTTCAGGCGGGCGAGCAAGGCGGGCCGACACGGTGGGCCTGGCAGGCCGCTTTCCGCCACAATAAGCACTCAGCCGCACAGATCGTCGCTAAGACGGCCCAGGCGCCATCACGCGGCCCGAAGCGCAACTTGCCCCGGTGCGGTGTGCCTCAGTAGCCGTCGTCCGTGAGCCCACCCGCGCGGCCCATACGTGATGGCCCTCGGCTCAGGGCGCCTTCGTGTAGCTTACGTGCAGCGCCAGATCGCTGACCACCGGGGCGGCCTGGCTCCCGGCGCCTACGCTCATCTCGATATCGTTGTCGCCCTGCTTCACCAGCGCAGGGTCTGGCCGGTACTCGATCCATCCATCCGCCAGCACACCCCCACTGAGGGCCTCGCCGTTCAACTTCACCACCAGCTCCTCGGCCGCGGGCAGCTTGTCCACCTGCAGCCGCAGCCTGAGCTCCGGCATGATCCCCTCGTCCTTGCCCCACAGCACGTCGTCGCCCACCCTCAAGACCGTCGCCTGCGGTTCGCCCGCCTTCACCGTCACCGGCCGCTCAGGGCACAGCGTCGGGACCTTGATGTAGCCCCCGCCTCCCCGCAGGTATACCTCGGCGTAGCTGGGACCGCGATAGGTCACGTAGTAAACCTTGTCCATCTTCCCCAGGGCTTCGGGGTCGCCCAGCTCCCGCCACACCTGATGGTTTGGCTTCCAGAACAGGTTGAAGGTGTAGATCCCGTCCGCGCCCGCCCGCCAGGCGTTCAGCGCCCGCGCCCGGTAGACCTCGAGCCGGTTGCGCTGCTTGCCGGCGTCGCCGCTGATGCGCGACTCGCTCAGGCACGGGTACACCGGCGCGCCGTACCGGTGGCCCAGCTCGATGAAGTCCTCCCAGGGCGAGAGCTGGAAGTAGCCGCTGGGCACCAGCAGGTCCACGAGCCCCTCCTCGAGCCAGCGCGTGATGTCCAGGCCCACGGCCTCGCAGTAGCCCACGGCGTCGGGCACGCGCACGCTCACCAGAAGGGGCCGCCCCCGCCGCAGCCCCACTGCCTCCGTCATCTTCCGCACGCGCCGCACCAGACCCGTCATCTGGTCCAGCTCCTCCTGCCCACACGGCTGGCCCCAGGCGTGGCACATGAAGAAGATCGGATGGCGGAAGAAGTCCATCTCAATCCCGTCCACGTCGTAGTTCTCGCACACCTCCTGAAGGAACCGGAAGGCCCGCTCGCGCACCTCACTGCGCCCGAAGTCCACGCCCGACCACGCGCGCCCGTCGCGCACGCCCGTGGGCTTACGGTCCTTCGCGCCGAAAAGGTACTCCGGATGTTCCTCCTTCCATCGCGGGATCAGCTCGTCGTACCCCCCGTCGTGGATGTCGTTCATCCGCATGGACCAGAAGACCTCGACCCCGTTCGCCTTGCACCAGTCCACGATCATGCGCAAGGGGTCGGTGCCCTGCGCGATGAACTCCGCCATCTTGCTCTTCTCCAGGACGCCGTTCGTCCTCGTGAGTACCTCGCCCACCTTCGTGTCGTGCGTGAACAGGCCGAACCCCGAGCTCCAGGTGCAGTAGAAAAGCGTGTCCACCTCTGAGCCCTGTAGCCCCTCCGTCCGCACGCTCAGGAAATCCTCCCGCGTGGCCTCCTTGCAGTAGTAGACCGGCTCGTTGCCGTCGTTGTTGTAGATGATCTGCCGCTGCCGGTGCGCCGCCTCTCGGCGCTGCTCCCGAAGCCGCTCGAGCTGCCCCGCCACCTCATCCACCCCCTCCCCCATCTCCCCCGCCACCACC
>CAZSOQ010000178.1:0-11087 GCA_964608495.1 uncultured Armatimonadia bacterium | reverse complement strand
CCGGCCCGCGAGCCGCCGGGGGTGTTGCCCTGGCCCGGGTCGCTTGCCGTAGAATAGAAGGCAGTCGCCGACGGGTCGCACGGCCGGCGTCCCGCCCAGCTCGAAGGAGGGCATGCCCACTGCGGGGCCCTGCGCTGCTGCTCTGTGTTCTGGCCTCGGTGCTCTGCTCCACGCCAGGCTGCCGCCGCGGGGGCGAGGGAGCCTCGCCCGGCGAGCGCTCCGTCCGCGTCCACGTGCTCGTTCCCTGCGGGCTGGCCAGCGTCTTCGCTCGGATCACGGTCGAGGCGCAGGAAGACCTGCCGGACGTCCACCTCACCAGCGACATCGTGCCGGTCGTCGCCATGACCGACCGCGTCCTCAACGGCTCCCTGCACGCGGACCTCTTCACCAGCCTGGGCTACAAGGAGATCGAGCGGCTGCAGAGGGCCGGCAAGCTGGTGAGGGGTAGCGTGCGCAACATGGCGCGCTTCGAGCTGTGCCTGGCAACCGCGGCCGGCAATCCCCTCGGTGTCAAGGACCTCCACGACCTGCTCAAGCCCGAGGTCAAGCACGTCACCATGCCGCCCCCGCACGAGAACTCCGTCGGCTGCTACACGCGGGACGTGCTCAAGAAGGCCGGGCTGTGGGAGGCCCTCGACCCCAAGATCGTCTATCCCGCCAGCTCGGCCCAGGTGCCCAAGTACCTCCGCAAGGGCTGGGCCGACGCCGCCGTGGTCTACGACACCTGCCTCATCGAGACCTACACGCCCACCGGCGAGCCCAAGGGGGCCAAGGGTGCCGTCGAGAAGGTGGCGATGATTGACCCGGCGCTCTACCCGACCATGTACGCCCCGGCTGCGCTGCTGAAGGGCTCCAAACACCCCAGGGCCGCGCGCCGCGTCCTGGACTACCTGGTCAGCGATGCCGTGGCCGACTGCTTCCGCCAGCACGGCTTCAAGCCCCTAGCCCCGTCGCGAGGGGGTGCGCGGGACCGATGACAGCCCTCGCGCGAACGCTGCTGCGGGTCGTCGGCGTCCTGGCCCTCGTGGTCGCGCTGGCCGCGCTCAACTTCTGGATCACGGGCGGGAAGCTGCCGCTACCGCCGCCTCCTCCGGAGCCCGAGCCCGAGCCGGTGCTGATGGAGGTCGGGCCCAAGGACGCGCCCGTGGTCATCCAAGCCTTCTACCGCGGGAACGACGACTTCACGAAGAACACCCTCGATGCCTTCGCCGACCTGGCCCAGCGTAGCGAGAATCTGGTGCACGTCTGTGTCTACAACACCGACACTGACGAGGGGCGACTGCGCAGGGACGCGGCGGGCCTGCACACCGACGGCTTCACCGTCAACGGCGCCCGAGGCTTCAAGAGGCCCTTGGGCGAACACCTGCAGCAGGTGGACTTCGTCGAGCCCGTCTTCCCCTACGGACGCGCCTGGCATCGCACCGACCTGAGATACCATGTGCGCGGGCTTCTACAGAGGCATCTCGGGGACGCCGCGGCCCTGCCCGACCTGGGCAGCGAGCAGCGCAGCGGCGAGTTGCCCACAGGCAGCGCGCAGGCCAGGGTGAAGCTGGTGGCCTACTACCCCGTGCCGGAGGACTGCGTGGACGACACCCTCGACGCGCTGCGCGACATCATCTCCCTGCGCAGCGGCCTCGTTCACCTGGACCTGAGCAATACCTGCAGCGACGAGGGGCGCGTGGCGTGGGGCAAGTCCGATGTCGTCTGCCACGGCATCGTGGTGGACGGGCACCAGCAGTGGCGCATCAAGGAGGACGGCAAGGCGAGGGACGTGCTCTTCTCCGGGCCCATGGACGTGGACTGGACGCGCCAGGACCTCGAGCTCGTCCTCGACGCCGAGATAGCCAGGGCCTACGGGCCGGCGGCGCTCGCCGAGATCGGCCGGCAGTACGACCGGCCGCCCGCGGAGTTGGCTGTGCCCAGCCAGGAGAGCACCGAGGCCGCGCCTCACCCGAAGGGCCCGATCGCCGTGGACCGGACGCCGACCGGCGAGTAGCTGCCAGGTCTGCGGCTGCGCGACAGCGACGGGCCGTGGGTCGAAGTTGTCTGGCTGGACCCAGGAGGAATCCTGTGTCCGGTCAAGAAAAGAGAAGTTGATGAGATGGTAAGCACTCTACCTTAGGTACAGGAGGCATGACCATGCGACGTGGATTCACCCTCATCGAGTTGCTGGTCGTGATAGCGATCATCGCTATCCTCGCGGCGATCCTCTTCCCCGTGTTCGCCAAGGCCCGCGAGAAGGCGCGGGCGGCAAGCTGTCTGTCCAACGTCAAGCAGATAAGCCTCGGGCTGATGATGTACGCCCAGGACTACGACGAGCGCCTGCCGGGAACGTACCAGAAGAACGGACAGGCCGGCGACTGGCCCCTGCACAAGTGGGCCGCGAGCGTTGCCCCCTACGTGAAGAACGCCCAGATCTTCGAGTGCCCGTCGGACAACGCGGCCAACGACTACGGCGAGCCCTCGGTCGGCCCCATGAGCTACGCCGCCAACAATTACGTGATGCCGGACTCGCGCGGCAACTTCAACTCCAAGATCGGCGAGATCACCCACCCGGCTGAGACGCTGCTGATCTTCGACGCCTGGTACGCGCAGCGATACTGCGCGCGCGGCAACTGGAGTGGTGACCCCGTCTGCTTTGCCCGACCGCGCGGCATCAAGCCCGACGGCGTGAACGAATCCCTGCACAACGACGGCTTCAACGCGGCCCTGTGCGATGGCCACGCCAAGTGGTTCAAGGCCGGCACGGCCGACAGGGACTACGCCAAGTACTGGCAGAAGGCCCGCTAGGCCCGGCTCTTCTCAGGCAGCGGCCCGACCCCGGCGCGCCGCCGGGGGTATATCTCGTGCCGGGTGTGTCGGCCCATCCGCACCCCGGTCGTGTGGTTTTCCCCGCAGAGCGGGCGCAACGGGGGCACGTGCTTGTGCGTCGCGGGTTCACGCTGATCGAGTTGCTCGTCGTCATTGGCATCATCGCGATCCTGGCAGCGATCCTCTTCCCCGTCTTCGCCAAGGCCCGCGAGAAGGCCCGCCAGGCCAGCTGCCAGTCCAACCTCAAGCAGCTCGCCATGGCCGCCCTCATGTACGCTCAGGACTACGATGAGCGCACCATGGACTACGTCTACCGCATGGCCACCTCCACCTACTGGCGCTGGGAACCCTTCGTCTGGCCCTATATGAGGAACCTGCAGGCCACGACCTGCCCGTCCATCAGCGCGACCGAGTCCGGCACGCCGCCCCTGGCCTACCTGGGCGGCTACGGCTACAACTACTACTACACCAGCCGCGTGCGGCTGGGCGAGATCCAGGCCCCGGCCGAGACCGTAGCCTTCTGCGACGTGGGTCGCCAGGACTCGACCGGCAGCGGCCTGTACCTCGGTGCCCACGCCAACCCACCCCACCAGCCCACCTACGCCTACGTCTGCCGCCCGGACTTCCGGCACAATGACCTGTGCAACGTGGCCTTCTACGACGGCCACGTCAAGGCCATGAAGTGGGGCGCCTTCTACCCTCAGCCCGTCTACGCCCGCGGCACCTGGACGGGCAACGACATCACCGATTCCACCAACCCGGCCTATGCCAACGACCTGTGGGACCGCCACTGAGTGGCCGTGGGGCAGGTCGGGCTCCGCCACCGGCGAACAGCACCACGCTCGTCCTCGCTTGCGTGGGCGGGAGTCTCCCGACGAGAAGGGATCAGTATGCCCAGGGTCCGCACCGAGCTTCCCGGCCCCAGGTCCAGGGCCATACTTGAGACGGCGCGCCGGTACGAGCCCCACTCCATGTCCGACCAGGTGCCGGTCGTCTGGGACAGGGCGCGGGGCTGCGTCATCTGGGACGTGGACGGCAACGAGTTCCTCGACTGGTGCTCCGGCGTCCTGGTCACCAACGTCGGGCATTGCCACCCGGACTACGTTGCCGCCGTCCAGGCCCAGGCCGAGAAGCTATTCAACTGCTATGACTTTCCCAGCGAGCCCCGGGCGCTGCTGGCCGAGAAGCTGGTGCGGATGACGCCGCCGCATCTGGACAAGGCCTTCCTGCTCACCACCGGCTCGGACGCCACCGAGGCCGCGATCCGCATGGCCCGCCGCGCCCACGAGGGCTGGGAGATCCTCGCCTTCCACGGCGCCTTCCATGGCCGCAGCCTGGGCGCCGCTTCCGCCGGGGGCTCCCTCGGCGTCAAGAAGGGCTACGGGCCTCTGGTGCCCGGCTTCCTCCACGCTCCCTTCCCCTACTGCTACCGCTGCCCCTTCGGCCTCGAATATCCCGACTGCGCCCTGCAATGCCTCGAGTACCTGGACTGGGTCATCTCCCGCGAGAGCTGCGGCGCGCTCTGCGCCGTGATCACCGAGTCCTACCAGGGCGGCGCCGGATCAGTCATCCCGCCCCCCGGCTGGTACGAGGGCCTCGAACAGTGGCGGAAGGAGCAGGGCATCTACCTCATCCTCGACGAAGTCCAGTCCAGCTTCGGCCGCACCGGCAGGATGTTCTGCATGGAGTACTGGGACATCGAGCCCGACCTGGTCTGCCTGGGCAAGGGCCTCGGCTCGGGCGTGCCCTGCTCGGCCGTCATGGGTCGGCACGAGATCATGGACCTGCTGCCGCCGGGCTCCATGTCCTCCACCAACGGCGGCATTCCCATCTCCTCCGCCGCGGCCCTGGCGGCCCTTGAGATCATCGAGCGCGAGGACCTGGTGGGCAATTCCGCCCGCATGGGTGAGCTGTTCGGGGCGCGCTTCCGCGAGATGCAGACGCGCGTCGAGCAGCTTGGCGACGTCCGAGGCCTCGGCCTCGTCTGGGGCCTCGAGCTGGTCGAGGACCGCACGTCCAAGACCCCGGCGGTGGAGCTGTGCAAGGCCGTGGTGCAGGAGGCCGCGCGGCGGGGGCTAATGATGATCGCGCCCATCGGCATGTTCGGCAACGTCCTGCGCGTGGCTCCGCCGCTGGTCATCACCCAGCAGGAGGCCAACGAGAGCCTGGACATCTTCGAGGCGGTGCTGGCGGCCGTCTGCGGAGTCGCCTGACCGCCGGCCCAGGGCAGGCCCGCGGGCCGGCCCTTGGGGAGTGCGCCTCCGGGCCCGCGCCCCTCGCCGGCGAGCGGTCCGGGACTCTCATGAACCTAGGGAGGAAGGCAATGGCTCAGAGCGAGGAGTTGGTCTGCCCACGCTGTGCCGCTGGACTGACCCGCCTGCCCAACAGCCAGTTGCGTTGTGGCTACTGCGGCTGGGAGGGCCCCGTGCCCGTGCCGCCCGAGGATGCGGCCGTGCGGCTCGACACGGCCGTGACCCTGCCCTTCCGTGTGGGGCGCGAGAAGGTCGCCGCCATGCTCGGCGAGTGGCTCGGCAAGGGCCTCTTCCGCCCCAGCGACCTGCAGGCCGCGTCGTCGCTGGAGAAGCTCCGGGCGCTGCACGTGCCCGCAGCCAGCGTCGAGGTCGAGGCCGAGAGCGCCTGGAGCGGCTACGACTCCCGCACCGAGTACCGTACCGTCACCACCACCGCGACCGGCGCGGACGGCAAGCCCCACCAGGTCACCAAGCAGGAGCCCTACGAGGTGCGTGACCACAAGTCCGGCCCGCACTTCGGCCGCTACACCTACTGGATACCCCTCGCCGGGGCGATTGACCTACGCGAGCTCACCCGCCTCGAGCCCTGGGAGACGACGCTGGGGGACGAAGAGGCGGCCGAGGGCGGCGAGGAGATCGTGCAGCCTCAGTGGGAAGTCGAGGCCCTGCGCGGCCAGATCCAGAACCTGGTCGAGGCCGACGAACGCTCGGGCTGCAGCACTCACGTCGAGTACCTCGAGCGCGTCTCGACCCGCTGGCACCTGGACGCGGTGAGCTACTACTACCTGCCCATCTGGTCACTGGCCTACCGCTACCGCAGCAAGCTGTGGCACGTGTTCGTGAACGGGCAGAGCGGCGAGCTGACGGGCGAGAAGCCGGTCTCCTGGAAGAAGGTTGCCTTCCTCGTGGTGGGCATCGCGGCGCTCATCGGGATCATCGTCCTGCTGGTCCACTTGTTCGGTCGCTAGGGGCCGGGGGGCTGCCGCGCCCCGGCGACCCGGTCAGCCTCTGGGGGTCTCGCCCTCAGAGGTGTGAGGATTGGTCAAGGAGGAGAAGCAATGGAAGTTCAGGCCTTCATTGACGAGCAGGTGGAGGCGATCAGGCGGACTGTGGGGGACGAGAAGGCCCTGGTGGCGCTCTCGGGCGGCGTGGACAGCTCGGCTGTCGCCCTGCTCGGCCATCGCGCCGTCGGCGACCAGCTCGACTGCCTGTTCCTGGACGACGGCCTCATGCGCAAGGACGAGGGGCCGACCGTGCGGCTCCTCTTCGCGGACCTGGGCACCACTGTCCGCATCCTCGACGTCGCGGACCGCTTCTTCGCGGCGCTCAAGGGCCACGCCGACCCCGAGGAGAAGCGCAAGGCCTTCCGCGACACCTTCTACAGCACCCTCGGCGACGCCGTGAGAGAGGGCGGCGCTGCCTTCATGCTCCAGGGCACCATCGCCGCCGACGTCATCGAGACCCAGAAGGGCATCAAGACGCAGCACAACATCCTCGAGCAGATCGGCATTGACCCCACCGCCCGCTACGGCCTGCAGATCCTCGAGCCTCTGCGGACCCTGTTCAAGCACGAGGTGCGCGAGGTCGCCCGCGCCCTCGGCCTGCCCCCAGAGATCAGCGAACGCCAGCCCTTCCCCGGCCCGGGCCTCGCCACGCGCGTGGTCGGCGAGGTTACGCCCGAGCGTGTCGCGACCGTGCGCGACGCCCAGGCGATCGTCGAGGAGGAGCTGGCGCCCTTCGAGCCCTTCCAGTGCTTGGCGGTGCTATTCAGCGACCGGGCGACGGGCCTGCGCGACGGCGGGCGCGAGCTGGGCCAGATCATCGCCGTCCGCGCCGTGCATTCCACAGACGCCATGACGGCCGCGGTCGTGCAGGTGCCCTGGGAGGTGCTGGTGCGGCTGCAGGAGCGCATCTGCGCCGAGGTGCCGGGTGTGATCAAGGTCCTCTACGACCTCACCCCCAAGCCCCCGAGCACCATCGAGTACGTCTAGCGCATCCAGCCGCGCGCTGTAGCCGCAGCCCTCGGCCGCGGCGGGTGCCCTCGCGCCGCGCAAGGGGCGTCCCGCAGCGCCGGCGTCTTCGCAGCGCTACCGCGGGTAGCCCCAGCGCCATCAGGGCCAACGTCCCCGGCTCCGGGATGTGGGTCTCGTAGATCTCAGTCCCGACTCCCGTCTCGTCCCGCTCCCACGTGATCCATCGCCCGCTCATCTCGGGGTGCCGGTCTTGCCGGAAGTTGTCGGTAAGCTGTGTGATCCCGTCCTCGGGCCGCCACATGAAGATCTCCGAGTCGTACGTCCCCGTCGGCGTCCCGTACCACACCACCCAGCCCATGTCGTTCAGTCTCGGCCAGTAGTCGTCGTAGTCGTTGTCGGTTATCTGCCGCGTCGAGCCATCCGTGTCGTACAGGAAGATCTCGAAGTCGCCGTCGTAGGCGATCCAGACAACCTGCCCCAGCTTGTTGATCCGCTCGTTCTGGGCCTCATCGGCCCCGCTCGTTATCTGCGTCGTCCCTTCCTGGGGGTCCCAGATGTACACTTCGTACTCCCCGAATATCTCTCCTCCCACCCACGCCACCTGCCCCCGATCGTTGATCTGCGGCGAGTCGTCCCTGTGGTCGTTCGACGTTATCGGCTCCGTGTGGCCCTCCGTGTCATACAGGTAGATCTCACACGCGTCCCAGTTGCTGCCTCCCCACCACGTCACCTCGCCCCGCTCGTTGATCTGCGGGTCCCAGTCGTAGTAGTTGTTCGTCGTGATCCGCGTCGTGCTGCCGTCGAGCTCGTACCGGAAGATCTCATCGTCCGTCCCGCTGGGGTCCTTTCCGCACCACACCACCTGCCCGGCGTCGTTGATCTGCGGCGCGTAGTCGTCCTTGTAGTCGTTGTTCGTCAGTGTCTTCAGCCCCGTCACGGGATCGTACATGTCTATCTCGTAGTCGTGCCCATCCCAGCTTCGCCACACCACCTGCCCCTGGCCGTTGATCTGCGGGTAGTAGTCGTCGTCCTCGTCGCTCGTGACCTGCACCACCCCACCACTGCCGGTGTAGGTCATGATCTCGTAGTCCGATACTTCCCGGTAGCGCCAGGCCAGGTCGCCACGACTGTTCACCACGGGGTACTCATCAGTCCTGATGTTGTAGGTGATACGCGTCTCGGGGAAGACCGAATCGGCACCCGCGACCGTTGGGAGGATCGCCCCCGCAGTCCAGGCCAACCCGATGACCACCATCGCGCGCTCCACTACATCCCCGCCCCCTGCCGTGCCTGTCCCTGCTCGGCAGCACAGACCGCCACGTCTTCGCGAGCCAGCCGGGCGCGCGTCGCGGGCCGCCCACCCAGGCCGCGTTGTGGATGTTCCCCGTTCGGGTGCCTCGTCCTCCCCGTCCCGGCTGCGCGGGACTCGCCTTCGCGCCCAATCGGTGCCAGGTTCCTGCCCGGTAGATGCCCGGTTCCTGCCCGGAAGAATCCAGGAAAAGTCCCGACGCTGCCAGGACTTTGCCCACAGCGCGGACCTAGGCTGGCCCCATCTTCACGAAGGAGATGGGGCCAGATGGGAAGCGAGTCACGCCAGAAGCTCGTCCTCAAGCTCCGCTATCGCGATGTGTCCGAGCTCGCCCGCTTGCTGGGCGCGAGCTGTCGGCACGCCTGGTGGTTCCGGCAGTGGATGCGGCGTTACCGGCACACCCTTTCCCAGGCCCAGTACCAGGTGCTCATGGGCAGCCCCGCCGCCACGGCGGACCCGTCTCGCCTGCGGGAGGGCAACCGATGACCCGTCCCCGCCGCCACGGCGATCGAGAGGCCCAGGATGGACTCGACCAGTCCCGAGACCCCCTCGACGGGCTCGACGACCTCGACGTCCTGGACGGTCTCGACGGCGACCTCGATGACGAGGGCGACGGCGGCTACCCCGGGAGGGCCAGGCACCGCGCCCTGCTGGGTCCCACCGAGCAGATCGTGCCCGTGGACGTCGCGCTGGACCCGTACATCCTGCAGGAGCAGATGCGGGCCGCGGGCTGCACGCACCTCGAGCGGCAGGCCGTGATCCTGTGGCTGAGGCATCGGCGGGCCGGTCGCGTCGCCAGAGTGCTGGGGCTGTCGCGCGCCAAGGTCATCGGCATGATAGCCAGCGCGCACCGCCGACTGCGCGTGTGGCGAGCGCGGCACAACCAGGGCGCGGCCGAGAACCAGATCCTCGCCATCTACGTCGAGGACGTGAACCGCTTCGGCTATGACGAGGAGCACCACTGCGCGCCCGGCGAGGAGGAATGTCTCGAGGACGGCGTCTGCAAGCGCCGCTGGTACCTGTTCGGCAAGGACACGGACAGCCTGTAGACCGCGGCCTGCGCGTGCCGCCGACCGCGAGCCGGCGGTCTCACGCCCTGTCCGTCCCACGCGGGCCCCTGGCCCCGCGAGGCAGGACCGTGGCGGCTGGCCGGATCACCTTCCCGGCCTTGATGCGCCTGACCAGCGCCGCATTGGGCGCACCGTCCCGCACCATCACCACGTTAGTGCGGTCCGCGTACAGCACGTGCCAGTCCGCCCGTTCCCTGAGCACCTTGGCAAGCGGTCTTTCCCGCTCCAGCAGCACCCAGGCGATGTCGTATCGCCTGAGGGCCTGCTGCCAGCCCGGCTCGGCGTAGACCATCGTCTGGTAGGCCTCGTAGTGCGCCTTGCCGTACAGGTCCGCCCGACCGTCTATGAACACCAGCCGCTCGGGGTAGGTCTGCCAGATGATGTACCCGCCGTAGTGGTACGTGTTCAGCAGATTGCCGCGCACGCCGTTCAGGCGGGCGGCCTCGAGCGTCCGCGCCGGGTAGCGCGTCATATCCACCATCTTCGCCACCGGGAACAGCCACGGCCAGCCCACCACGAACAACACCGCGCTCACCGCCAGTAGCGTCCCCACGAGCACCGGATTGCTCGGCCCCGGGCTGGGCCGGTAGCGCAGGCGGAAGTAGTCCGTCACGTGCTGCGCCAGGGCCAGGAGCACCACGATGCCGTAGATCCCCACCATGCGCTGCCAGCGCAGGAAGCTGTAGGTGAAGAAGACCAGAAGCAGGCCCTCGAAGACCGTGGGCACGGCCCGCGACACCAGCAGCACGCCGATCAGCGCCATCAGCGCCAGGCCCGGTATCATCATGTAGGTCTTGGCGAAGTCGGGGGACGCGTACTCGGTGACGATGTTGGTGCTCCACTTGCTCCCGCCGACGAAGTACTCCAGGGGGTACAGGGCCCCTGCCAGGCCGTTGGGGTTGAGCAGCGTCGCCACCAGAGCCACCAGGCCCACGAGCGCCACGCCGCCGAAGGCCCGCAGGTTCAGCCTCTCGCGCAGTCGGCGTGTGGGGCCCAGCGCGCCCTCCGGTCTTGCCGCGAACAGCCGGTCCAGGGCATAGATGCCGATGGTGATGTACAGGACGATGAAGCCGCCGTGGACGTTGGCCCAGACCACGGCCAGGACGGGGATGCCCCAGATCGCCCACTTCCGCCCGCGCCGGTGAGCGGTGAGCAGGTGCAGGGCCGTCAGGAAGAGCAGGGGCAGGAGCATCTGTGGGCGGGCGTTCAGGGTCGGGCCGAGGAACTGGATCAGCAGCAGTCCGGCAACGTAGGCAACCAGCGGGTGCGCCCCCGCGCCCGCGCACAGCAGGTAAAGCAGCACCGCCGAAGCCGTCGCCACGCCCTGCCGGAAGAGCGACAGCCCATACAGGCCCCAGCGCTCGTACAGCTTGTGGAGCAGCACGTCCGTCGCCCACTCGTGGGCGATCCAGCGGGTGTCGGGCTTCGTGTAGGAGAAGGGGTCGGTCTTGGGGACGGCCCCGTGGGCCACGATCCACTGGCCGGTCTGCATGTGCCACCAGATGTCGAAGGACCTTTCGGGGCACCGCGTCCGCGCGAACACCGCTCCGGCCAGCAACACGGCGGCGAGGACCGGCAGGTCGAGTCGTCGCAGCACAGGCCTGACCTCCAGGGTTGCGTCTCGATCTTCGGTGCGCCGGGCCGTCCCGCCCCTTCCGCCCTCACTTCCCAC
>CAZSOQ010000177.1:0-11113 GCA_964608495.1 uncultured Armatimonadia bacterium | reverse complement strand
CGGCGCAGACCGAAGGCAACGTTCTCGGCCACGGTGAGCGAGTCAAAAAGCGCCGCGTACTGAAAGCACATGCCCATCTTGCGGCGTACGGGCTCCATGTCGCGTTCGCTGAGGTTGGCGACGGAGACGCCGTCAATGACGATCTCGCCGCTGGCGGGCCGGACGAGCCGCATTAGATTCTTCAGCAAGGTGCTCTTGCCCGTGCCGGACATGCCCATCACGCCCAAGCAGGAGTACCGGGCGACGCTGAAGGTGATCCCGTCCAGGATCGTGCGCCCCCCAATGCAGTAGACCAGGTCGCGGACTTCCACAATGCAGTCAGCCTGTGTCATCTATCCAGGGTAGAGCATGGCGGTGAGTGCGACATCTGCTGCGTAGACCAGCATGATGCAGTATACCACGGCCCTCGTGGTGGCGCGCCCGACCTCCTCGGAGGCGGGGCGGCAACAGATTCCCTCATGACAGGCGACGAGGGAGATGATCATCCCGAAGACAATGGTCTTGAGCAGGCCGGCGATGATCGTCCAGGCCTCGAGACGCGAAGCTATGGCGGCGAAGTAGACGCTCTCGTTGATCTGCGGCGCGATGACGGCCATCACCCAGCCCCCCATCACTCCGACGAAGTCACCCACGAAGGCAAGCAGGGGCAGCATTAGGACGGTGCCGATGTAACGGGGGACGACCAGGTACTCGATGGGGTCGGTGGCCATGGCTCGCAGGGCGTCTATCTGTTCCGTGGCCTTCATTGTTCCCAGCTCGGCCGTCATGGCCGAGCCCGCCCGCGCCGCCACCACGAAAGCTACCAGCACCGGGCCCAGCTCCCGGCACATCGTCTCCGCCACCAGCCACCCCGCGTACCCGCTCATCCCATACTGCCCTGCCTGCACCGCAAAGTGGTACCCGATCACCATTCCCGACAGCAGGGTGGTCACGGCCGCGATGGGCAGCGAGGCCACACCGATGGTGGCCATCTGGCTGACCGCGAGCTGCCCCTCCACGCGCCGGCGCGCGATCAGCGACAGCACGTAGCTGTGCAGATACACCAGGCGGCCCAGGTAAGCCAGGAAGGCGACAACCGTTCGCTGCACGAGCGAACCGTTCCCCGGCACCCTGGCCTCGCAGGCATCCAGCGGTTCGAACACGGGCGGATCCTATCCCCCTTACGGCCTGTGAGCATCCCTTCGGCACGGAGCAGCGGACTCCTTGCTCGGTCGGAGGCGCGAGGGCCTCGGGAACCGGGGGCCGCCGCGCGGGACGCCCCCCCGCGAGGGCCGCGAGTTGACACCGGCGCGCGGCGGCGCCTAGCATGGCTGGTAGACATGCTGCCCGACGATGTCCTGCTGTCGGTGCGGACCCCCGCGCGGTACATAGACGGCGAATGGAACGCGCGCGCCGCGGCGCCCGAGGACGTGAGGGTGCGGCTGGCCCTGTGCTACCCGGACGTGTACCAGGTCGGGATGGACCACCTGGGTTCGCTGATCCTCTACCACGTGGCGAATCTCGTCGAGGGCGTGAGCGCCGAGCGCTGCTTTGCGCCCTGGCCGGACGCGGCCGAGGAGCTGCGCCGGCGCGGCCTGCCCCTGCCGACGCTGGAGACGCGGACGCCGCTTGGTGACTGCGATCTGGTGGGATTCACGCTGCAGTACGAGCTGACGTACCCGACACTGCTGGGGATGCTGGAGCTGGGGGGCGTGCCCAGGCGCAGCGCGGACCGCAGGCCCGGCGACCCGATAGTGATCGCCGGGGGGCCGGGCGCGTGCAACCCCGAGCCGCTGGCGCCCTTCGTGGACCTGTTCTGCCTCGGCGACGGCGAGGA
Organism: uncultured Armatimonadia bacterium; assembly: GCA_964608495.1. Taxonomy (GTDB): domain Bacteria; phylum Armatimonadota; class Zipacnadia; order Zipacnadales; family FEN-943; genus JAKORR01. The sequence continues at coordinate 9,297 of CAZSOQ010000177.1, read as the reverse complement.
GCTGCTGGCCGAGCTGCTGGCAGTGAGGCTGGCGCTGCGCGAGGAGCTGGGGCCGCGGGAGGGCTGGCGTGACGAGCACAGGCAGCGGGCCTTGGAGGCGCTGGCGGCCCTGCCCGGGGTGTACTGGCCCGCGGCCTACGACGCCAGGCCTGAGGGCGGCCTGCTGATCCCGAGGCCGCGGGACGGCGCCGCGGCGACGGTGCGGGCCAGGCTCGTGCGGGACCTGGACGCGGTCCCCTTCCCCACCGCCCCACTGGTGCCCTGGATCGAGACGATCCACGACCGCGGCCAGCTAGAGCTGGCGCGAGGCTGCACGCGCGGGTGTCGCTTCTGCCAGGCCGGGATGATCTACCGGCCCGTGCGCGAGCGAAGCGTGGAGACGCTGCTGCGCCAGGCCGAGGAGCTGGTCCGGAACACAGGCTACGACGAGCTGTCCCTGGTGTCGCTGAACTGCCCGGACTACCGGGAGATCGGCGGCCTGGTGGCGAGGCTCCAGGCGGCTCTGACGAGGCGGGGCGTGAGCCTGGGCCTGCCGTCGCTGCGGGTGGACACGGTGAGCGTCGAGCTGGCCGAGCGGCTGGCGACGGTGCGCAAGGGCGGGATGACCTTCGCGCCCGAGGCGGGAAGCCAGCGACTGAGAGACGTGATCAACAAGAACGTGAGCGCCGAGGACCTGCTGCAGGCGGCCGAGGCCGCCTTCCGGGCAGGCTGGCTGACGGTGAAGCTGTACTTCATGATGGGCCTGCCGACGGAAACCGAGGATGACCTGCGGGCGATGGGGGACCTGGTGCACGAGGTGGTGCGGATGGGCAGGCGGACCCTGGGGAGCAAGAGCGGGCGGCTGAAGGTCAACGTGTCCGTGGCGGTCTTCAACCCTAAGGCCCACACGCCCTTCCAGTGGTGTGGGCAAGCCGGGACGGAGGACCTGGTGGCGCGGCAGGGCCTGCTGTGGGAGCTGCTCCGGGGGAAATCGGTAAAAGTTTCGATGCATGAGGTTGGACAAAGCTGCATAGAGGCCGCGATCGCGCGCGGTGACCGCCGGGTCGGTGACGCCATCGAGGCGGCGGCCCAAGCGGGCAGCTACCTCGACCCCTGGGGCGAGTTCTTCGACCGCGAGCGCTGGCGGGAAGCCTTCGCGGCCACGGGCGAGAGCGCCGAGGCGTGGGCGCAGCGGGAGATCGAGCCGGAGGCGGCGCTGCCCTGGGAAGTGGTGGACATGGGCGTGAGCCGGGAGTTCCTGCTGCGCGAGCGCGCGCGGGCGCTGGACGCCCAGGGCTCAGAGGACTGCCGGGCGGGAAAGTGCCAGGGCTGTGGCGTGCAGCGAGACGTGAAGGGCTGTCGTGGGGTATTGCCGGCCACGGTGGGAGGCGAGGACGGATGAGCCAGGACCTGGCCTGGCAGGTCTTCGTGACCTACCGAAAGGTGGGCCGGCTGCGCTACCTGTCGCACCTGGACGTGGCCCGAGCCTTCGACCGGGCGCTGCGGCGAGCAGACCTGCCGGTCAGGTACACGGCCGGCTTCCACCAGCGGACGAAGGTGCATCTCGGGCCGGCGCTGCCCGTGGGGGCGCAGGGCGAGGCCGAGCTGATGGGCATCGAACTGACCCGACGGGTGCACTCCGAGGAAGTGGAGCGGCGGCTGAACGGGCAACTACCGCCGGAGCTGGCGGTAACGCACGCGGAAACCGTGCCGATGGGGGCCCCGTCGCCGCTGAAGGGGCTGGCGTGGGCGACGTACCTGGTGACGGTGGGTGCCGAGCCGGAGGTGTCGCGCGAGGAGCTGGGGCGGGCCGTCGAGGCGGCGCTGGCCGCGCGGGAGCTGATCGTGACGGACCCCGAGGGAGAGAAGGCCCCGGTGGACGCGCGGCCACGGATAGACGGGCTGGCCCCGGTGCCTGGCGAGAAGGGGCTGGTGCTGGAGATGACGCTGGGCCTGGCGCAGGAGACTCACCTGAGCCCGGACCGATGCCTGCGGGCCCTGGAAGGGCTGCTGGAGGCGCCGGCGAAGCTGCGATGGCTGCGGCTGGTGCGCACGGGGATGTGGGCGGCGACGGGGCGCGGCTGAGGCGCCCCGCGGCGCGAGCCGCGCGGAGGCCAGGCGAGATGATCATTGACTTCCACGCGCACCTGCACCTCTGGGGAACGCCCGCCGAGCCCGAGAGGCTGGTCGGCGAGGCGCGCAGATACGGGATCGCGAAGGTCGGCGTGAGCGCCATCGGCAGCTCTGTGCCCTCGCGGCGGGAGCTGCAGGTGCTGAACGAGAAGACCTTCGGCGCGGCCGAGCGGTGGCCGGACGTGATACTCCCCTTCGTCTACGTGAACCCCATGCACGGCCCGGATGCCGTGGCCATGGTCGAGGAGGGACACGCCCGCGGGGCCGTCGGGGTCAAGCTGTGGGTGGCGGTGCGGGCGAACCAGCGGTGCGTGTGGCCGGTCGCGCAGCGGTGCATCGAGCTGGGCCTGCCGGTGCTTCAGCACGCCTGGCACAAGTACAACGGCAACCTGCCCTACGAGTCCGACCCGCTGGACGTGGCGGAGCTGGGCAGGACCTTCCCCGAGCTGACGATCGTGATGGCGCACCTGGGCGGGAGCTGGGAGTGGGGCGTCAAGGCTGTCAGGGACGTGCCCAACGTGCTGGGCGACACCTCGGGCACGCGCATCGAGGCGGGGCAGATCGAGTATGCCGTGGCCCAGCTCGGGGTCGAGCGCGTGATCTACGGCAGCGACGCGCTGCCCTGTGACTACCTGCTGACGATAGCCAAGATCGAGGCGGCGGCGGTCGCGGAGGAGGACAAGCACGCGATCCTGGGCGGCAACGCGGCGAGGGTCCTCGGCCTCGCCGGGTAGAAGGGCGCCGAGAGTCGCCGCGCGCGGCGATGGTGCGGGCGAGGGATGGGACGGTGGGGTGACGGTGCGGGCCCGGCGGGAGGCTTAGGGATGGACGGGCCAGGCGATGACTAGGACGTCCAGCAGGAAGGCGCAGAACCAGTGCAGGAGCCAGGGGCCGAGGATGGACCGGCCTCGATAGGCCATGCAGCCGAGGGCGACGCCCGCGATGATCGAGGCGAGGGCCTCGACCTCGGGCTTCGGGAAGTGCATCATGGCGAAGGGCACGGTCTGGATGGCGATGGCGACGGCGGGCGAGTAGCGGCGCAGGAAGACGTTGAGCAGCAAGCCCCGGAAGAAGAACTCCCACGCCAGGAAGTACAACAGCCAGGCGGCACTGGAAGCCCAGAAGGCCAGGGCGGATTCGCGAGCCCAGGGATAGCGCGGGTAGTAGGCCTGGAGCGAGGGCATGCGGGAACAGATCAGGATGACCGGGACCATGACGGCGAGGAAGACGAGTAGCCAGCGGCTCCAGACGCGGGAGTTGCCCACGGCGAGGCCGTAGCGGGAGACGGGCTCACGCCAGAGGAAGCGGATCAGGGCCAGGGGCAGGGCGAGAAGGAGCACCAGGTTGAGCCCCACCCAGAAGAAGAACTGAAGCTGCGGCGCCACGCACGCAGGCATGCCGTGGTAGTAGGTGAGGCCCAACAGAAGCACCGCCAGAAGCAGGACCCCCGCCTCCCGCAGGGAGAGGGGGGAAGCGGAGGGCTGCGGTGGGGGCTGGGGCTGGGAGTCAGCGCGGTCCATGGGCGGCACAGTGCCAGCGCTGCAGGCCGGTGAGGTCGAAGACGAAATCGAGCGGCTCACCGCCGGCGGCGAGGAGAGCGCGGCGCACGTCGCTCTCGCGGTCGGGAGAGGAGTAGAAGAGCAGGCAGCCGCCCCCGCCGGCGCCGCAGATTTTGGAGGCAAGAGCGCCCGCCTCGACCGCGGCCTCGCGGAGCTGCAGCATGGCAGGGGTGGCGATGCCCTCGGCGAGGTTCTCGCGGCAGGCCCACTCCTCGTTGAGCAGCTCGGGCAGGGAGCTCAGGTCGTCGGCGAGGAGGCAGCGGTAGATGTCGCCGGCGATGTCCCTGGTGCGGCGGAGGCTGGCGACGACGGTCTCATCGCCCGCCTCGTAGGCGGCGACCATGCGCTGATTGGCCTCGCCGGAGAGGCGGGATTCGCCGGTGTAGCAGAGGACGAGGTGCTTCTCGATCTCACAGGCGAGCTCGGTGGGCAGCGCAAGGGGCTCGACGCGGACGACGTCGCCGACGAACTCCATGTAGTTGAACCCGCCCAGGGCGGCCGCGTACTGGTCCTGCTTGCCGCCGACCACGCCCAGGCGCTTCTCGAGCTGGCAGGCGAGCTCCGCCATCTCGAAGCGGCTCAGTCGAGGCGCCGAGGGGGCGCCGCCGGTGGCCCTCAGGGCCTCGAGGACGCCCACCAGCGCCACGCCCACGGAAGCCGAGGCCCCCAGGCCGGACCCGCGGGGCGCGTCGCAGCGGACCGAAACCTCGAAGCCGCCCTCCAGGCCCATCTCCTGCACGGCGGCCTTCACCAGGTCGAGCTGGCCGTCGAACTCAAGCTCCCAGACGCTGTCGGCCTGGACGTACTCGTCCAAGTCCTGACTGCGCAAGTGGACGCCGGCGCAGGCCAGCGGGCGGGCCGTGGCGTAGGCGTAGCGCGCCACGGCGGCGCTGATCACGGCGCCCCGTTCCCGGGACGCGAAGGCGGGCAGGTCGGTGGTCCCGCCGGCGAAGTCCACGCGCACGGGAGCGCGGGCACGTACGGCGTTCTCCTCGCCCTGCAGACAGGTCCGTTGCATGGGTCACCAGGGCTCCCCGAAGGGTCTGGACTCCAGGCGAATCGGGACGCGCGTCGGGCCCTCGATCCGCCCGCGAGTGTCCAGGCCGGTGCGCTCGAGCACGATCCACGGTACCTGCTCGGCGTCCCAGTCGGCCAGCGCCGTCAGCGGCAGGCGCAGGGGAGAGCGCAGGGCCATGACGGACAGCCGGCCGGCGGGCAGGTCGAAGCTGATGCCGCCGAGGGCCTGGACGAGCGCGAAGGCCGCCACGCCGCGGGGGTAGTAGTCCAGCGACAGGCTGCCGGAGCCGTAGTTGTATACGTCGGTGAAGCAGCCGCGCTTGGTGCGGTTGAAGTGGAGCTGGAGGGCCCAGTAGCGGTCCACATTGTCAACCAGGTCCACGCCGAGGTAGGCGGCGGCGGCATCGCGCCAAAGGTTCTGAGACACCCACATGTTGCTCTCCTGGGACGTGTGCGGCGAGCCGTAGAGCCGGAGGGTCTCGACCGCAGCCCGGCCCAGATCGGTGCGCACCCGGGTCAGGTCCAGGCCCGGCAGGGCCATACCGGCCCTGAAAGGATAGAGCAAGCCGTTGGTCGTGTACACCGAGTAGGCGTCCCAGCCGCGGGGCGGCTGCGGCTTGCTCGGGGAGGTCCGCCAGGGGTCCCACTCGCCGGGCCCAGGCGCGCCCGGCGCTCCGGCCAGGGGGTCGTACTGGCCACGGCCGGTCATGCGACCGGCAGTGGCAGGGGGCCCGTCCTCGTAGTAGGGGGGCGCGGCGCCGGGGTCGCCGTCCCTAGCGCCGGGATTGGCCGGTCCCGCAGTGGGGGCCGGCGCGGCGGCGAATCGCTCCGCCTGGTTGAGGTCCACGACGTAGTGGTCGCCGAGCCAACCCTCGCGGTCGAGGGTGCGGGCGACCAGGTCCGCCTGCTCGCGCCAGCGGCCGGCCAGGTCCTCGCGGCCCGCCAGCAGGGCCATCTCGGCGCCGGCGCGGAAGGCCGTGAGGCTGCGCACGGCCAGATAGGTCTGGTCGGGGGCGTGCTGGATGGCCGTCGAGCCCTGGTCAATAGTGTTGGATGTACCGCGCTCGACGAAGCCGTCCTCGTCCGTGTCGGCGTCCAGCACGTACTGAAGCAGCTCGGCGGCGCCGTCCATGAGGCGCCGGACCAGGGCGTCGTCGCCGGTGTACTTCCAGTACTGGTGCAGGAGAAGGACGAAGTTGGTGTTCTCCTCGACCTCCATGTGGTGGCCGTAGTCCATGCCGTTGGCCTTCAGGCCCATGCCCATGTCGTGAGGCAGCACGCCGTCCTGGATGCGCCCGACCCACTCCAGCAGCGTCAGCTTCATCAGGTCGGGCCAGTACTGGAAGTAAAGCGGGGCCACGTTGTACTCCACGTCCACGGTCGAGTGGAACTTGCAGCAGCCCTCCCAGACGGAGAACCACTCCTGGCCGTCCTCGCCCACCAGGTACCAGGTGTTCATCACCCAGCTCTGGAAGGCGAAGGCGAGCAGGTCCTTAAGGGCCTGGGGCACGGTGGCGTCCATGACCGTGCTCTCGAAGAGGTCGGTGCGGCGGGCGATGTCCGCGCCGGCTTCCTCGCCGTAGCGGACCACGGCCTCGGGGCTCTCGAAGAGATCGGTGTACATGAAGCGATAGGTCTTCCCCAGGGCTTCGAGAACGGGCGCTCGGACCCAGGCCACCCAGAGCAGGGGCACCTCGACGGAGGAGAAGGGCTCCAGCGTGACGGTGGCGTTCAGGCCCGACAGGGGCCGGTCCCAGAGGATGGGCAGAGCGGCGCGGCCCTCGGCGTCGGTCTGCGGAGCCGCGCCGTCGGGCGACCGGCGGACGCCGGCGATGTCAATACTGGACGAGATAGTCGCCCGGTCGGGCCGGGACGGGGCGAGCCAGTACCAATCGGTGGACAGGCCGAAGACCGGCGCCCGGAACACGAGGCCCTCGTGGTCGGCCAGGCGGGCGCTGCCCACCTCGTCCCCCGGGCGCTGCTCGCGGGCGACGACAAGGCGCGCCGGCACACGCCGGCCCGTGGTGTTCTCCAGCGTGACGCGTAGACGCAGGTAGGGCGCGCAGCTCAGCTTGGCGTCCTGGGGATAGAAGGGCGCCTCGAAGCGGAAGCGGGCCCGGACGGGCAGGTCGGGGGAGCTGGCCTCGTACTCCAGCCAGGTCATGCCCTGGCGCTGCTTGATGGAGGGGAAGACGGGGACGTCAGGGTTGAAGGGCAGCCCGTACTGCCGATCGCCCGAGCCGACCACGAAGTAGTGGTTCACCGGCGGGTCCTGGTAGAGCTCGGGGGTCTTCTCGAAGTAGGCGACGTTGTAGTCCGCGTGGCCCATCGGCCCGGCAAGGAAGAGGCCCTTCTGCGGCCGTGGGTTGATGGCCACTCGCGAGCCGAAGCGGCCGAGGGTGGTCTCGTGCAGGTTCAGCATCCAGGCGGCCTCGGGGTCGGGCTGCAGGAAGCGGACCCGGTCCTCCCTGGTGGGCGAGGTCTCGGCGGACCAGGTCTCACCGCAGAGGCGGACGAAGTTGATCTTGGCATTGTCCACCCGGGCCCTGAAGGCGATCTCCAGGCTGCCGTTATCGGGCACGTTGACGGGACTGGCGACGATCACGGCCTCGTTGGGCAGGCCGTGGGCGAGGATGTCGAAGGCGGGCCAGACCACGGCACCGTTGATCGAGATGTCGAAGGCGCGCTGGCCTGGCCTGGTCCACTTGTTCTCGTTGAAGCCCAGGCGCACGGTACAGGGCCCGGGCGGCACGTGAGAGAAACGGTAGGAGAAGGCGGGGCCCCAGCGCTCGGTCTGGAAGAGCTCGTCGCGGTCGGTTTCGGCGACGGGCCGGTCTATGGTCCAGACGCTCTGCCGGCCGACGACGGTGGCGTGGATGGGCTCGGTCGGCTTGGCCCTGGCGCCGGGGGCCTGGTCCTGGCATAATCCGGCCCGCGAGAGGGTAAAAAGGAAGGACGCGGTCGCCAGGAGCAGCCGCGCCGTCGCTGAGTGCGTCGTGCCGGAGGCACGGCGTCGGGGCGACGGGCAGGACGGGGAAGACACGGAAGCTTTTGACCTCGTCATGTAGTCAGGTTATCCTTTTTCGCGGCTGGGAAACAGCCGGTGATACAACGGTGAGACGCAGAGACTTTCTGAAGCTGGCCGCCGGAGCCCTGGGAGCCCTGTCGGCCGCGGGCTGCAGCCGCCCGGCGCAGCAGCAGGGCCAGGCGCCGACGACCGGCCCGACCGCGGGCCCCCCAGCCGCTCCCGGTGGCGGGCTGGCGGGTAAGGTCGGCAAGAACAGACACGACCCCCACCCCGTGGAGGGCCTGGACGCGGTGCTCGCACGCAGCACCGAGCCCGCGAAGGCGCTGGAAGACGCAGATGCTGTTCTGCGGGCGGCTCTTGAACCCTTCGGGGGCATCGAGGCCTTTGTGCAGCGCGGCGATAACGTGGTCATCAAGCCGAATCTGGCTTGGGCCCGGATGCCCGAGCAGGCAGCCAACACCCACCCGGCCGTTCTGGCCGCCGTGGTGCGTGCCTGTCGCGACGCCGGCGCCGGCGAAGTGCTGGTGATCGAGCATCCCTGCGACAGGTCGGTCGTGACCTTCGACATGAGCGGCGCCCAGGCGGCGTGCCGGGAGATCAAGGTGCCGCTCGTCAGTCTAGACAACGAGCAGCTATACGGCCAGGTTCCAGTCGCCAAGGGCGTCAACATAACGGACGAGCAGGTGCCGCTGGACCTGCTGGACGCCGACGTCTACATCAACCTGCCCGTGGGCAAGGTCCACGGGGCGTCGGTGGTCACGCTGGGGATGAAGAACCAGCTCGGAGCCGTGTGGCGCCCGCAGCGGTACCACGAATCCAAGAGCGAGGAGCAGGGGGACGACAACCTGCACCAGAACATCGCGGACCTCGCCACGGCCCTGCGGCCGACGCTGAATATCGTGGACTGCGCGCAGGTGCTGTTGACCAACGGGCCGAAGGGGCCCGGACGCGTGGAGGCGCCGGGGGCCCTCGTCGTCAGCCCCGACATCGTGGCGGTGGACGCCGCGGTCTGCGAGCTGCTGAGCGTCAGCCCCGACGAGGTCGGGCACATACGGCTGGCGGCCGACGCGGGCCTTGGGCGGATGAGAGAGCTGCAGGTCAAGCGCGTGCAGGTCTAGCGAGCACTCGGCGCCGCTCGTGCGCGGAGTGTGCGGGCGCGGGCGCTGAGCGTGCGCGGCCCGGGACCTGACGTGGGGCAGGGCATGGAGAGAAGGGCTCAGTTGGAGCGGGAGAAGGGATTTGAACCCTCGACCTTCTGCTTGGCAAGCAGGCGCTCTACCAGACTGAGCTACTCCCGCTCCGCTCTTCGCCGCAGGGCGGAGGAAGAAGGGAGCCTGGTGCCGGACGGCCACCAGTCCCCGCGGGCGTGGGTTCCTGCATGCCCGCGGGGCGAAGGTAGACGGGATGGAGGCGCGGACGGGAGTCGAACCCGTGAATAGCGGATTTGCAGTCCGCCGCCTTACCGCTTGGCTACCGCGCCTGAGAGACATCAAGGAAGCCGGGACGCGGCCTCGCTCGGGTGCGCATGGAGCGGGAGAAGGGATTTGAACCCTCGACCTTCTGCTTGGCAAGCAGGCGCTC
>CAZSOQ010000176.1:0-11227 GCA_964608495.1 uncultured Armatimonadia bacterium | reverse complement strand
TGCCAGCACGGGCAGGGCAGCCCCTGCACCAGGTCGTCGCAGATCCGGCCAAGATCGTACGGCGTGGGCGCTGGCACCTGCTCCGCCTGCCGCTGATCCTCCGGGAGGTGGGAGGCGATCTGCTGCCGCACCGCGTAGGCCGGCAGGAGCGTGGGGCGCAGCTTCAGGGCTAGGTCGGCATGGGCGAACGCTTCCTGCCACCGACCGGCCGAGGCCAGGATCACCGCCGCCGCCAGGTGCGGCAGTGCCGCATCTCGGACGCAGTCCATGGCCGCCAGAATGCACCGGCAGGCGTCATCGTGATGGCGCAACTCGACGCACACGTGCGCCAGGTTCGCCAGGCCGTCCGCGTAGGCCGGGTCCATCCTGAGGCAGTCGAGGTAGGCCTCGCGTGCCTCCTCGAGACGCCCAAGCTGCTGCAGGTAGCAGCCCAGCGTGTAGAACACCCCAGCCGATGGCCACTCCTCCACCGCGCGCTCGAGGAGCCGCACGGCCTCGGGCAGGTCCTCGCCCTCGGCTGCGTCCAGCGCGCTCTCGTACAGCCTCTGACCCGCCTCCCGGTCGCGGACCGGGTACAGCAAGCGGCGGCTGGGGCCGGCCTCGATGGGCGGATAGCCCGTGCCCGGGACGCCCACACGGGCCACAGGTACCCGCACCTCCTGGCCCGTCTCGTCCATGCGCGCCCGCAGCTCGTCGCCGGCCCGCGCCGTCACCGTGCCGTACTTGTACCGCTGGTTGCCCTCGAGATCAACGCGGACCCGCTGCCCCGGCGCCAAGTCCTCGCGGCGCACCTGGGTCTCGGGGAGGGTGCCGCGGTCGCCGTCGTCGAAGGCGACGGTATATCCCTGGGAGCCATGGCCTGTCACCCGCCCCGGGTAGTAGACGCCGTAGCCCTCCCAGTTGGCCAGGACGCGGGCGCCTGTCGGCAGAGGGCCTCCGGTCGCGGGTGCCTCGGTGCCGGGCATCTGGGGCGTCGGGCTCTCGGCCGCCGGCGCGCGCGACAGGCGCTCGAGCGCGCGCAGCACCATGGCGGCGCGGTCGCCGTAGGCGAGAAGCTGATGCGCCCGTTCCAGGTTGCGTTGTGCTTCCCCCGCGTCGCCCACGTACTCGGCCATGAGCCCCAGGGCGATCCAGGGAGCGTCCTTGTCCGACTGCTCGTCGCAGCCCACCCACACGGCGTCCGAAGGGTCGAGGGCCAGACGACGGCAGAAGGCCTGCACGGCGGGATCGGGCGCCCCGGCCGCGGCTCTCTGCGACGCGGCGGCATCGAGCGCCAGCAAAGCGAGGGTGGGCACGCCCACATGGCGCAGGGGCGGGCCGCCTTCCTGGAAGGGCACGCCCGTGGTCGCGTTGACGCGCGCCATCGCGACGGCGAAGCAGAAGAGCGCGGCGTGGTGCGTGGGATTAAGGGAGGCCGCCTGCCGGAAGGCGCTCAGCGCGACGTCCATGTCGCCTCTCTCGGCTGCCGCCTTGCCCTCCTCGAACCGCTGGGCCGCGGCAGTCGGGTCGGCCGGCGGACGCTCCTCGATGCCGAGGGCGTGCTCCGGCAGAGGCGGGCAGGCCGCCACCAGCAGCTCGGCCGCCTCGCGCTGCGCCGCCTCGTCGGCGGAGGCTCGGGCGTGACGATAGAGGCGGAAGTATACGTGCGCTGCCCGAACGCCCTCGCCGGCCGCCACCAGCAGGTCCCCTGCCGCCCGGTTGACCAGCGCTGCCTGATCCACGCCACCGGCCTGCTCGAGCTTCTCCCCCACCTCGGCCAGGGCCTCGGCGCCTTCGAGCAGCTCGCCCTGCTCTACCCGGGCCACGGCCGCCGCGAAGGGCGCTGCCAGGCTGCCGGGCAGAGCCACGGCCTCCTGCAGTCGGTGGAGGATCGCCTCGGGGGATTCGCGCGAGGGGAAAGGCTGCCTCGTGACATCCTCGTGATCGCCCGGTCCTGCCACAGGTCATCCCTCCCGCAAGTCAGCCTCGGAGGGTCGGTTGAGCCCTCCCGCGGCGGCAGGAGTTCGCCCGGCCAAACCACATTCCTTGTCGGGGACTCGCACGCGCGCCTGTCAGCCCCAGGCACCCGCTTGGCTGCGGTCCGGCCAGGCTGACCGTCGAGGACAGGCGGCGCAGGGCACGCGCACGGTCGCCCAGCCTATTCGGGGACGAGCATTCCGTAGTCGCCGTCACGCCGCCTGTAAACCAGACACACCTTCTGGGTCTCGGCGTCGTGGAACATGAAGAAGTCGTGCCCGAGAAGCTCCATCTGCATGGCAGCCTCCTGGGCGGTCATCGGCTTCAGAGGCACCGACTTGGTGCGGATGATCCGCACGGCCTCGTCGCCCAGCAGCTCTTCCTCTTCCTCGAGGTCCTCCGCCGCTGGGGCGTCGGCCTCGCGCAGGCCGCGACGGTGCCGAAAGCGCCGCAGACGGTCCTTGTACCGCTCCACCTGCTTGCCGACAGCGCCGAGGGCGCGATCGAAGCTGGTGAGCTCGTCGTCACTGCGCTCCTCGGCCCTTAGGAGGACACCATCAGCGTCCACCGTGACCTCGACGACCCGCCATTGGCGCTGCTGAGACATGACGACCTTGACCGACTGGATGCGGTCGAAGTGCCTGTGCAGTGTCTCCAGCCGGGGTTCGACGTGGTCACGGAATCTTTGCGTAATCTCTACGTTGCGGCCTTGGACATCAATACGCATAGGCCCCACCTCTCTAACCTGCTTAGGCCCCAAATCGCACAGAACGGATAGGCAGATGGCCGATCCGCCGTTGGGTAGGGCAGGGAGTTAAGCCGAGGTCTACCAGGTCTGCGCTTCAAAACCGCCGCCCGCAGCCGGCGCCGCCCCGCCACCAGGTCGAGTCACGTTGGCCGCTTGCGGTCCCCGATCGCTCTGCACGAGGTCAAACTCAACCTCTTCGCCCTCTTCCAGCGTTTTGAAGCCCTGCATCTGGATCGCGGACCAGTGCACGAACACGTCCCGCTCCCCAGGCACCTCAATGAAGCCGTACCCCTTGTCGGGGTTGAACCACTTTACACGTCCTCGCTGACGCAAAGCCGACTCCTCCTGCCTGCGGGTGGGTCAGACCGCCCAGCGGAGGGACCTTAACCCAAAACCCGCCCTCTGTCAACCGCGAAGGCTCCCGAATCGGCCCGCCTAGGCCGCCTCTGGGGGGCCCACTGCCGCGCGACAGCCCTGCCTTCGGCCTGACAGCCTGCGCCTCAAGCCCCGGCACGCAAGCCGTCGTGCGCCGCTGGTTCCCTGCCCAGGCCTGGGCAACTCGGTCTGGCTTCCCTGAGCCCCTTGTCCTAATATCGAAACCAAACATGGCAAATATGGCTGAAGGGGCTCGTCTCCCCGCCCTCGGCGGCGAGCGGCGGTACACCGCCCGGGCTGGGGGGAGACGGCAGGAGGTGGCAGGCTTGGTCCGTCGAACCCGGCAGGGGTCGCCAGGCAGCCGGCCCGTGGGCGAGACCAGTCCCGGGGCGCCGATGGTCTACAGCGACCCCAAAGGAGCGCAGCCGGATGTTGACCTCCGAGAAGGTGAAGGAAGTCGCCAGGGCGGCCGGGGCGGATCTCGTCGGGATAGCGCCGATGGAGCGGTTCGAGGGCGCGCCCAAGCAGTTCGATCCCCGCTATATCTTCCCGGACGCCCAGACCATGATCGTCCTGGGCTTCCGGATACCGCGGGGGTCGTTGCGCGGCATCGAGGAAGGCACCTTCTACGTATCCTACTGCGGCATGGGCTACGCGGGCATCAACTGGATCCTGCAGCCGATGGTGATCTGGCAGGTGAACCAGTTCCTCGAGGAAGAGGGCTACGAGGCGGTGCCGATCCCCAACTGCTTCCCGTGGTGCGGCATCAGCACCCAGACGGGGGAGCTGCGCGAGGGCTGGAGCCGTCCCGTGTCGGAGGACAAGCCCGGGCCGGACGTGTTCGTCCACCTTCGCATCGCGGCCTTCGCGGCGGGGCTGGGCGAGATAGGCTACAGCAAGCTGCTGCTGACGCCGGAGTTCGGGCCGCGCCAGCGCCTCGCCTGCCTCATCACCGACGCGCCGCTCGAGCCCGATCCGCTCTACGAGGGCCCCGAGCTGTGCGACCGCTGCATGTTGTGCGCCCGCGACTGCACGGGCGGCGCCATCAGCACCGACGAGACGGTCAGAATCACGGTGGCGGGGCGCGAGGTGGAGTGGGGCAAGATAGACATCGCCCGGTGCACGGAGTCTTTCCAGAGCCCGCCGCCGGAGCATAATCCCTTCCTGGGCGATCCGAGTCCCGTCTACTGGTACGGCCGGGCGCTGGAGGGCGCGCGGGGCTGCATGCGCGCGTGCATGGTCCATCTGGAGGAGCAGGGCAAGCTACGCAAGCGGTTCAAGCGCCCCTTCCGGGTCCGCAAGCCCTGGCGCATCGAGTAGCCTCAGGTCTGGGGAGCCCAGCGCCCTGCGGACCGCAAGCCGACTGCGGCGCTGACCCTATCAGTCCGTCGCGAACAGCTCCGGCTCCAGGACAAGCCCGCGTCCCGTTCCACTCACTCCAGTGGCCTTGATCTCAAGCCGGTAGGCTCCCGTGAGACTCACCTGGGCGCTCCGACTCTGGTTCAAGGTCACATCCCAGCCTGAGCCCCGTCGGTTGCCGTCAACGTAGACGTCGAAGTGCGCCCTGAAGTCCGTGCTTGAGTCCTCCGACGCCGCGAGCCTGCACTCCAGTCGGTCGAGCGTCTGTCGGGGGTTGAGGGCCGGGCTGAACTCGGAGAAAAGCCACATGGCCGCAACGCGCCGGTTCACCCACAGGTCGTAAGTACGCAGCGAGTGCGGGCACGACTGACCCCGCCACACCAGGGAGCATTCGCCGATGCCGCACCCGAAATCCGGCGAGCAGTGGGGAGCCAGCACGTCGGTGAGGAAAGCGCGGTTACTCCAGTGCGTGCCCGGCGGTTTCTGATCCCCTTTACCCGTCTCCCCGCCGCCGCCACAGCCGCTCGCAGTCACCATCAGCACAACAGCTGCTGCCACGGTTGTTCTGACGTCCCTGAGCATCGCTGCCTCTCCTCCCTTGTGTGGACCTGACACAGGTCTCCTGTGACCCGTACCTGTTTCTGAGGAAACGGCTCCTTCAGGCTTCGCGGCTGCCCGTCCCTACGCCGGGTGCCCGCACGGCGCTACTTCAGGGTCACCTCGGGTGGTGTGCGTGCCGCCAACAGCTCCTTGACCCTGATGAAGAAGTCGTCGAGCTTCTTACCGCTGAGGAGCACTCGGCACGCGGCCTCCGTCGCGCTGACCCGATCCGTTACCTCCGCCTCGCCCAACTCAGGCCCCGGAAGGGTGCTCCCAGGACGGGATGGCTCGCGGATCATGACCCTTTGTTTGACCCTGAGCCCAAGGTCAGTGCCCTGGTTGATGATGACGCTCTGCTGTTCCCGCTCGACGTACTCCACTGCGATGTGGATCGGGTGGCCCATCATGGCCTCAACCAGACTCATGGCAAGTCTAGGGAGAGCCTTGGAGCAGAACGCGGGGGGCTGGCACTCCTCTCTGCCGCTGAACTTGGCCACGGGCTTCTTCAGCGTCTCGCCGGTGCTGACGTTCAGCCAGGAGGCGTCCACCTCCACCGATCCCTTCGTGCGCGCTCGGATGAGGGGAGGGAACCCGCTATCGTAGTCCAGTTCCGCGACGAGCCTGGTGACAACGGCGTAGCGCTCGACGCGGTATTTCCTGCCCACCTCGATGAGCACTTGCTCCAAGGAGTCGCCTCTCTCCATCCTCTCCTCGACCTCCTGGTCTATCACGCTCTGAAGCTGACGTTCCAGAAGCCTGAACTCATGGCTCGCGAGAAACAGTCGGGCCATTTCCTCGCGGAGATCCTTCGCGACCTGGTAGGGGTTGAGCTTGCTGTCGGGCCTGTCGCCCGTCAGGATTACGTCGCAGTCCCCGCGGACGTAGCAGGACAGCAAGGGGAGATCCAAGGGCAGGGCAGCACCTTCGCCCGTCAGTTCCGCGATCACCACCTCGGGCTCGTCCGCCAAGCCGCCGGGGACAAAGCACATGAGAACTGCCAGCATAGCGAGGCCCACAGAGGCCGTTGACGGGATGCCCACCTGTCCTCCCTCCCTCTTGAGCTCAGCTCTTCAGGTTAGTCAACTACCTGGGCCACTACCCTAAGCCCTGACGCTTCGATGATCTGGACACGAGGGTTCGCTAGCTCCTGCAGAACGGCCGCGACGGCTTGTGCCGAACCGGCGCCCCGCACGTCGCAGCTCATGGTCTTGTCCTGCATGTCCGTGCGGGGTCGGACTACGGCCTGGGCGCCGAAGCGCTCTCTGAGCGCCTGCAGCATGTCTTGGGACGTCCGGAAGTAAGCCACCTTGTGCACGACGACCTGGACGGGAGTGGTCTGGAAGTACCGGTCAGCAAGCGGAAGCACGATGTGCGCCGCGCTCTCTCCCGCCCGCTTCAGCGCGAGCTTAGCCGCCTGTATGTCGGTCTCGGCCTCGGCAACTGCTGTTCCGGTGCCTTGAGCGATCTCGCGGGCCGTGTCCGCTGTGACGACGTGCAGTTCGCAGGTGGCCGTGCATCGAAAGGCGCCATACCGACCGCCTGCTAAGGAGTACTCAGCGAAGGCCTCCCCGTACACGATGAGGTCGGCGGCGAACTGCTCGGTGAGCCACTTGGCCGCATCTGGATCGCCGCGGCGCACAGCCCGCAGTCTGTCCCGCAACACGACCGTATCCTCTATGCTCTGATCCAGGACCTCGTAGCCGTCCAGCAGAAAGGCTTGCCGCACTGCTGTCTCCGCCGCCGGGTCGGGCTTGATCTCCTCATAGACGGCGACTCCCACCACGATGTAGCGCGGTGGCCGTCCTATCACCGCCCGGAAGGCGTCTTCGTCAACACTCACCTCGACCCGCACGAACACCTTCCCGGACTCCAGGCGCCTTTCGAGTACCCGGCAGCGCAGGTCGAATTCGTCGCTTTTCTCCAGCCACTGCTCTGCCTCCTCCTGGGAGTACACCCGACCCGTCATCTCTTTGGCGATCTCCCGCAAGGCGGCGATGGTAGCGGCCTTCTGAGCAGGCCTCGCGGCCTCGTCCGCACCCCCTGATCCCACTGGAGCCACCGCGGCAGTGACCGCGCTCCGCGTCCCAGCCGCCGCTACAAGATTCGCAGGACCCAAGGATAGAGCACAGGCTAGGCCAATCGTGAGTACCATGGGTGTTCTCAACCTGACTGTCCTCCCTTTACCGTCCATTCAAGTTAAATTATACTACGTTCGATAGTAAAAGTCAAGCTTTCAAGGTCCAGACTCCTGTTTTATTGTCTGATGCTTATTCTATCATCAAGCACGTTGGAAGTATCACGGAGTGACACGCAAAGGGGCATTGCGCTACTCGTCACGCCCACTCAATCGGTAGGCTTTCCGACAAGCTGACGAAGCGGCGACGCGAGTGTGCCAAGGTGGTGATGGCGCTCCGGCTCGAGCCTCGGGGCTTGCAGAGGCGACGGGGCGCGGGGGCGGACCGCCGCTCGCGGGTTGTGGATTGGCGCGAATCGACCCTGAGGGCGTCACGGGCAGATGGGGCACTCGGCATCTTGAGGTGCGGGCCTGAGCTGCCTGCCCGTGGCTAGCGCCCCCGCAGACCGCGCGGTGGGCGATCACACAGGTGTGAGTGACCCTTGTGATGACACGCTGTGAGAGGTCGTCAGTGCGCCGAGGCGAACCTGTAGAATGCGTTCCGCGGCCCTCAGCGCTCTCGGGACGCCGCCGCAAGGAGTGAGAGAGGAGGGTCAGCTATGACCGGTCGAGAGCGGATACTGGCTGCCATCGCGCACGAGGAGCCCGATCGGGTGCCCGTGGCGCCCCGGCTGTGGGCCTGGATGGTGGACTACTGCGGCGATAGCTCCCTGCCGGCCTACCTGCACATGAACGAGGAGTTCGGCGGGGACGCCTTCTGGTGTGTGGGGCCCGTTACTCCCAGCTACATCCGCGAGTGGCCGGAGCAGTACGCCCTGCCCGAAGTGCGCGTGGAGCAGCAGCGGTGGCAGGACGGCGACTACACGGTCGTCGAGCGCACCTTCCACACACCCGCCGGCATGCTGTCCGACAGGGCCCGGATGGCGCCGCCCCGTAGCCACTGGGGCATCTCGCCTGATCCCCTCATCGTCGAGCACCTGGTCAAGACGCGCGAGGACCTGGACCGCCTGCACTACCTGATCCCGCCCGTGGTGGCGGACATGAGCGCGTACCATCGCTGCGAGGAGATGATCGGCGACCGGGGCGTCACCGAGCTGTACGTCCTAGGGCCGCTAGATCAGCGCGCCGCCGATGCCCGCGGCATGGCGCAGTTCATGGTGGACTACTACGACGACCGGGCGTTCTTCGACGCGGAGCTCGACCTGGCCCACGAGCAGATGATGGCCGAGACGCGCGCAGCCCTCGAGGGGGGCGTGAGGATCGTCTTCGGCTCGTGGTTCTACGAGTCCCTGTCCGCCGGCTGGTCGCCGCGGATCTGGCGCGAGGTGTTCCTGCCGCGGCTGCGGGAGCAGGTGGACCTGGTCCACTCGGCGGGCGGCCTGTACCACATCTACGACGACGGCAAGATGCACGGTATCCTCGGCTTCCTCGTCGAGGCCGGCGTGGACATCGTCTCCACCTGCACGCCGGCCCCCGTGGGCGACTTCGATCTCGCCACGGCCAAGCGCGACTTCGGCCGCGACCTGTGCTTCAAGGGCTGCGTGGACCTGCTGTACGTGGTCAAGCTCGGCACGCCGCAGCTCATCGAGGACACAGTGCGGCAGGCCATGGAGATCGGCAAGCCCGGCGGCGGCTTCATCCTCGGCAGCTCGGACTCCTTCCGCGAGGGCACGCCGGTCGAGAACGTGCGCGCCTACTTCGATGCCGCCAGGAAGTACGGCGTGTACTGAAGCCCGCGGGGTGCGCGGCGCGCGACGTGATCAGTCCCCTGCAGGCGGGTACCTTCCTGTGCCGCCGTACCAGCGACGGCGCTCGGCCCCGTGATCGCGTGCTGGGTCGGCGGCCTTGGGGATAGAATAGGATAGTCGGGGGGAAGGGGTGAGCGCCGTGCCAAGGGTCACCAACGCCCAGATCGCCGACGTGCTCGATCAGATCGCCGATCTGCTGGAGCTCGAAGGTGCCGACCAGTTCCGCATCCGCAGCTACCGGCGAGCGACGGAGACCCTACGCTCCTACCCGGAGGAGCTGGCGAACCTGCACTCGCAGGGCAAGCTCACGACCGTGCCGAGCGTCGGCAAGTCCCTGGCCGAGAAGATAGCCGAGTACCTCGAGACGGGCAGCATCGCCTACCTGGAGGAGCTGCGGGCCAAGTACCCCGACGGCGTCCTCGAGATGCTCGAGATCCCGGGCTTCGGGCCCCGGAGCGCCTCGCGCGTGTTCCACGAGCTGGGCATCCAGGACCCCGATCAGCTCGAGCAGGCCGCGCGGTCCGGGCGTCTGCGGGACCTGCCGGGCTTCGGGGCCAAGAGCGAGGAGCGGATCCTGCACAATATCGAGCTGTTCCGCCAGTCCACCAAGCGGGCCCTGCTGGCGGAGTTGCTGCCTGTCGCCGAGACGCTGCTGGACAGGCTGCGGGCCCTGCCGGAGGTCGTCGAGGCCGAGGTGGGGGGCTCCACGCGTCGCCGCCGCGAGACGGTGGGCGACCTCGACCTGCTGGCCACGTCGCCCGAGCCCGCCCGCATCTGCCAGGCCTTCCAGGCCTTCGAGGAGCTGACGGAGATCATCGCCGCGGGCGAGACCAAGGTCTCGGGACGGCTGGCGGGGGGCAGGCAGGTGGACCTGCGCGTCGTCCCCGAGGAGAGCTACGGCGCGGCGCTGCAGTACTTCACGGGGTCGCAGCAGCACAACATCTCCGTGCGGCACCGCGCTAACCAGAGGGGGATGACGGTCAACGAGTACGGCGTTTTCTCCGAGCGCGAGGAGGACAGGGGCAGGCTGATCGCGGGGCGGACGGAGGAGGACGTGTACGCCGCCCTGGGCCTGCCCTGGCTGCCGCCGGAGCTGCGCGAGAACCGCGGCGAGCTCGAGGCCGCCGACGCGGGCAGGCTGCCCGTGCTCATCGAGCTGGGCGACGTCAAGGGCGACCTCCAGATGCACACCCGCTACTCGGACGGCCACCACTCGGTCAGGGAGATGGCGGAGGCGGCGCGCGCGATGGGGTACGCCTACATCGGCATCACGGACCACTCACCGAGCCTGTACGTGGCCGGCGGGATGACGCCGGACGAGATGCGCCGGCAGCATGAGGAGATCGAGAAGCTCAACGCAGCCTACGCGGCGCAGGGCACGGACTTCACCGTGCTGCACGGCATCGAGGCCGATCTGCTGGGCGAGGGAACAATAGACGTGCCCGAGGAGGTCTACCCCATGTTCGACTACGTCGTCGCCTCGGTCCACCAGGGCTTCTCGCCCGATCCGGACAGGATGACGGCGCGGGTCGTGGCGGGCATCCAGGGCGGCCTGGCGGACATCGTCGCTCACCCGACGGGCCGCGTGCTGCTCAAGCGCGACGCCTACGGCCTGCACCTGGAGGACGTCATCGAGGCGGCGGCGGCCGCGGATGTGGCACTGGAGATCAACGCCTTTCCCAACCGGCTCGACCTGTGCGATGTGGACGCGCGGCGAGTCCGCGACCGCGGCGTGAAGCTCTGCATCAACACGGACAGCCACGACGTTGAGCATCTGGCCTTCATGCAGTACGGGGTGTACACGGCAAGACGGGGATGGGTCGAGGCGCGCGATGTGGTCAACACCTGGAGTCTGGACGAGCTGCGTTCGTGGTTCAGGAAACGACGAAGATGAAGCTGGCCTACTGGACGATAGCGGCCCTCATCGCCGCTCTGCTGCCGACGCTGCCCGGGGCGGCCCTCACTGCGGGCGGCGCCGTTTGGGCCGGGAGCGCGACGCCCGCCGTCACGACCTCGACCGGGGCCCATGGGGCGCCCGTGGCCGAGGGCGCCCCCCCGGACGACGGAGGCGGCGCCGCGCAGGGCGACGAGCCGGCTGAGCAGCCCGGCGACGAGCAGCCCGCTGCGCAGCCGGACCAGCCACCAGCCCCGCCGGCCGATCAGCGACCCGCCCCGCAGGCCGATGAGCAGCCGCAGCCGCCACCGGACGGCGCCAAGCCCGGGGCTCCACCTCCCTTCCCTCTCGGCCCCTTCGGCGATGACCGGCCGCCGGGCGATGGATCGCGCGTCGCGCCTCCGAGGCGACCT
>CAZSOQ010000175.1:0-11231 GCA_964608495.1 uncultured Armatimonadia bacterium | reverse complement strand
CCTCGGCCCGTTCCCGCGCGCCGGTGAGGTCCATCTTGTTGATGGCGACGAGCTGGGGCAGTTCGGCCAGCTCGCGGCTGTACAGGCTCAGCTCGCGCTGTATGGTGTCGAAGTCCTCGACCAGGTCCCTCTCGACCGCCCCCGCGTCGAGCAGGTGTACGATGACCCGGGTGCGTTCGACGTGGCGGAGGAACCGGTGGCCCAGGCCGACGCCCTCGTGGGCTCCCTCGATGAGGCCGGGCAGGTCCGCGATGACGAAGCTGCGGTCCGCCGCGGCCACCACGCCCAGGTTGGGCTGCAGCGTCGTGAAGGGATAGGGCGCGATCTTGGGGCGGGCCGCGCTGACGTGGCTGATCAGCGTGGACTTGCCCGCGTTGGGCATGCCCACCAGCCCCACGTCGGCCAGCAGCTTCAGCACCAGCCGCAGGCGACGTTCCTCTCCGGGCAGGCCCAGCTCGGCGTAGCGCGGGGCTTGTCGGGTGGGCGTGGCGAAGGAGGCATTGCCCTTGCCCCCGGCGCCGCCGCGGGCCGCCAGCAGGCGCTGGCCCGGCACCACAAAGTCGGCGATGAGCTCGTCCGTGTCTGCGTCGCGGATCTCGGTGCCGACCGGCACGGGGATCTCACAGTCGTCGCCGCGAGCGCCCGTCCTGTCACTGGTCCCGCCCCTGACGCCCGCACCGGCACGGAAGTGGTCGCGGTACCTGAAGTCCAGCAGCGTGTGCAGGTGGGGATCAGCGACGAAGTAGACGTTGCCGCCGCGGCCGCCGGTGCCGCCGGCGGGTCCGCCCTTGGGCACGTACTTCTCGCGCCGGAAGGACACGCACCCGTCGCCGCCCTTGCCGGCGGCGGCGTGCAACACCGCCTCGTCCACGAATTGGCTGCCTTCGGGCATGGCTCTGCGCCCCTGGATCGCGAGGCCGGCCCCGCCGTCCATCGCCGTGAGTCGCGGTCTGCCGCCGCGCCGCCAAGCAGCGCCCGGCATCGCGATGGTATAATGCACGAAGGGGGCGAAAGGGGACAAGGTCCGCCCTGCGGCTGCCAGCAGTGCCTTCTCACGGGGGCGCCGGCGTCGCCGGGCAAGGAAGTGGCACGAGTTGACGAACAAGCCGCTGATGTGCGCCATCGGGCTGCTGGTGCTGGGCATCGGGTGGTTGGTGGCGGTGGGTGGGTTCGTGCTCGCGGCGCGGTCGGAGGGCAAGATTGATGCCGCCGCGACCGCGCTGGGCCTTGGGGTCTTTGCCTTCATGCCGGCCCTGGCGCTCTTCGTCGGAGCCGGCATTCTCCTGCGCATGGGCCTCAAGCGCTCCCGCGAGATGGCCGACATCGCGCTGGAGAGGGGCATCCTCGAGCGCCTGGAAGCCCGCGGCCAGCTCTACCTGCCCCAGCTCGCCGCCGAGCTCCACACGGACCTGGACAGCCTGCAGGCGGCCGTATACCGGATCGCGGGCAAGAATCTGCTCTCCGGGTATGTCAACTGGAAGGATCAGCGGCTATACTCAGCGGACGCGCAGGCGCTGTCGGAGAAGAATCAGTGCCCCAACTGCGGCGGCCAGTTGGAGCTGGCAGGCAAGGGCGTCATCCGTTGCCCGTACTGCGGGGCGGAGATCTTCCTGCCGCCGGACTGACGACGGCGGGCCGTCCGCCAGGCGGGGTGGCTAGAGGCCCTGGCTGCCCGACCGCGCGACACAGCCGTCACCTCTGGGACACGCCTCCGACGCGGGCCGTCGCTGCATGTTGCGGAAGGGGTCGCCTTAGGGTAACCTGGTTATATGCCTGCCCCCAGGGCCTCCGGCCATGCCGCGATACCACTACGCCCGGGGCCTCAAGAGGTGAGGGCTGATGCTGAGAGCGATAGTTGACGACATCAAGGCCGCCAAGGAGCGGGACCCGGCCGCGCGCTCCTATCTCGAGATCGTGCTGTGCTACTCGGGCCTCCACGCCATCATCGCCCACCGCATCAACCACTGGCTGTGGACCCACGGCCTGAAGCTCCTCGCCAGACTGGGGTCCCAGTGGGCCAAAATGGTCACCGGCATCGAGATCCACCCCGGGGCGACCATCGGCAAGGGCTTCTTCATTGACCACGGCACCGGCACCGTCATCGGCGAGACCGCCGAAGTGGGCGACAATGTGACGCTGTTCCAGGGCGTGACCCTGGGCGGCACGGGCAAGGAGCGCGGCAAGCGCCACCCGACGATCGAGGACGATGTGCTGGTGGGCGCCCACGCGCAGGTGCTCGGCAGCTTCACCATCGGCCGCGGCTCGGTCATCGGCGCGGGGGCCGTGGTGCTGGAATCGGTGCCCCCCAACTGCACGGTGGTCGGCACGAAGGCCTATGTCGTCAAGCGCGAGGGCCGGCGGGTCTACGACTTCAGGCACGACCAGCTCCCGCGCGCGACCGACCCGACCGTGGATTGCCTGATGCTCAGGGTGCAGAGGCTCGAGCAGCAGCTTGCGGACACCCAGCGTCTGGTGGAGCGGGCGCGGGCCAAGATGGCGCTTTCGCGTCCCCCGGAACCGGCGCCCGAGGCCATGGCGGAGGGCGGCGAGGCCACCTGTCCGCCTCCGCACCTGCATGCCCGACTGGCGGAGCTCGACGCACGCGCGGAGGGACTCTCCGCGGAGGTCGCTGTTCAGAGATGGTCTCAACGAAGAAACGGAAGATAGGGGCTGCGGGGATCTGGGCGACAGCCGCGGCGCTGGCAGTGCTCCTAGTCGCTCTCGGCCTTGCCGGCTGGGCAACCTACCGATTCCGCGCCGGCGAGCTTATCGCCCCCAACGTCTTCATCGAGGGCGTAGATGTGGCGGGCCTGCGGCCTGTCGAGGCTCAGGCCAAGGTGCTGCGGGAGTGGGGAGGCGGTCTGCCCGCGGCGGTTCTGCTCACCTGGCCCGACGGCAGCGCTTCCCTCAGCCGCAAGGACCTCGGCTGCCGGCTCGACGTGGACCAGGCCGTCCGCTGCGCCGGGATGGTGGGCAGGACCGGCGCCATCTGGCAGGCCGTGCTTGAGCGCCTGCGCGGCCGCAGGGCCAGGGCTGATCTCAGGGTCACCTGCAGCGCCGACACCCGGCGGCTGCGCGAAGCCCTCGAGGAGCTGTCCCTGAAGGTGGACCGCGCGCCCAGGGATGCGCGGGTGAGGGTCCAGGAAGACGGGGTCGAGGTGATCCCGGAGAAGCTCGGCGTGAAGCTCGACCTGGACGCGTCGGTAGGGACGCTGCGGAAGGCGCTGGCTGATCCGCGATTGGAGAAGGCCGAGATCGTGGTGAGGACAGCCAAGCCCGCGATCGTGGCCGATGACCTCAGGGGCTTCGACACCGTGCTGGCCTCCTACGCCACGTCCTTCAGCTCCGGCGAGCGTAACCGGACGGAGAACCTGCAGCTCGGGGCGTCCTTGCTCAACGAAACCGTGCTGCTGCCCGGCCAGGGGTTCTCGCTCAACCAGCGACTGGGCCCGCGGAGCACCGATCGGGGGTTCAAGCACGCCCCGACGATCGTGAACGGCGAGCTGGTGCCCACGCCCGGCGGCGGGGTGTGCCAGATCGCCACGACCCTCTACAACGTCGTGCTCCTGGCGGGAATGAGGGTCACCGAGAGGCACCATCACTCGCGTCCCATAGCCTACACTCCGGCCGGGCGCGACGCGACCATCTCCTGGGGCGGCGCGGACCTGAAGTTCCGCAACGACCTCAAGCACCCGGTGCTGCTGCTGGTCACCGCCGACGAGAGCCGGATGCGGGCTCGCCTGCTCGGCAACCACGAGGACGACTACGAGGTGGAGCTGGCCCGGAGCGGGTTCAAGAGCGTCCCCCGCCAGGAAAAGGAAGTCCTCGACCCGACCCTGAAGCCGGGCGAGAGGAAGATTGAGAAGCCCGGCCGCAACGGCACGCAGGTCACCCTCGCCCGCACGATCCGCCGCGGCGGCCAGGTGCTGAAGAAGGAAGTGCTGCACACGGACGTCTACGCGCCGGAGACGCGAATCGTGCGCGTCGGACCTCAGGCTCCGGGGGCTCCGTGGTCCGGCACCGGCCCGCCGCCGCCGGGAGCCGCGCCCGCTGCCGGGGCGAACCCCACGGCCGGAGCGAAGCCCACCTCGGGCACCAGGCCACCGGCCAAGCCCGCGAAGCCTGCACCCGCGCGGCCAGGAGGATAGAACCCAATGGGTGGTGGAACTCTATCACAGGCGCTGGTGGTCCTGGGCCTGGTGGCCTTCTGGCTGCTGTTGCAGCTCGTCATCCTGCCCAGGTTGGGCGTGCCCACTTGACTCAGCAAGACGTGCGCGGTGGATCCGCGCGCCAGGAGCAGGACGCCCGCCGATGATGAGCGCCCGCAGGAACCGGCGCCCCGGGAGCAGGCCGACGAGCGGACCGAAGGCCGCTAGGCGCCGCAGCCCGCCTCAGTAGCCCAGACCCTCGCGGCTCAGCGATCTGAGGGACACCTTGCCGGCGCGGACCGCGAACAGACCCTCGTGCTGTTGCTGCAGGTCGGGCCGGCTCCAGGGCAGGTACTGCCGGGCGTTGTACTCGACCCCCATCAGCGTGGGCAACCGCGCCGCCATCCCGGCCGAGTGGATCAGAGCAAGGCCGGGGTTGGTCAGGTCCTGCACGGTCAGGATCATGCCTTCGGCCTGGCACTTGGCCGCGTAGAGCAGGCTGGCCGCGTGGCCCTTGCAGGTCTTCAGCCCCACGCCCGACCATCCCAGCTCCCGAGCCAGCTCCAGCTTGTCGAGGTCGGTGACGCCCTCGTCCACGACGACGGGCTTGAGGTCGGCCACGGGCCGCATATCGAAGCGGCTTGCCTCGAGGTCGCGCTCGGTGGGCTGTTCCAGGTAGAGCAGCGCGCGATAGGCCAGGGTGCTGCGCTCCTCGAGCCTGCGCAGGTACTCGATCACGGCCTCGGGGCCCGCGTGCATCTCGTTGGAATCCGCGCTCAGGTAGAAGGTGGCGTCCAGCCCGAGGCGCGTGCGGGTCTCGTAGGCCACCTCGGCGACGGCCGCGGTGCGCTCGACGTCCCAGCCGATGTCCGTCCCTGTGATCTTGACCTTGAGGCACACGAGCCCGTCGCGCTCGATCCACTGATCCAGGCTCACCGGCAGGCCGTCGTCGGGGTCGTCCTGGGTGATCTCGGCCTCCGTGAGCTTATCCAGCCCGCCCACCAGGTGGAAGATCGGCACCTCGGGTCTGTACTGGGGCTTGAGGAAGTCGGCGACGTAGCGCCCGGCATAGGCGGGCCCGAGGTAGCGGCTCAGATCGTGGTCTATCGCCTCGGGGCCATAGGCGTTATAAGTGCTGAGGCCCAGGGCCCGCCCGTAGGCGTCGTGGAGCGCAGCGTCGGCCGGCGATGCGCACACGAGCGCGGCCAGCACCGGCACCGGCTCCGCGAGGGCGAGCTCGGCGCCCACCTCCGCGGCCAGGCGCCCCAGCTCCGGCTTCAGCTCCCACGACAGCGCCAGGGGATGGGCATAGCCCTCGGCCCGCGCGTAGGTGTCGCAGAGGCGCTCCCCCAGCCGGCGCATCGCCGCGTCTCGGACCTCGTGGCTCAGCGTCGCGGAGGGGAAGGCCCAGATGTCGCTGAGGAGGATGTAGCCCAGGCCCGTGGCCCGGCGCCCGTCGCGCGTCTCGACGGTCACGGCCGCGGTCATACCGGTGATGTGAGTGACCACGCCCGTGCCGAACTTCAGAGGCGTGCGGAATTGCTCCGCGCTGAACTCGCAGGTCACATCGGCTACTCTCACGTCGGTGTCCATGGTAGGCCCTCCCTTGCCGGGCACGGGCCTATTCCCGTCCGGCTCGACTGGACCTGTGAGCCGGTGCACGGCGCGGCGGGCCTGCGGGCCCGTCCGAGGAGGATTCGGGGCTCGCGAGCCTGAACTGGCCTCCGGCAGGCCCGGCGACGCCCGGGGCTCCCCGCCGTGCAGCCGGCCGCCGCCGGTGAGGAGCGTCGGACCTTCTCGGCTCCCATCGTACCGTCGCGTCTTTCAGGGTCGGCCCCAGGCACGCGCGGGCGACTGGCCTCGTCGCACGGCGTCTCCGGACCGGGCCCCAGGAGGAGGGAGTTGGCTTGCTAGCGGTCTTCATGCTATTGGCGGCCCTTGGGCAGCCTCCTGACCTGCCGCCGGTCGTCACGGCGGGGTCCGTGGGCGGGGCGCCTGAGATAGACGGCGACATGGGGGACGCCTGCTGGCAGGAAGCGGCCGTCGTCGCACCCCTGGTCCTTCTCGGATCGGCGGACCTGCCGACCCAGAGGACCGTCGCCCGGGTCGCGGCCGATGCGGACCACGTCTACGTCGGCTTCTGGTGCTGGGAGGACGCCATGGACCGCCTGCGCACCCAGGCCGCCGGGCCCGACTCCCCCGGCGCCTGGGCGGATGACTGCGTCGAGGTCTTCCTCGCCCCTGGCGGCAAGGCCGAGGTGTACTATCACGTCATCGTCACGGCCCAGGGCCTTGTCTACGACGAGATGCGCTGGCGCGACGGTGGCCGCGCGGATACGGGCTGGAGCTTCGGCGGACAGGCAGCCGCCCGGCGCGTCAGTCGCGGCTGGACCTGCGAGATGGCGATACCCAGGTACACCCTCGGCGCCCCGGCCATAGGCGGTGCCTGGCTGGCGAACTTCGCCCGCGGCGAGCAGCCCCACGGCGAATGGTCCTCCTGGCCGGCCCTCGTCAACGGGTTCCACGAGACCGCCCGCTTCGGTCGCCTCCTCTGGGCGGACCGGCCCGCTGTCACCCAACTGCGCCTGGACCCCATCCTCATGGGCGAGAACAGGCTGAGCGCGGCGCTTTCCGAGGGCCTGGACCTTCGGCTCCTGATCCGCAGAGACGATCGCGCCCACCCCAAACCGCTGGTGGCCGGCGACCAGGACTGGCGCTTCTGCATAGACGAGGAGGGCGAGGGGTATCTGCGCCTCGAGGCCTGGGAGCCGCCCCGGTCCCAGGACGAGACGCCTCGCCTGGCCTTCGCCACGCCCCCCGTGCGTTTCTCGCTGCCCATCATCTCGGCGCCGCTGGCCGTCGCCGACGAGCGCCTCAGGCGCGCGGCGGAGGAGCTGGCGCCGCTGCGAGGACCGGGCGTGAAGGCCGTGGCGGCACGGTTGCGGGCCCTGCGAATGGAGCAGGCCCGCCTCGGGGCCGACCTGGCCGTGGCCAAGCTCCGCCCGGCCGAGGGCCCGGAGGAATGGACGGCCCTGCTCGACAGGGCCACGCGGCAACGAAGAGACGCCTTCGTGGCGCTGGCCCATGCGCGCGCCGTGGCCCGCGCGAGGGGGGCCGAGCCGCCACCCTTTGGCCTGGGCTGGCAGAGCGCGCTGCTCAAGCTCCATCCCGATGACGACCGCGTGAACCTCGGCGGCACGGTCCAGCTCTCGGCCGCGCGCGACGAGTGGGAGAGCGTGCAACTCGTCGTCCTCCCCCTCACGGACGACGTGCGCATCGAGGCCGTGGAGCTCAGCGCGCTCAAGGACGCCAGGTCGGGCAAAGCCCTGCCGGCCGATGCTGCCAGGCTGTGGCGCGTGGGCTACGTCGTCACCAGACAGCCGGTATACCCGGTGGAGTATGTCGGCTCCTGGCCGGACCCGCTACTACCGCTGGAGCCCTTCGAGGTGCGTGCCGGGGAGCTCCAGCCGCTGTGGATCAGCCTGTACGTCCCGCCGGGCACTGTCCCCGGCACCTACTGCGGCCAGGTGCGCGTCACTGCCGAGGGCGGCGCCACTGCCTCCTGGCCGCTGCAGCTCAGGGTCTGGGACCTCACGCTGCCGCGACCCAGCCGCCTGAAGACGGCCTTCAGCATCCTCCAGCGGTACGACGCGTGCCGGTGGTATGGCTTCGAGGGCCTGCCGCCGCCCGACTTCCGCCTTAGGCTCCATGAGCTGCTCCTGGAGCATCGGCTGAACCCGGCGTCCCTGTACACCTCCGAGATGTGGCCGCCGCGCGAGGACCTGCAGTGGTGCGTCGAGCGCGGCCTCAACGCCCTCAACCTTCGCACCGTGGACAGCGACAAGCCAGAGGTCATCGGGTACGTCCGCGAGCAGGCCGCTTGGCTGCGCGAGCACGGCTGGCTGCCGCTGGCCTACGTCTACGGGTTCGACGAGGTGGCGCCCGACCGCTACGACGACGTGGTGAAGGCCTTCTCGGCCGTGCGTCAGGCCGTGCCCGAGCTCCGACGGGCCTGCACGGTGGCGCCCAACGACAGGCTGGAGGGAACCGTGGACGTCTGGGTGCCCCTCACGGCCGCCTATGACCCCAAGGCCGCCGAGCAGCGCCGCCGGGCGGGCGATGAGGTGTGGTGGTACATCTGCTGCGGCCCCTGGCACCCCTACTGCAATTGGTTCATTGACTACCCGGCGACCGATGCCCGCGTGCTCTTCTGGCAGACCCACAAGTACGGCGTGACGGGCTTGCTGTACTACGAGGTGGCGATGTGGCGCACCAATCTCATCACTGAGCCCTCGGCGGACGGCACGCAGATTCCCCCGGCCGATGAGCGCGTCCGGGACGCGATCGCCGCCGGCAAGCGATGGCCGGACGTGCCCTGGAACACCTTCACCTTCGGCCACTACAACGGCGACGGGTTGCTCGTGTACCCCGGCAGGGATCAGACGCCGCTACCGTCCCTGCGGCTCGAGGTGATCCGCGACGGCATCGAGGACTACGACCTGCTCAGCGTGCTGCGCGAGACGCGCGACGCCGTGATGGCCTCGCCCCGGGCGAAGGCCCATCGCGACCTACTGGCCCTCGCGTCGCAGCTCCTGGCCGTGCGGCCGGGGATCGTGCGCGATCTGACCCACTACACCACCGATCCCCAGGCCCTTCTGCGCGAGCGCGAGGCGGTGGCCTCGGCCATCCTCCGCCTACAGCGCGCTCTGGCCCCCGCGGCGAGCGCCTCGGCGCCCGGACGTGACGGCCATGGCTAGCCTTCTCCTGGCCGCGGGGCTGCTGGCCAGTCTCTCGGCCCCTCGGCTGGACCTCTACCGTTCGCGCTCGGTGCCCTGGGTGGGTCAGCGGGTGTCCTACGAGGCGGCGGTCCAGGGCGCGGCCCCCGGCACGCCCTGGCGGATCAGCGTCGGGCTGGCGGATGGGGGAGAGAGCGCGCGCATCGCGGGCGACACCCTCACGGCCGATGATCGGGGCGCTGCCGTGCTTGAGGCCGATTACACCTTCGCACGGGCCGGCTGGTACGACCTGCGCGCCCTCGCCGTTCACGAGGACCAGCGCCTCGAAGCCACGCTGCGAGTGCCCGTGACCGCCTACCGCGTGGACTTCGCCTGGTACCAGGCCGAGAAGGGACACGAGCTGCGGTGGCCCACGATCCAGCTCACCGCGGGCCCGGACGACGCCGAGTACTGGCAGAGGCGGGGAGTCCTCCCAGCGCGTTGGTGTGGGGCGATGTGCGGCAAGGACAAGCCGATGGAGCACTTCGTGCGCGGCTGGACCTCGAAGCCGGCCATCGCCATAGACGAGTTCGGCGGCTCGGCCGAGTACTTCCCGAAGTTCCACCAGGCCCTGACCGAGGCCCGCAAGCTGCGGCCCGACGAGTTCATCGCCGTGTGGTTCTGCGGCTGGTACGACTTCTGGCCTAAGCTTCGCGATCTCGTGGACTTCTTCCTCCCGGAGATCTACCTCAACTACACGGGCTACAGCCTCACCCGCTTCGACAGCATCGTGGCCCACGCCCGTGAGTGCGGAGTCTTCGAGAAGACGCTCATCGGGCTGGGCATCAACGTGGTCAAGCGCGACGACGCAAGCGTGCGATACAGCCCGACGCCGGACGAGATCGTGGAGGAAGTCCGGTACCTCAAGCAGATCGCCCCGGACCTGCGGGGCCTGGCCTTCTTCACCTATGGCAGTGCCGAGCGGGGCGTGAGGGCCGCCGTGGACACCGCCTGCCGGGACTACTTCCTCGTGCCCGTCGCCGATCTGGTGGACGCCCAAGGCTCTCCGCCGCTGGCCGATCCCGGCGAGCCCGTCACCGTGACCGCCCGTCTCCGCAACGCCGGTGCCATGCCCGGCCGCGGCTTCACCGTCCTTTGCGCCTGCGGAGACCAGCAGGCCCGCGCGACCCTCGACCTCGCCGCCGGTGCCGAGCGCGACGTCGAGCTTACCCTTCAGCCGCCGCCCGGAGCAGGCGAAATCACCGTCACCGTCGAGGCCCCCCCTGGCGGCAGCCTTCTGCGCGAGCGCTGCACCGTGCCCTATGCTCGCCTCGCCAGCCCCGGCCCCATCGTCGCGATCCCGCCGGTTCCCTACGCCGCTCCCGCCGGGCCCTTCTGGCTGTTTTCGCTCGACCCCCGTCCACCGACGCTGGTTACCGCCGATGCCGGCAAGCCCATCCCCGTCAGCCTCTTGACCGCCCCCGACGGGGCCAACGTCCTAGGCCTGCGGATGGGCCCGAGACCCGCCGGAGCCTGGACGTTCCTACAGCCCGCGCGCGAGTCGGTTACCGCACTCACGAATCCGCTCGTCCACACCGAATCCCTCCACAAGGGCCGTCTGCGAATCGTCACTGCGGCCTACGAGGCCATCCTCGCTCCCGCCGAAGACGCCCTCGTCTCCTTGCGCCCGACCAACGCGCCCGTGGAGTTGCTCGCCTCGCCCTGGCGGATGTCCTGGGATAGCTGGCGTGGCTTCGGTGAGCCGGAGGTCAAGGCGTCGCGAGCCGTCGTCTCCATCACCGTTCCCGTGAGCAACGACCTACTCGAGGGCTGGAGTTGGTACGTCTTCCACCCCGACGCCATCGAGATCCGCCGTGCCTTCCGCGCGAGGGACGAGGCCCTTACCGTCGAGAAGGCTGGCGAGGGGGCGTTGGTGCAACAGAGGGAGGGCACCTATGCCTTGCAGCATGGGGTCGGCGCCCGGCCTTCCCGGGGCATACTTCAGGTCGGCGATGACTACCGCGATCTCTACTTCGGGAGCCCCAGCCTCGACCCCGACGCTGCGGAGCGTGGCGGCTGGTTCGACTTCTCCTGGACCGACGATACTCCCGCCGGTCTCGGTGTCGCCCTCGCGGAGCAGTGGGAGCAGCGGGCGTCGAGCGTAGGCTACGACGTCACGCGATACTACGACGCGGCCGACTGGCTCGAAGTAGCCTACGTATGGGGCGGGAAGGCGCTTTCCGTGAAGGAAGGCTCGTCGCGCCTCTTCCTGCTCCCCCATGGGCCGCTGAACCTGACCGACCCGCAGGTTGTGTCACCAGCGAGGGCTTTGTGGGAGCGGCTGCGGGCGCCCGCGCGCCAGCTCAGC
>CAZSOQ010000174.1:0-11447 GCA_964608495.1 uncultured Armatimonadia bacterium | reverse complement strand
CCTCTCCCTCCCCACCTTTTCGGCCGGATCTCTAGGGGCGGGCTGCCGTCCCGAGGAGCGGCGTGGCCTAAGGCCACAGGTATTACGAGCGCAGAAGGAGGCCTGTACGGTCTGGCGCCGGGGCTGCTTGCCTCGCTCGCAGCGGCGGCCAGCGCGGTGCTGTTCTGGCAGGCGCACGCGTATGGCCGCCTGGCGCGGCACACAGGCCTGAGGACCTTCACTGTATCGAGAGTCTTGCTGCTCGTGTGGGCAGTGTGGTGTGCGGGCTTCGCGGGCGCGATCGCCGCGGTCATGGCGGGAGTGCCGAGGGAAGCCGGTCTCCCAGCGCTTCTGCTAGCCACGTGTCCTGCTAGCTTGACACCGATCTTCCTGCTCCTCGCGTCCTAGTACTGGCTCTTCCGGGAGTACGACGATCTCAGACGCCTGTCAGCGCGGATGAGGCCCGCGGACTGGTGGAGGGGCAGGGCGCCCGA
This sequence comes from uncultured Armatimonadia bacterium, assembly GCA_964608495.1. Taxonomy (GTDB): domain Bacteria; phylum Armatimonadota; class Zipacnadia; order Zipacnadales; family FEN-943; genus JAKORR01. Next base: position 10,974 of record CAZSOQ010000174.1, on the reverse strand, counting down.
GGTCTTCGCCCCGGAAGACCGTCCGTCGGCGGTAGACTGGCGACAGGGCCTGGTTGTCGGGGTTGCCGTGGCGGCCGCGGGAGGGCTGTTGGCGGCGGCGGGCCAAGAGCCGTCGCGGCTCGTCAGCATGTAAAGGGCCGCGAGCCACACCGGCACACTCGCCGTTCCTGCCCCCGTCAGCCACATCACCAGAAGGAAGCTGCTCAACAGCGGGTCGAACATCAAGAGGTACTACGCAGTACAGCGTGCTGACGCCTACGCGCTCCGGCCGATTCCTCACCACCCTGGCCGTGAACCTCCAGTCCATTGTCCGAGCGGATATGCTCGGGCACGCCCCGCCGCCCGCAGTCAGCCTCTGCGGATAGCACGGCCTGCTATGGGAGGGCTGTGCAAAATGCCCTGACGACCAGAGCAGAACCACGCGCTTCGTGTCTCACCCCAATCGGGCGCAGCACAGGATGGGCTTGCTAGTCCCTGCTCGGGGGCCTAGAATAGAGATGGGCAGCCAAGGGGAGGCCTGTCCCCGCAGCTCGAGAGCAGAGAGCCGATCTGGGAAGAGGAAAGGACGGTGCACGGCGCGGCCTTACGCACAGGGGTCATTGTGTCCGTTGCTGCGTGCGCTATAGGCACTGCCGCGTGGACAGCAGCCAGGACGGGAGTGCCTGATCCCCACAGGGCGCGCGCGTTGACGTGGGGAGGAGCGGTGGGCAACGGGCCGCTGGGACCGATGATTGACCGCTATCCTGGCCTGCGCCTGGCGAGCCTTGGGATACCGTGGGGGCTTCTGAGGGGTACGCCCCGAGCGCCCAGGCCCGAACCGCCGAAGGGCGTCCGCGCTGAGCAACTACACGGCATCGTGCCCATCTCCGAGAACTGGTGGAGCAATGACGGGCCGTGCGACATCTTCGGCGACACCATCGCCTGGATTGGCACTTGGTGGGAGAAGACGGCACCCCGTGCCGAGTACCGCATCTTCGTCTGGGACCCGGCGCGCGGCACGCGCCCTCTGTGGAAGAACACACTGCTGCCCAGGTCGATCAGCATCTACCGCGACACCGTCGTGTGGTCTGACGCGAAGTCCGAGGCCGATCTTCAGGACCGGCAGATATGGATATCGGATCTCGAGGGGCAGGCTCGCGTCTTGGCGCCGGCACGCGGCTTCAACCCAGGTGTCGAGGTCTGGGGCGACACCGTCGCCTGGCGCGATGAGACCGGCGGCACCGAAGCAGAGGCCTGCGTCCGCCTATGGGACCCCACCGGCGGCTACCGCGTTGTGCCCGAGTCCTCGGGCGGGTGGCGGCCGAGGATCTGGGGGGACACGGTCGTCTGGGAAGGCGCCGACCGGCGCATCCACATCTGGGATCCTCGCAACGGCTCGCGCCCTCTCTACGACGAAGGGTACGAGCAGAGCGATCCCGCGATCTTCGACGACCTTGTGGCGTGGGTCTACAGGCCGGGCGTCGTCACGGCCTCGGCCATCCACGCCCTGGGGAAGGAAGGGCTGCACGAGATCCGCGTGGACCCCGGCGATGGCCGGTTCAGCGGCCCCGACGTGTTCGGCGACACCATCGTGTGGAGCGAGGACTCGTGTCCGGCTGCCTGGGACCCACAGCACGGAGCCCGGTGGATACCGGGCTACGCCAACACAGGCTCCATGCGCGTCTACGGCTCCACGGTGGCAATGTCCATCGGCGACGCCAATGGCAGGAACGTCTACATCTATGCATACTTCGGGCTTGAGGGCGTCTACGGTCGGGCGGCAGCCGTGCGCGGCCGTGTGACGTCGGAGGGCAAGCCGCTCGCGGGCATCACGGTGTGCGCCATGGTGGGCCAGAGCGTGGTGGACTGCGCGTCGACGGGCAGCGACGGAAGATACTCACTGACGGACCTCGAACCCGGCCCCTGCCGCGTCGCGCCGTTGGTGCCCGACCGAGTCTTTGAGCCCGACCACCGGGATGTGACAGCCGGGGGCGCTGAGGTCACGGGCGTAGACTTCGCCCAGGTACCTCCCCTCGACCTCAGCGGCTCGGCGACCCTTCCGCCCGGCGAGGACGTGACGCAGGCCACGGTGCGGGTGGTGGCGGACGACGAGGTGGTCGCGACCGTGGCGCCTGGCGCCGACGGCAGCTGGCAGGCCCAAGCCCCCGCAGGCAGGACCTGCTATGACGTCTCTGCGTCCTACAAGGCGGGCTGGACCTTCCGCCCGGAGAGGTACCGCCTCCCTGCCGAGGGCGTGCGGCAGGACCACCTGGACTTCTGCGCCATCCCTCCGGCTACGCAGATGGCTACGGAATGGGAGGAGGAGTTGGAGTTCGTGGGCGAAGCCGCGGCCGGCGTGGGGCCTGGGATCCGGGGCGCAGTGGATGCCGGCCTAGTGGTGCTTCTCGGCCCAAGGTTCGGGCCCAAGGTGCGGATGGTGCACCGACCCAACCAGCCTGATGTGGTTCAAGTTGACCTGACGGGCCGCTACTCCGGCCTGCTCAAGGGGTTCCTGGGCGGCGACCTCGGGGACGCCTGGGACGCCACTCAGGTGCCGTCCTGGCTCAGCGTCCCCGGCGGGGGAGAGGCAGTGGGTGGGGCCTTCGAAAGCCGAGGTGTCACGGTGGATATCGCGCCGGATGAAACGGACCCGGCCAAGCTCCTTGGCAGTGGACTGGTGGCGGCCCTGCTGATGTCCAACGCGGCGTCCACAGGCAGCCTGAACGGACCGCTGGCTCCGGAGTTCGTGGCGGTCATGAACGGTCTGGTGGATGCCCTGGCCGGTCAGGTGCCGCACCTCCCGGTGCGGGCGACGGCTATGTCGGGGAGGGCCTTCGGAGTCGAAGGCTACGCGGGCGCGGGCCCCAAGGCCGAGGGCAGTGTGCCCCTTCTAGGCTCGGTGGAGCTCAAGGGCTCGCTGCGGGGCACGGGCACCTACAGCATCGAGGGCGAGGCCGGCAGCACTTGCGCAGTCGGCACAGAGCCGAGGTACCGGTGGGCACTGCACGTCGCCCACGAAGGCACGGCCGGCCCAGGCGAGGTCGCTGGGGCTTTGGAGGCGCAGGCCCTCTCGGTGGAAGACGTGGTCGGGTTCGAGCTCACAGCCGCGCCCGTATACCCGGCGGTTGGCGGAGGGGGCCGTGGCGAGGCCGCCGTGATGCTCGACTATGGCTCCGACGGCAAGCTGACGGTGGCGGCGGATTGCGGCTCCTGGACGACCGCGGGACTGCCCACCGGCACTGGCGCCTATGTCGAAGCGGGATCCAGCGACGAGCTGCGCGTGCCGTGGCAGATACTGCAGGCGAGCCTGACGGAGTTCGGCACGACCTGGCGCCAGCGCGCTCCGGCGCTGCGGACGGGAAGCCGATGGGACCTCTTCCTGGACCCGGGGGCCTATGGGTACGACGCCAGCGCGTTCCTTCTGGGGGCAATCAAGTCCGCCCATGAGGTCGGCACGTCTCTGCCGCTGGAGGAGGTAACCTACGAGCGCTGGCAGCACGTGGGTGCCGGATACGCGGCCAAGGGCTCCCTCAACCTTGCAGTGGGCGGTGCCGTCTTGAACGCGGATGTCAGGGCCAACGCCGTCTGGCGGAAGCGCTGGGTGTCGGAGTCGGGGCTTCAGGCCCAGGGCATCATCGTGACCCCGGAGTCCTACAACGAGCCGCCGAAGGAGGCGTCCAGCGGCTTGCTGACCTTCCTCCTGGGGCGGATCAAGGCCGCCGTGGCCGCCGCAGCGAGCTCCATCGCGGCGCAGCTGAGCAGCCTCCAGGAAGCCATCGGGGACTTCCAGCAGACGGCCGATGGCCTGCGCTGGGCTGCTGACCACGACATCGGCCTGCTCATCACCGCCCCTGAAGCGTGGGCTGCCAATGAGGTGGTCAACGTCGCTATCATGCCGACTCTGCTGCGCGGGACCGGGCAAGCGGCAACGCAGGGGCTGCCATACTGCTCGAGGGCTGTGGGTGGGCCGAGCCGAGGCGTTCGCAGTGCCCAGAGCAACGCAGACCTGCCCCTGCTGGCGCTTTCTCGCGCCGTTGCGCTGTCGGCAGCGGACGCCGAGGGACAGGCCATCACCGGGCGCACGGTGGGGCTGGAGCTGGCCGTGACCCCGGCCGAGGCGCTGAGCCGAGGTTGGTGGCCCGCTCTGTACGAGCACGCGAGAATCTACCAGTGGCAGGACGGACTGGGCTGGGTGCCACTGGCCACGACCCGGTCCGGAGACGTCTTCTCGGCCGAGGCGGCCCTGCCCGGCAAGTTCATGGTGGGGGTCACCATGCCCGGCGTGATCGCGCCCGAGCTTGTGGCCCAGGGCTATCCTATCGGCGACCTCGACCGCAACGGGACTGTGGATGCCGGGGACCTTTCGTCGTTCATCGGTGCCTGGCGCGCTCTGGGACAGGGCGAGGGGCGGATACCCGCTGGCCTGGACCTCAACGGCGACGGAGCGGCAAGCCTCGGGGACGCAGCCATGATGCTCCAGGCAGTGCTGGGCTTCGGGCTGCCCGAGCAGGCGCGCTAGACCCACGCGGAGGCCTTGGGCCGTGAATAGCAGCACTCACCGCTGTGGCACTACTGGAACAACAGCACGGGCAACGTGTGGGTGGATGGCCAAGAGCGACTGCACCTGAAGATCACTGAGCGTGACGGCAAGTGGTATTGCGCGGAGGTGTTCACGGAGAAGTCGTTCGGCTACGCGGAGTACCGGTTCTATCTTGCCAGCCGGGTTGATCAGCTTGATGAGAACGTGGTGGCCGGCCTGTTCACCTACAAGTCAGGCACTGAGGAGATAGACATCGAGTTCTCGCGCTGGGGGAATGCGTCAAACCCCAACAATGGCCAGTATGTCGTGCAGCCCGACCTTGTGTGCGACTTCCCCGTTGCGCTGAACGGCGACCATTCCACCCACTGGTTCATCTGGGATCCGGACCGAGTGACCTTCCAGAGCATACACGGACACTACGCACGTCCGCCATCCTCGGGATACGAGATCAAGACATGCGTCTATGAGGGTGCTCACATACCCACACCCTCCGACGAGAAGGTCCACATCAACCTGTGGCTGGCGAACGGCCAGCCCCCGACGACCGATTCCGAGCCCGCGGGACTCGAGCTCATCGTGGAACGGGTGGAGATCCTGGGCGCAAGGGCCCGCTCCTTCTGGCTCAACGTCAACCTGGGCGGCGTAAGCTGGCAGCGCTTCATCGCCCGCCTCGTCGCCTTCGGACCCGTCAACCAGTGGGTACCCGGCAGCATCCTGCAGCTTGCACCCACGGACTACACCCTCGTCGGCGCCGTGGCCGACGACCTGGAGCCGGCGTAGGCAACTCCTGTGGCCATGGTCGCCGGACCACGGGTCGCCGCGGATCCCGTGGCCGATGCCGACCTTCGCCGGCCCCCCTGAGAAGGTCTTGCCGGCTGACGGGCCGATCTGCACGAGGCTCCCCGTCGCAATGCGGCAGACCGCCGTCCCTGCGGCTGGCAAGGCCGAGACGGTGCTGACTGATCGCCGTCTACAGCCCTAGGACGTCCAGACTCTCGGCTCCCTGGGGCTGGGTGCAAGATAGCGTCAGCAAGCGAAGCTAGTCACTCAGCAGCGAACATCGCCGCTATCATCCCAACCGCCTCGTCCACAATCACCTGCCCCCCGGCTGGGGAGACGCGGCAACTCGCGGGGACAGCGCCGTAGCTGAGGCCTTGCGCCGCGCGGTCTGTCGCCAGGTACGTGCCACCGGCCGTCAACTGCACGACGAAAGTCTGGACGGCCGCTGAACGTCCCTTGATGCGATCACCGAAGTCCAGGTAGTACTCAAAGGGAGCGGTAACGAAGGCGACGTCGCCAAGGCGCAGGACATTCAGCTCGCTCGGGATGGCGGGCACCGGGTTCTCGTAGCGGTCTGCCGCCCGCTGACACCAGGCGATGCGGGAGCGGAGAGCCGTGTAAGTTGAGCCCAGGGGGTCTGCCTCGCCAAGCTCCGCCAGTCGCCCGCTGAGTTCGGCGATCTCCTCTTGGAGCGAGACGTACTCCCCCTCGCTGAGATCCCAGTGCGGCAGGTTCAGCGTGCGATATTCGTGCTTGAGGGCTACCTCATCGCGCAGGTCCCTGCGGGCAGCGGGTTCGGCATCATCCGCCGCGTCGGCGATGCGGCGGGCAATGTCACGGCGCAGGGCCTCGTTGAGAGGTCGGCCGACACCACCCCCGTACTTGAGACTCAGCATACGCTCTTCCGCCCGCGCGCCGATGAGGCGATGCGGGCTCTGGTCGCCGGCAGCCGAGCATTGCGGCAGGATGAACAGGCCTCCGCCGTGCCGCCGGCGCAGCTCCTCGCGGGTGTCGTGCCAGAAGTCCGCCGACACGAAGTCCTGTCCGCTCTCGCTGGCCTGCGACGGGCAGGCCACATTCACCAGCATCCCCGTCAGCTTCTGCCCGCCATCGTACGTGAACAACAGGTTGACGCTGTGGTCTACGTGGCCTTCGATGTGGGAGAAGTCTGCGGCGCTGGTGCTGCCGTACATCGTCGCGCGGTCGTCGAAGTAGCGCACCCGCCGGTTCTCACCCACCACTGCGTGCGAGTACCCCCAGCCAACATACCCCTCCGTACGTCGCTCCCAGGCTTCACCCACGGCGGCGATGAGCGCCTCAGTCAGCAACTCGCTGTACTCGGCAATGGTCATGTAGTCAGGGTAGCGCGCCTTGATGGCGTCGGCGTAATCCGCATCCCTCTGTAGGCCCGTGCGGTCGCCCGCAAAGGGTGCCGTGTGGGTGTGAGTGGCGCTGACGATCAGCCTGCGGGGGTCGAAGTCCGGCAGACGCTCGGCCACTGCCGCCCGCGCATCCGCAAGCACGTCCACATCCACCCCGCAGGCATCCATGGACACGAGGATGGCCTGGTCGTCGCCGCTGTCCAGGGCCAGGGCCGTCAGCGTGAGTGGGTCATGGACCCGCGTCGCCAGGCGCAAGTTGAACTGCCCGCGCAGGGCCACCGGCCTGTGCGGTGTAATGTCTCCTTGCGACCAGCCAATCCTGATTCTGGTGCTCATATCGCGCCTCCCTCCGGTAGTGTCAGGATAAGATTGCTCCGCAGCGAGTCTGCAGGCACTCGCGCACCTAGAGCATGGCTGCCGCGAAGCCCTCGACGGGATCCACCTCGACCACTTGCCGCACGCCGCCTGCAGATGATACTGCCATGCTCTCGTCCGGCGCATTCGACTTCCCAGCCGTCCAGTCCTTGGACGATCGAGGTGACGATAGTCTCCTAGTCGCCGGGGCTGATGGCGTTGATGCGCTCCTCGTGGGTGAACGGCAGGCCGAGGGCCGGCGCGTCCACGCCCAGCTTGATGTTCCCGATGCCGGCCCGCGCAAAGACCCGAACCCTATCTCGGCAACATACGACCCCACGACCGGCGGCTACAGTTGGCGCCTTGCCATCGCGCCCTACGTCAAGAACTGGCAGTTGCACGTTTGCCCTTCCCAGAAGTCCCTTAACGGCACCACCGAGTGCGCCGGCGGAGGAAACAACACGCATGTGCACATGGGCTACGCGTACAACATGACGCCACACGGCGGTGGGCGCCCGGACGGGACGGAGGACGGCCGCATGGCCGATCCGGCGGGCACCGTGGCTCTCGGGGACGGTACGGGCCTGTGCTGCCGGGGCTGGCGTTGCTGTCCCAATCTGCCGACTCCGTGGACAGACTACGATCCCAGAGAGGCCATCGTGAACCACTACAGCGCGCGCCACAACGACGGCACCAATTACCTGTGGTACGACGGGCACGTCAAGTGGGTCACAGAGGGCGGCCTAGGTCTGGCCGACCTGACGATCTACCAAAAGGAGTTCTGACGCATCGGTTGGTGCGCAGGCCCTCTTGAGCAGCCATTGAGAGTGCGTCCGCTCCTCGCGGGCGCACTTCGGGTTCTGGGGCGCAACCGCCCCGTGGTGCTGCCGCCCCTCCGAACACCGCCCCACGTCCCTGCGGCCACCGCCCGAGCCTCGATGCCTCCATCCCCCGAGGTTCGCCCGCCCACAGCAGCAGCTCGCGCCAGCCCGGCTGCAGGGACACCACCACCGGGCAGGTGGTGACACCAGCCACCACCCAGGGGCTGGTCGGCGCCGAGCCCGCAAAGGCCGCCGTGCGCCAGCCAGGCCCCCGAGGCCGCGGCGTCTCCTCGGCTGGTGCCAGCGAGCCGTCGCTCTCCTCAATGGTGGGTATCCTGCAACTCGGGTTGGCCGAGCGGGCCTGGCGGGCCTTGCCCAGCTCTTCCTCGATCAGCTCCATAGCCGCCGGGGATAGCCTCCTCAGAGCTGCTGCGCTTCGTCGGGCAGTGCAGCTTCTTCGCTTATGTCTTCATCCTCGGGCCGATGGCTGGCGCTGCCATAGGCGTCATGCAGATTGGCGTGTTCCTGAGGAGGGCACGAAGCACGCGGCGCCTGGCCTTGGCCTTCGGCGCCGGCTGGTATGTCGTGGGCATCCTCGGCCTGGGCCCTTACCTCATGGTGTCCGCGCCGCCGTACGAGATCCTGCCGGCAGCGACCGTAGCGGCGTACCTATCCCTGGGCGTCATTCCTGTGGCGATCGGTCTGCGTCTAAGGGAGGAGGGATAGCAAGCCCGGGTACCTCGTCCCCCGGCGGACTGAGCGCGCGCCCGCCTTCCTCGCACTGGCTCTCGTCGTCGTGCTGGTGGTTTTCCGGTCGGCGCCGCTGGCTGTAGAGGATGTGGCCCTCCTCCTGGGTCGCCGGTGCGGCTGGCGGGCTTTGGTGGTACACATGGGGCTGGGGTCTCTGCTCTGGTTGCCGCTGACGGGTGCCTTGGTGCCTCCTGCTGTCCACGCTGTAAGGGGCCCTGCCGCCTACCGCTCAGCCTGAGGCGAGTTCGAGAGCCTTCTCGTGATGCCACCGGGCGTCCTGGCAATGCTGGTCTTCAGAGCCGCGACGGTCTGGGGGTTGCTGCGCGACCCGCTGGGGAAGTGGCGCTGACGGTTGAGCGGAGGCGCTGCGCGACGGGGGCGCGCCGACACGGCACGGCTTGGCCCGGATGTCGCCTGCCGCGAGGCCGCTGGCTACCCGGCGGCCCCTTCCGTGGAGGACTGCGACGGCCTAGCGAAGGCAATGCGCCACCTTGCCCTCAAGGAGCGGCGCGACGGCGCCGCCGAGCGGGTGACTCAGCACCAGGAGGGCCGCCGGTGCGCCGTTCACCTCGGCCGCGCCTCCCATCAAGGCAATGCAGTGCCCCGCCGCCAACCCGGCTCACTAGTGAGGCACGGCCGGGTTGATGAAGGTCTGGACGTAACCGTTGCCCGGGTCCAAGGGCACGGCGAAGCTGTTGTTCAGCTCGCCGAGGGGTTCGGGGCCATACGCGGAGGGGCCGACGCCCTCGCCGACCTGGCCCGATGGGTGACCGGAGACTGGGGCGTCCGCCAGGAAGATGAACCACCTGCTGCTAAGAGCGCCCTGCACCGTGACCTTGACCATGGCCTCGCCGCCAACGGGGATCTTCGGGGTCTTGAGGGCACCGATAACCGATACGCCCGACGCGGACGACCCGAGTATCAACCGCCCCGACACGCGGGTGGTGGACATGACAGCCGTGACTGAGGGGGCCGCCTCGGCGGTGCCGATGTTCTTGACCCAGACGCTTATCTCGAAGGGCGGCGTCTGACTGCCCAGTTTCTGGTCGAGCACCACCCTCGCTATGACCAGGTCCGGCCTGGGCACGGTCTCATCCAGAGGTTCGTCCGCCACGGCGGGCGGCACGAACGCGGAACTGACGGCCAAGAGAACGACGATGCTACCGAGGACAGGGACGCGGGACCTCATGCGCAACCCCTCCTGTTGATGGGTGGGCCTGGCAGCAGCTTTCAGCCAGTGTCGCCAAGCATGAACGCGCCGCCTACCTTTCAGGTTCCCTGTCGGAACCGCGGTTTCCTGCCGCCTTCCCGGCAGGGCTCCCCTCTAGTGGTCTGGGTGGTGGCGGACGGGCCTTAAGGGACTTGGGCTTGGCCGCCTTCCGCGCAGGTTGGGGGGCGCCCGGGGCGCCCGAGCACCGCTGCTCCTGCTCCGGGCACCGTCGGGGGAAGCCAGCCGGAAGCGGGATTCGGCGGCCGAGAGCGCTACACGTGCCCGAGGGAAGGGGACAGAGCGTTGACGGGGACATGCTTGGGGAATACAATAGTCTGGCAGAGCAAATAATGGCTACCCAAGTTCAGGGGGAGCTGGTGCCAGGGGGACAGACCATGGCGATGTCGCGAGAAGAGATGGTGGGAGCGATTGACGACCTGTTCCGGGAGATCTTCGGCAAGTACCTGAGGCCGAAGCAGATGCCGCCGCATCCTGACGTGACGATGGCGCAGATGCACTGCCTGGCAGCGATCGGGGAGCTGGGGAGGCCGACGATGTCGGAGCTATCGGAGGAGCTGGGCCTGCATCCCAGCAGCGTGACGGCACTGGTGGACGCTCTGGTCGAGCAGGGCCTGGTGGAGCGCGAGGGCGACCCGGACGACCGTCGCGTCGTGCGCGTCACCCACACCGCGGAGGGAAGGCGCCAGCGGCTGCGGCACCTGCGCGAGCAGCGTGAGAGGCTGAAGGGGTTACTGGGCGAGACCAGTGACGAAGACCTGGTGAGAATCCTGGAGGCACTGACGACTCTGCGCGACGCGGCCGAGGGGGCTGTGCGGGCGCGCGGCGGGGGCAGCAAGGGCTCCCGGACTGGTTCGCATGACTGAGCGGGACGCCGACAGGGCGTCGGCGGCCGTGACTGGCGAAGTGCAGAAGAGGACAGCGGACCTGGGCACGGCGCCGATAGCCGGGCTGCTGGTGAGGCTCAGCGTGCCGAGCGCCGTGGGCATGGTCGTCATGTCCCTGTACAACCTCGTGGACACCTTCTGGGTGGCAGGCCTGCCCTACGGCACCAAAGCCATCGCCGCGCTCACGATTCTGTTTCAAGTGCAGCAGCTCGCGGGGTCGCTGGGGATGGGGGCGGGAGTGGGCATGGCGTCG
>CAZSOQ010000173.1:4536-11485 GCA_964608495.1 uncultured Armatimonadia bacterium | reverse complement strand
ATCCCCGCCCTTACCCCCGACTTCACCGAATCCCCCGACTCCCTCCGCTTGGCCGCCTCCGCCGACGCCACGCCCGTCGAGAGCCGAATGTGGGTCGCCCGCTCCCAGATCCGCGACTTCCGCCAGGCCAAGTGGATCGAGCAGCCCCTCTCGCCCGAGGGTGAGGCCTTCGTCGGCTCCGTCCCGCGGGCCGAGGGCGAATACACTGCCGTTTACGGCGAGCTGGTCTTCGACGTGGACGGCCGCAAGTTCTACACGTCAACCCAGCCGTGCGTCCTTCACCCGAAGTAGCGGCTGCCCGCCGTAGCGCGCACCGCCGGCGGGCGCAGCGTAGGAGCCAGCTATTGCTGGCGACGGCAGTCACGTGACGCGTCGCCGGCACAGCCGGCCCCAACGACAACGTGCCCGCCCCTCGCCCGTGATAGACCCGGCCCGCCCCGGGTTCCCTTGCCCTTGCCCAAGGTGTAGACTACACGCCACCGGGCGGGAGCGGCCATGCCGCGAGGGGCTGGGGCTTGTGGGCGGGGTCCTGCTTCCCTCGAGCGGATTGGCTCGCGGGCGCGCTGGTGCGTTCCCTTTCGCGTGGGTATCCTAGGCACTCCGCAACCCGACGGGAGGTATGCCAAGTGTTCGCAGAGAGAATGAGCAGGCTGGGCACCGAAACGGCCTTCGAGGTCCTGGCCCGCGCCAAGCAGCTCGAGCGCGAGGGCCGCACCATCATCCACCTCGAGATCGGCGAGCCCGACTTCGACACCCCCGCCTACATCCGCCAGGCCGCCTGCGACGCCCTCGAGAGCGGCTGGACCCACTACGGACCCTCCCCCGGCGATCCCGAGTTGCGCGAGGCCATCGCCGAGGATGTCTCGAAGTCCCGCGGCTGCCAGGTCGCCCTGGAGGAGGTCGTCGTCGTCCCCGGCGCCAAGCCCATCATCTTCTTCGGCATCCTGGCCCTCGTGGACGAGGGCGACGATGTCATTTACCCCAATCCCGGCTTCCCCATCTACGAATCCGTCATTGACTTCGTCGGCGCCCGGTCCGTGCCCGTTCCCCTCCGCGAGGAGAACCAGTTCCGCCTCGACGTCGAGGAGCTCGCCGGCCTCGTCACCCCCAAGACCAAGATGATCATCATCAACTCGCCCGAGAATCCCACCGGCAGCGTCGTCACCCTCGAAGACCTGGAAGCCGTCGCCCGCCTCGCCGTCGAGCGCGACATCTGGATCATGACCGACGAGGCCTACTCCCGCATGGTCTACGACGGCGAGCACTACTCCATCCTCGCCCTGCCCGGCATGAGGGAGCGCACCATCCTCCTGGACTGCTTCTCCAAGACCTACGCCATGACCGGCTGGCGTCTCGGCTACGGCGTGGCCCCCGCGGAAGTCACCGCCGCCATGGCCAAGCTGGAGACCAACTGCAACTCCTGCACCCCAAGCTTCATCCAGCGCGCCGGCATCGCCGCCCTCCGCGGCCCCCAGGAGGAGTCCGACGCCATGATGGCCGAGTTCAAGCGCCGCCGCGACGTCATCGTCGAGGGCCTCAACAGCCTCCCCGGCGTTAGCTGCATCATGCCCGGCGGCGCCTTCTACGCCTTCCCCAACGTCAAGGCCACCGGCGTGGACAGCCGCACCCTCGCCAAGCGCATCCTCGAAGAGGCCGGTGTCGCCGTTCTCTCGGGTACCGCCTTCGGCGAGTACGGCGACGGCTATCTGCGCCTCTCCTACGCCAATTCCGTCGAGAACCTCAATGCCGCTGTCGCCGCCATGGGCGAGTTGCTCGCCACGCTTTGACCAATCCTGCCGGCGCCGCGCGCCGAGGCACGGCCCCTGGGGCTGCCTGCTCCCGGGCGCGGCGCCTTCGAGTCCCCGGCCCGCCCCTCGGGGCCCGGGGGTCCAGCTCTTGCCGCGTTCGTGTCTCGGCGGCACTGGAGGCCGCTTGTCCTAACCATGGTACTTGTCCTATGCGCCAACGCCGGGGTGGATCGGACCTATGAGGTGAACAACTTCGGCGCGGGCCAATACCACACGGCCCGCTCCTTCCGCGTGGTCGCCGGCGGCAAGGGTATCAACGTCGCCCGCGCCCTCCGCGTCTTCGACGTCGAAACCGTCGTCACCGGCTTCGCCGGCGGCCTCGGCGGCAGGCTCGTCCAGCAGCAGATGCTCAACCTCGGCATCCAGCCCTTCTTCGTCCCCATCGCCGAGGAATCCCGCGTCTGCATCAACATCGTTGACCCCACGGCCAAGACCCAGACCCGCGTTGACGAGGTGGGCCCTCTGGTTACTCCCTCCGAGGTCACCTCCCTCCAGCGCCGCTGGCCGCGGCTTCTCGAACGAGCCCGCGTCGCCGTCATCGCCGGCAGCGTCCCCAGGGGCGTTCCCCTCGACCTCTACGCCGACCTCATCACCACCGCCCGCCGCGCCAAAGTGCCCGTCCTCCTCGACGCCCGCGACGAGTTGCTCACCCGTGCCCTGCCCGCCAGACCGCTCGTGATCAAGCCCAACCTCGAGGAGCTCGCCCGCCTCCTCGGTCAGCCGGTGGCCGTGCCCCAGGGCGTCGTCCAGGCCGCCGAGGAGCTCGTCGCCGGCGGCGTCAAGGCCGTGGTCGTCACTCTCGGCGCCCAGGGCGCCATCGGCGTCACCGCCGGGCAGGAGTGCTACTGGGCCAAGCCCCCCAAAGTGGAGGCCGTCAGTGACGTGGGCTCCGGCGACGCCATGATGGCCGGCCTCGCCGCCGCCCTCGTCAGCCGCAAGCCCTTCCCCGAGCAGCTCCGCTGGGGCACCGCGGCCGGCGCGGCCAACGCCGCCACCTTCGGCCCCTGCATGTTCGAACGGGGGCTGTTGCAGCAGTATCTGCCCGGTGTTACACTAGTACCCCTTACCCCCCAGGGTAAGGCAACGGACCAGGAGGTCGAGCATGCCGGACCGCCCCAACAGCAGTCGGACGACTCCCAGCACGAGCAAGACCGCGGACCGACGTAGCTTCCTGCGACAGGTCGCCGCCGGAGGCGCCGCCGCCGTCTTCCTCGGAGCCTGCAGGTCGTCCTCCAACGCCCAGGTCCCTGCTCAGAACGCCGCGGCACCCGCTCCCGAGGCCGGCAAGACCCCCATCGCCATCGTCAAGCACAGCGGTATGCTCGCCGACCCCCGCACCCCCAACGCCGAGGCCGTGCTCGCCTCCCTCGACGAGGGCATCAAGTACGCCTTCTCGGAGACCGACGCCGCCCGCGCTTGGGCCCGCCTGTGTACTCCCGAGGACGTCGTGGCCCTCAAGATCAACTGCATCAGCGGCCTCATGTACTCCCACCCCGTAGTAGTCGGGGCCATCGTCCAGCGCCTCCAGGACATCGGCGTCCCCGCCCAGAACATCGTTGTCTGGGACCGAACCAGCGGCGAAATGGCCCGCTGCGGCTACGATATCAGCCGCGAGGGCGCCGGCGTGCGCTACTACGGCACCGATGGGGCCTACGATGAGTGGGTCCAGCACCGCTCCGTGGCCACCCGCCTGAGCAAGGTTCTTACCCAAACAGCCCAGGTTCTCATAAATGTGCCCGTCCTGAAGGACCACGGTGGCGCCGGCGTCACTCTCGCCATGAAAAACCACTACGGCAGCGTCGCCAATCCCGGCGACCTCCACGGCGACTGGTGCAATCAGGCCGCCGAGCTCAGCGACGTCCCCAGGATCCGCTCCATGACCCGCCTCATCGTCGCCGACTGCACCCGTGCCCTCTTCGATGGCGGTCCCGGCGGCAGGCCCGAGACTATCTGGCCCGCCCAGGCCCTGCTCGTCTCCACCAACCCTGTCGCCGCTGACGCCATCGGCCTCGAAATGCTGGACGCCAAGCGCGCCGAAGAGGGCCTGGACCCCCTTCGCCCGCGCGCCAAGCACGTCGCCACGGCCGCCCAGATCGGTCTTGGCCCGAACAACCGGGCCGACATGAGCGTTCTAGAGATAACGGCAGGGTAGCCCGCGTGGCTCCCGGAGGTGTTCATGGTGTTTGGCCTTCAAGGTCAGGAGCTTATCGTTATCCTGATCATCGTGCTGATCCTGTTCGGCGGCAGGAAGATACCGGAGTTGATGCGCAGCCTCGGACAGGGAATGCGCGAGTTCCGCAAGGCCTCCAGTGAGGCCGTGGATGACATCAAGAAGGCCGCCGAGCAAGAACCCGACGCCGGCAACGACTCGGCGCACAAAACCAGCTAGCCCAGCGTTACGGGCAAGGTGCTTCATCATGCGGAGAGTATGGCTTATCGCCGCCATGGCGACGCTTATCGCTGCGGCCTGGGCCGCGCCCCAGCTCTCGACCTTTCTCCCCGGGTCGAACGTCATCGATTCCTGGGTCGTCTTCGCCGCCGCCGACCGCGGCGCCTACAACGAGCAGGGCCTTTACGACCTCTACGATGGCGACGTCCCCCACCTCAAGAGGTTTGGCATCCAGGCCGCTCACCAGCGCGTCTACAAGAGCGGCAACAAGCGTCTCATCGTGGACCTGATGCAGCTCGACAACTTCCAGCACTCCAAGGCCCTCTACCAGGAGCGCACCAGCGGCCTCACCGACCTGCCGGGCTACAAGACTCTCTCCGGCGTCAAGGAGCACGGGGTTCTCGTCCCTACCGGTGGCGTCACCGTCGTCTACTTCTGGCAGCGCAACTACCTTTGCAGCATCTCCGCCTTCGGCACCTCCGCCTCCGACCAGCAGTGCGCCGCCACCTTCGCCCGCTGGATCTCCAACAAGATCGTGCAGTACTACGCCCCGAAGAAGTAGCTTCCTGCGCCCGATCGAGCGCTACTCGGCGGGGAAGGGGGGCCCCTGGCATCCCCGGCGCTGCATCATTGACCCGCGCGCCCCTCGACGCCTAGAATGGTCATCGGCTCCCGCCCGCCGACGCCAACCGATCCTGCAGACCCGCACGAGGCGAGGTCCATGCCTGCCAACAGGCTTCTTCCGGCCATCGAGGGCCTCGGTCGCCCCGGAAGGTCCCGGGCCCCTCTGTGGATCCTTCTGTTCGTCCTCGTGGCCGCGGGTTGCGCGCGACCTCTGGGCCAGGCCGACGCCCGAGCCGCGGACGAGCCATCGCCCGATCCCGCCGCCCCTGCCGGGCGCCTGACCGAGCACCCCTCGCTCCGCAAGCCCGTTGTCGCCGGTGCCTTCTACCCGGGCGACCCCGACAAGCTGCGCTCCTTCGTCTCGCGCGAGCTTGACGCCGCTCAAATCCCCGACTGCCCCGGTCGTATCGTCGCCCTCATCGCCCCCCACGCCGGCTACGAGTTCAGCGGCGCCGTGGCCGCCCACGCCTATCGCGCCATCAGGGGCTCTCACTACGACTCCGTCGTCCTTATCGGCCCCAGCCACCGCATCCCCTGCGCCGGGGCCGTTCTGCCCGAGAGCCAGGTCTGGGCCACGCCCCTTGGCGAGGTCAAGGTTGACCAGGAGCTGGCCGCCAGGCTCCTCGAGGCCGCGCCCGACCTCTTCCTCCGCAACGACACGCCCCACGCCTACGAGCACTCCCTCGAGATCCAGCTCCCCTTCCTCCAGCTCGCCCTCGACGACTTCACCCTCGTGCCCATCCTGCTCCACGACTTCTCGCGCGACACCTGCGACGCCCTGGCACAGGCCCTCGCCACCGTCCTCAAGGATAGAAACGTCCTCCTCGTCGCCAGCACGGACCTGGCCCACTATCCGCCCACCGACCGCTGCCGCGAGGTGGACCTCAAGACCCTGGGCTACCTCGAGAAGTGGGACGTGGACGGGCTTTACCGGTGGGACGAGGAGGCGACGCGCGACCTCGGCGGCGCCCACGTCGCCTGCACCCTCTGCGGCCTGGGCCCGGTGGTCGCGACCCTGACCGCCGCCCGCAAGCTGGGCGCCGATAGGATCGTCCGCCTCGAGTACGCCAACTCCGGCCAGACCGACCCGGCCACTGCCGACCGTTCGGTCGGCTACGCGGCCCTAGCCCTGTGCGCGAGCAAGCTCCCACCGGCCAGGGCCCGCTCGTCCGCTGCCGGGCAGTCCGGCGACACCCCGCGTTCCTCGCAGAAGGGGGAGAGCAAGATGGCCGAGGCCCCGCTCGGCAGCACCGACAACCTGAACGACGACCAGAAGAAGCGCCTGCTCGTGCTCGCGCGCGAGGCCGTCACGCGCTGGGTCACCGATCACACCGAGGTCAAGCCCCCCACCGGCGAGCCGGCCTTCGCGCCCGACCGCGCCGTCTTCGTCACCCTTCGCATGGACGGCCGGCTCCGCGGCTGCATCGGCACCCTCGAGCCCGTTTCCCCGCTGGGCGAGGCCGTCATCGAATCCGCCATCTCGGCCGCCACCCACGACCCCCGCTTCCGCCCCGTCGCCGCCGGCGAGATCCCTGCCCTGGATATCCACCTTTCCATCCTCTCGCCCATGCGCACCGTCTCGGGCCCCGACGAGATCGTCATCGGCAAGCACGGCATCGTCGTCCGCCAGGGCATGCGCAGCGGCGTCTTCCTGCCCGAGGTCGCCACCGAGCAGGGCTGGGACCTGGAGACCACCCTCAGCATCCTCTGCACGGAGAAGGCCGGCCTGCCCGCCGACGCCTGGAAGCACGGCGCCGAGCTGCGCGTTTTCACGACCCAGTCTTTCGGAGAGGAGGATTACGGCCTGGGACCCCACACGCGCCACTAGCTGAGCCCCGGAGCGCGTCGCCCGCGCGATTCCGCGCCCCGGCCTGGCCGCTTGCTCGGCGCGCCACGAAACCGTCCTTCGGCTCCTGCCCCGGCGGGCCGAGCGCCTGTCGCCCAAAGCCTTCCTTCCTCATCGGCTCTGCCCGCTCCGCCCTGGGGCCCAGAATCATCATGGACCGACGTGGTTTCCTGCGTTCTCTCGGCCTGTCCGCTCTCACCGCGGCCGGCTGCAGCCGTACCACCGGCCCGCTCGCCGACGCCGGCCAGGCTCCCGTCCCCACGCCCGCGCCCGCAGATCCGG
>CAZSOQ010000173.1:0-4526 GCA_964608495.1 uncultured Armatimonadia bacterium | reverse complement strand
GATCCGGCCCGTCCCGCCGCCTCCGAGCGCCCCCGCGTCGTCATCGTCCGCTCCGACGCGTGGAAGTCCCAGCCCGGCGTCGCTTCCCTGCGCGGCGGCCTGGCTGCCGGGATCGCCGCGCTGACCGGCGCCGCCTCCGCCGCCGACGCCTGGCGCGGTCTGTTCAGGCCCGCCGAGAACGTCGCCATCAAGGTCAATTGCCTGGGCGGCCCGGGGCTCTGCTCGTCACCGGCCCTCGCCCGCGCCTTCGTGGACGAGATGATCGCCGCGGGCCACCAGCGCAGCCGCCTGTGGGTCTACGATCGCTCCAGCCCCGAGCTCGCCGAGGTCGGCTACGAACTGTGCGACCGCGAGGCCGACCCCAAGTGCCTCGGCACCGACGAGGTGGGCTACGAGCAGGACGTCACCGTCACCGGCGAGGTGGGCACCTGGTTCTCGCTCATCGTTCGCCACTGGGCCGACGCCCTCGTCAATCTGCCCGTCGCCAAGGACCACGACCTCTCCGGCCTCAGCGGCGCCCTCAAGAACCATTTCGGCTCCATCAGCAACCCCAACAAGCTCCACTTCCCCGACATCTCCCGCGCCATCGCCGATATCGCCGCCGCGGAGCCCATCGCCGCCAAGCAGCGCCTGGTCGTCTACGATGCCCTCCGCGTCTGCTACGATGGCGGCCCGGCCTTCAAGCCCGCTACCACCGTCCCCTACGGCGCCGTCCTCCTCGCCACGGATCCCGTCGCCGCCGACACCGTGGTCCTCGGCCTTCTCGACTCCCTCCGCGCCGGCGCCGGCCTCAAGCCCCTCGCCGAGGGACCGGCTCCGCCCCGTCACCTCGCGATCGCCGCCGGCGAGACCCACGCCCTCGGCTGCGCCGACGCGGACCGAATCTCCGTCGTGGAGGTGAAGCTCTAGCACCATGCCCGATCTTCCCGACGACACCGCTTCATCGGCCTCGCCCGATGTCCCCGCGGAGGGCCTATCCCGGCGCCGGTTCCTGCGCCACGTCCTGGCGGCCGGGGGCGGCTGTGCGGCCTGCGCGCTCCTGGGCGCTGATCTCCTCGCTGCTCCGACGGGCCTGGAGGTCTTCCCCAGCGCAGCCGTCGCCGCGCCCGGTGCCGCCTCGCCCCTGCGCATGAGCAGGGCCAGGTACTGGAAGCCCCTCGCCAACAAGCGCATCCAGTGCGCCCTGTGCCCCAAGGGCTGCCAGGTGGGGGACAGGGAACGCGGCTTCTGCGGCGTCCGCGAAAACCGCGACGGCGTCTACTACACCCTGGTATACGGCTCCGCCGCTGCCGCCCGTCCCGACCCCATCGAGA
This sequence comes from uncultured Armatimonadia bacterium, assembly GCA_964608495.1. GTDB lineage: Bacteria > Armatimonadota > Zipacnadia > Zipacnadales > FEN-943 > JAKORR01. The sequence goes on along the minus strand of CAZSOQ010000173.1, from coordinate 3,213 downwards.
AGAAGCCCTTCTTCCACTTCCTTCCCGGCACCACGGCCTTCTCCATCGGCACCGCGGGCTGCAGCCTCAACTGCAAGGACTGCCAGAACTGGGACCTCTCCCAGTCCCGTCCCGAGCAGCTCAGCACCCGCCATCTCCCTCCCGCCGACGTGGCCGCCCAGGCCCTCGCCACCGGCTGTCGGTCCATCGCCTACACCTACAACGAGCCCACCGTCTTCTACGAGTACATGTACGACACCGCCGTCGAGGGCCGCAAGCGCGGCCTCCGCTCCGTGGTCGTCAGCTCCGGCTACACCAGCCAGGAGCCTCTGCGCGCCCTGATCCCGCGCGTGGACGCCATCAAGGTGGACCTCAAGGGCTTCAGCGAGCAGTTCTACAGCCGCTACTGCTCGGGGTCCCTGAGGCCTGTCCTCGACACCATCAAGACGGTCCACGCCAGCGACACCTGGCTCGAGCTCGTCCTCCTGGTCGTCCCGGGCATCAGCGATGACGCCCGGACCATCGAGGCCACCTGCCAGTGGATCCGCGCCAACTGCGGCCCCGAGGTCCCCGTCCACTTCTCGCGCTTCTACCCCAACTACCAGCTCCGCAGCCTTCCGCCCACGCCCTACGCCACCCTCCAGCAGTGCTACCAGACCGCTCGCCGCGCCGGCTTGCACTTCGTCTACCTCGGCAACGTGCCCGAGAGCCCGTCCCAGCACACTGTCTGCCCCGGCTGCGGCAAGACAGTGGTCGAGCGGAGAGGCTATACTGTCACTGCCCTGCGCCTCAAGAACGGTCGCTGTCCCGGCTGCGGGCGGCGCATCCCGGGCGTATGGCAGTAGCTGGACGGCGCGCGCCCCCGGCCATCCTGGGGGGAACCGGACGGCGCGCGAGAGCTTAGACCCCAAGGGAGGGGCCAGGCTTACATGCTGGATCCGCTCAACTCGACTCTTGCTGATCTGTTGCTTGAGGCCGTGGCCGCCCACCCTGACGGCCCGGCCGTCAGCTTGGGCGAGACCCGTCTGACCTACGCCGAGCTGGCCGGCGCCGTGGGGGCGGCCCAGGCCGGCCTGTGGGACCTCGGTGTCCGCCCCGGCCACCGCGTGGGCCTTCTCATCCCCAACACTCCCCACTTCCTGATCGCCTTCTTCGCCGCCCAGGCCTGCGGCGCCGAGGTCGTCATGTGCAACTGCCTGCACTCGCCCGGCGAGACCGCCTACGTCCTCAACGACTCCGGCGCCCGCTGGCTTATTGCCCTCGACGTCTTCGATGACAAGCTCGCCGCCACCATCCCCCAGTGCCCGGGGCTCGAGCGCGTGGTCGTCGCCGGCGACAGCGTGCTCGACCAAGTCGTGTCCTTCGACGGCCTTCTCCAGGCCAACGCCGGCCGCGCCCTCGATCCCGTCCGCCGCGACCCCGGCGCCGTCGCCGTCCTCATGTACACCTCCGGCACCACCGGTCGCTCCAAGGGCGCCATGCTCAGCCACCGCAGCATCATCTTCGACGCCCACGCCGCCAACCAGGTCCTCGACCTCTCCTCCTCCGACGTCATGGTCGGCATCCTCCCGCTCTTCCACGCCTACGGCTTCACCGCCAACATCGCCCTCGCCCTGCTCAACGCGATCCACGTCGTCCTCATGCCGCGCTTCGCCGCCGGCGCCGCCCTCGACCTCATGGAGCAGGCTCGGGTCACCGTCCTGGCCGCCGTCCCCACCATGTACCAGATCATGCTCCGCACCCGCCGCACGCCCGACTACGACCTTTCCTCTCTGCGCGTCGCCGTCTCCGGCGGCGCCCCCATGCCCCTTGAGATCCTCCGCGCCTTCGGAGAGCGCTTCGGGGTCCACGTGATCGAGGGCTACGGCCCCACCGAGGCCGCCCCGATCGTCTCCGTCAACCCCCTCCACGGCGTCCGCAAGCTCGGCAGCGTCGGGCCGCCCATCCCGGGCACCGAAGTCCAGGTCATCGGCGACGACGGCAGCCCCCTGCCCGTCGGCGAGGTGGGCGAGCTGTGCTGCCGTGGACCCAATGTCATGCTCGGCTACTGGAGGGCCCCCGAGGCCACCGCCGAGACCATCGTTGACGGCTGGCTCCGCACCGGCGACATGGCCCGTCTCGACGAAGACGGCTACATCTATATCGTGGACCGCAAGAAGGATATGATCATTGTCGGCGGCATGAACGTCTATCCCCGTGAGGTCGAGGACGTCATCTACAGCCTCCCCGAGATCGCTGAGTGTGCCGTGGTCGGCGTCCCCAGCCGCGTCAGGGGCGAGGACGTCGTCGCTTTCGTCGCCTTCAAGGAGGGCGAGACCCTCGCGCCCGAGCAGGTCGTGGAGCACTGCCGCGCCCACCTGGCGCCCTTCAAGGTCCCCCGCGAGGTCTTCGTGGAGGCCGAGCTGCCCAAGTCGCCCATAGGCAAGGTCCTGCGACGCGAGGTGCGCGAGAGGGCCCGCCTGCGCCGCGCCCAATGATCCCGGTCGCCGGGCTCGCCGTCCTAGAGGAGGTCCCGCCGTGCTCAAACGCCTTCCGCCCTGTCTGGCGGCCCTGCTGGCCCTGTCGCTGGCCGGCGCCGCCGTGCTCGACCTTGCCGCCGTCTCCGAAAGGACTCTGCCCAACGGCCTGCAGGTCGTCGTCAAGCACGAGCCCCACTGGGGGCTCGTGGCTGCCGGCCTGCACGTCCGCTGTGGCAGTGCCCACGACCCCGCGGGCAAGACCGGGGCCTCCCACCTCATCGAGCATCTGCTCTTCGAGGCCCAGAACGAGGGCGAGCGCGGGCTCGGCGTAGCCATCGAGAGCCTCGGCGGTCACACCAACGCCGAGACCCTCCGCGACTTCACGGCCGTCACCTTCCTCGTCGCCAGCCCTCACTTCGAGCAGACCCTCGAGCTCACCGCCACCCGCGTCACCGGCGCCCGCTTCGACCCCAAGGTCGTCGCCGCCGAGAAGCAGATCGTCCTCCGCGAGATCTCCGACCGCAGCGCCGAGGCCGCCACCGTCGCCTACGACACTCTCTGGCAGACCGCCTTCCAGACCCATCCCTACCGCTGGCCCGTGGGCGGCACCGAGGAGACCCTGACGGCCATCACGCCCGCCGACCTCGAGGCCCACTACCGCGCCTTCTACGTGCCCAACAACATGGCTCTCGTGGTCGTCGGCGACGTGGAGCCGGACCAGGTCTTCGCCGCTGCCGAGCGCCTCTTCGGTTCCCTGCAGCGCCGCGAGCTTACC
>CAZSOQ010000172.1:0-11512 GCA_964608495.1 uncultured Armatimonadia bacterium | reverse complement strand
GGCGTGGGGTGCTTCTGGCTGCTGAGGTGGTTCTTCACACGGCGGCCGGACTACCGGGTGCGCAGGGCGCCCTTCGTAAAGCCCTGGCGGGCGATGGACGCCGTGGAGGTGTGGGCGGCGCTGCTGGTGCTGGTGGTGGCGGCGAACCTGCTGACCCCGCTCGTGCCCGGGGTGGGCGATCAGCCCCTGCCGGGGGCTCTGGTGGACGCCGTGGGGTATCTGCTCGCGTCGGCCGGGGCGCTTGCCTACATGGCCACCAAGCTGTCGAGGCAGCCCATTGGGCTGAGGAATCTGCTGGGGCTGCGGGGATCGCCGGCGCGCGGAGTGGTCGGGGGCGTCGTGGCCTACGGCGTGATGGGAGCGGGGCTCCTGGCGGCCGGGGCGCTCGTCGCCTATCTGTTGAGCCCAGCGGCGTGGCTGGCGGGCGAGGCAAGTGGGACCGACATCATCCGGCAGAGCTTCGGCGATCCGGCGGCCGCGGTGATCTACGGCGTGATCGCGATCCTCGTGGCGCCGGTGGTCGAGGAGACGCTGTTCCGGGGGTTCATCTACGCCGGGCTGAGGCGCGGGCTCGGGGTGACGGGCGCGATGGTGGCCAGCTCGGCCATGTTCGCCGGTACGCACGTGGGCTTCCCGGTGGTGGCGATGATCGGCGTGGGGATGCTGGCCCTGGCGATGGCTCTGGCCTACGAGAGGACGCGGAACCTGTGGGTCAGCATCGGGATGCATATCACCCACAATGCTCTCGTGTTTGCCCTGATGGCTCTTACCGCTGTATGATGGTGCCCGGAGGTAGTCTGGAGGGCAAACACCATGGTGCGGCTGGAAGTGAAGGTGACCCCGCGCGCGAAACGCAACGAGGTGGTGGGGTGGCACCAGAACCACATGCTGATCGTGAAGATAGCGGCCCCCCCGATAGCCGGACAGGCGAACGACGAGCTGGTGCGATTCCTGGCGGAACGGCTTGGGATCGCGGCGAGTGATGTGCTGATCGTGCGCGGCTATACGAGCCGGCAGAAACTGGTGGAGATAGAAGGCGTGACGGAGGAAGAGGTAAAGCACCGGCTCCAGACCGGCTAGGGTCGGTGTGGGCTGGGTGCGTAAGCTCGCAGTGCGGCTGGGCCCCGGGGCGAAGGGCGGCTGGGCCGGGGCAGGCGGACTGTGAGAGCAGGGACGGCCTGAGGTGGGAGGGTCAGGTCTTCTCGTATCCCCACTACCAGACAGACGGCAGGCGCGTGCGCGCGCGTCGGCACCGGCGCGCCAGCCGCCCCATCGCCAGAGGAGCGCCGGGCCCCGGGCAAGGACAGGCCGCGACCCCGCCGTACGGTCTGGGCAGCGGGGCCCGCGCGGGCTTCTGGCGGGCGCGGGCAGGAGGTATGATACGCAGGCCATGAGACCCTGGGCGATGCTGTCACGGGCGCTGTTGATGGCAGCGGTCGGGCTGTCGGCGGGCCACCTGCTGGCGGTGGGTGAGTACCAGCGCGCCCGGCTCGACGAGGCGGCGACGCGCGAGACGGAGACGGCGCTGGTGGAGCACCACAAGTACCAGAGCCTCGTGGAGCGGCGGACGCTGGCCCTGGCCGGCAATATCGTGCTGCTGGCGGCATCCGTGGCGAGCGCTCGGGCGGCGGGCGAGGGCGTGGCCCTGTTCGCCGTGGGGTTCGGGGTGGCGGGCCTGACGGCTGCGCTCGAGCTGATGGGGCTGGGCTACAAGCTGATCTGCTGGCCCTTCGTGCCGGTGCTCAGCGGCCAGCAGCCGCTGATGGTAGCGGCAGTGCATGTGGGGATCGTGGCCCTGGTGGGGGTGCTTTACCACTCGGCGACGCGCCGCGCTCGAGAGGCGGAGAAGCCGTCGAGCACGGGCAAAGGGCGAGCGGGCCCACGCGCGCGAACCACCAGCCGGGCACGGCCGGCGACCAGGCGCGCCCGGCCGACGACGGCCGACAGACCACCCCGGGAGGAACCCGAGGATGAAAGCGATTAGGCTGCGGGGCTTTGGGGACCTGCGGCTGGAGGAGTCCGAGACGCCGGTGGTCGCGCAGGACGAGGTGCTCATCGAGGTGCAGGCGGCGGGGATCTGCGGCACGGACCTGGAGCTGCTGCACGGGCGACACCTCGCCTACCGGGCGGGCATCGCGCGGCTTCCCGTGGTGCCGGGGCATGAGTGGGGAGGAGTGGTGGTGGAGGTGGGCGCGCGGGTGACCAGGTTCCAGCCCGGCGATGTGGTGACAGGCGAGACGGGGCTGGGATGCCTGCGATGCAGGTACTGCCTGACGGGACACCACAACGTGTGCCCCGAGGTCGTGGAGACGGGGATCTTCAACCGCGACGGGGGCATGCGCCAGCTACACGTGCACCCCGAGGTCTTCACCCACTCGGCGGAAGGGCTCACGCCCGAGCAGGCGGCGCTGGTGGAGCCGGCGACGGTGGCGGTACATGCCTGCAGGCGCGCGAAGGTGTCGGTGGCGGACCGGGTGGCGGTGCTGGGCTGCGGGCCGATAGGGCTGCTGGCCGTGCAGGCGGCGAGGCTGTTCGGCGCGAGGTACGTGCTGGCGACCTCGCGGTCGGCGCCCAAGCTGGCCCTGGCGGCGAGGCTGGGGGCGGACCGCGCCGTGGACGCGTCGTCGGAAGACCTGTTGGCGGTGACCGACGAGGTGACGGGCGGGGAGGGCTTCGAGGTTGTGCTCGAGTGCTCCGGCAGCATCCAGGCGCTGGGGCAGGCACTGGACATCGGCGCGCGGCTGGGCCGGATCGCGATGGTCGGCGGGTACGGCGAGGCGACGCTCGAGCGGGACCTGATGCCCATCGTGGGCAAGGAGATGGAGGTGTATGGGAGCAGAGGCAGCCCCCACGCGTACCCCGAGACGATAGACGCGGTGCGCAAGGGACAGCTAGTGGTGGGGCCGATCGTCTCGCATCGGTTCCCGCTCACGCGGTACAGAGAGGCCTTCGAGCTGGCGGAGCGAGGGGGGCCGGACGTGCTGAAGGTGCTGATCCTGCCGCAGGAGTAGGCAGGCGGCAGCAGCCGCGGCGGCGAGGGAGCCAGTCCGTTACGACAGGAGAAGAGGCGCAAGATGACGCCCCGCGAGAGAATCCTGGCTGCGATCGAGTTCACAGGGCCGGACCGGTGCCCGATCCATCACTACGCCTTCCCCGGGACGATCTGGCGACACGGGCAGCGGTTCCTGGACCTGGTGGGGAAGTACCCCGACGACTTCGGCAACGCGAGCATCAAGGCGAACACCCAGCCGCTGGCGGAGGACCAGGGCGCGGAGGATGTGGTGGAGTGGCAGGACTGCTGGGGGACGGTGTGGCGGCGGCTGCGCGGCTATACCTCCGGCGAGGTGCTGCGGCCGGCTATACCGGACTGGGACGCATGGCGGACGTACAAGTTCCCCGGGCATCCCGACGACAGCCACTACGAGAGCTTCGCGGCCCAGGTGCGGGAGCGACACCCCGAGGCATTCGTGGCGGCGGGCGGCGGGGGGTTCTTCCAGCTCATGCAGCACCTGCGGGGACCGGCGAACTACTTCCTGGACCTGGCGGAGGACAACGAGGGCGTGCACGAGCTGGCGGACCGAATGGTGGAGCACAACCTGTACTCGATAGAGCGGTACGTGAAGGCCGGGGCCGACTGCATCACCTTCGGGGACGACTGGGGAGCGCAGGACCGCCTGCTGATCCACCCGGACCACTGGCGGCGGTTCTTCAAGCCGCGGTATGCGCGGATGTTCGAGCCGGCGCGGGACGCGGGAGTGCACGTGTGGTTCCACACGGACGGGTGGATACTGGAGATCATCGAGGACCTGATCGAGATCGGGGTGACCGTGCTCAACCCACAGCATGCGTGCATGGGGACGCGCCGCGTGGGCGAGCTGTGCGGCGGGAGGGTCTGCGTGCGCACGGACATAGACAGGCAGTGGGTGATACCCTACGGCACGCCGCAGCAGATCGTGGCGGCGGTGAGGGAAGCCATCGAGGCCTTCGGCAGCCTCAACGGCGGTGTCATGCTGCACGGAGAGATCGGGCAGGACGTGCCCTTCGAGAACATCGAGGCGCTGTACTCGGCCTTCTATGAGTACGGGAAGTACCCGCTGGAGTGGATCAGGCGGCGGGATCGCGGCCAGAGCCGGGCGCCGGCCTAGGGGGCAGAGATGCTCGAGCCGGAGGCGGTTCTCGACTGCAACTGCTTGTTCGGGCACTGGCCGCGGGGCGAGCTGGACGCGTCGCTGGCGACGGTCCTGGGGCTGTTGGGCGCCGCGGGGATAGGCGGGGTGGTGGTGGGGTCGCTGAGGGCGGCGTTGAGCGATAGCGCGGCGGGCAATCAGGAAGCGATGGCGGCGTGCGCGGGCAGGCCGGGCCTGGAGCCGTGCGCGGGGTTGAGCCTGCGGCGGGCGATGGACCATGAGGGGGAAGTCGAGGCCGTCTGGGGTGCGGGGTGCCGGCTGCTGCGCGTCTTCAGGGAGTACGAGGGATGGCCCGTGGACTACGCGCCCTTTGCCCGGACGGTGCGGGCGGCCGCAGGGCGCGGACTGCCGGTGATGGTGGCGGCGCTGGCCCCGGGAGACATCACGGCGATGGGGAGAGCGCTGGCGGAGAGCGCGGGCGCGCTGGTGGTGACCGGAGTGAACATCTCGCACACGCCCCTGGTCGCGGAGGCCATCGCCGTGGGCCGGGATGCGCCGCAGATGTACTTCGAGACGTCGCGCGTGGAGAACGAAGAGACGATGGAGCTGCTGGCCGGAGAGCTGGGGGTGGGGCGGCTCGTCTTCGGGACAGGGCTGCCCTTCCAGTACCCGAGCAGCGCGCTGGCCGTGCTGAGGGAGTGCGGGCTGAGCCGAGAGGAGAAGACGGCGGTGCTGGGTGGGAACGCCAGGCGGCTGATGGGCCTGACCATCGGGGGATGAAGGAGGAGCGAGGACGTCGCAGCCCACGGCGGAGGGTAGCGAGACACGGGTGGTAGACCTGCACGCTCATGTGCACGCCTTTCCGCTGCCGCTGAGGCGCGTGACGGCGGAGGACCTGCTGCGGGCGATGGATCGGCACGGCGTGGCAGTGACGGCGGTGTCGTCGGCGGAGGCAATCGTCTGCGACGCGGAGACAGGGAATGCGGCCCTGGCGCGGGACGTGGCGAGACATGACCGGCTGCGGGGGTACGTGTTCGCCAATCCGACCTCGGTGGCGGAGGCGCGGGAGCAGGTGAGGAGGTACCTGGGGGAGGAGCGGTTCATCGGCGTGAAGATGTACAGCGGCGCGTACGTGGGCAGGCCCCTGAGCTGCCGGGAGCACCTGGAGATACTGCAAACCGTGGCGGAGGAGTTCCCCTGGGCGCTGGTGCTTTTCCACTGCGGGGAGAACGACCCGGCGAACTTCGCGGGACTGGCGGAAGTGGCGGGGCGCTTCCCGGAGCTGAGCTTCATCGCCGGGCACATGGGGTCGAAGCTCTGGCGGCAGGCGCTGCCCGTGCTGAGTGAGCGGGCGAACATCGTGGCTGAGATCTCGGCGCCGGTGCCCGCGAGGACGCGGATCGAGGATGCGGTGCGGATCATGGGGCCGGAGCGAGTGGTCTTCGGGTCGGACTTCCCGCTCATCAGCCAGGGGTACATGCTGGGGTGCGTGCGGGATGCGCAGGTGGGCCAGGAGGAGAAGGGGATGATCCTGCGCCGGAACGCGGAGGGCCTGCTGGCGAGGGTCGAGGCGGGACGCGCCGGGCGATGAGACGGGCGGGAGGCGGCGGCGCAGGCGCGCTACGGGCAGGAAGAGGGAAGCAGGGCTAAAGCCCCGCCCTGCAGCACGCGCCCGGGGGTGCCTCTTCCCCATCAGTGCTCAGCGCGGCGGGCCGATGCGGTCTATCCGCCAATCGGCGCTCAGGTCTCCCGGGGCGGGTTTGTGGCGAACGGGATTGAGGCGTAGGTGGGTGATAGTCTTGCCCTTCCACTGCGCGTGCTCGCCCAGCTCGAGGCGGTAGGTGTGCATCTTGCCGTCGCCCTCGATCGGGAAGCGAACCGACATGGGGTCCTTCATCTGCGGGTCGTCGCTCGTGGCCCAGTAGAGCTGGGCCGAGGTGCCGGCGGTGGCGGCCATGGTGATCTCGAGGACCGGGCAGTCGTCACCCTTCGCCGGCTCGTCGAACCTGGCGACCATGTACCCGGGGCAGTCAATGTGGCCGACGAGCTTGCCGTCGGCGATGCGCACGCCGCTGAGCCCCCGGTAGAGCTGCCAGTATTCCAGCTCGTAGTCGTGGTCGAAATCAAAGGCGATGCGGGTGAGCGGCGGCATGGCGATGACGGCGCGGGCCTTGCGGCGCCACGGGTCCTGGATCTTGTCCATATGGTCGAAGACGCGGACCCGGAGCTGTTCCTCAAGGTCGCGGACCTGGGGCAGGCCGGCCAGGTTGTCCAGCTCGTTGGGATCCTCCTGGAGGTCGTAGAGCTCATCCTCCTGGCGGGGCTGGTAGTTGTACGAGTACTTGTGGCGCTCCGTGCGGACCATGCGCATCTGGACGCCGGGCCCCGGGAAGGCTGTGAACACCGCGTCGTGATGGCGCTCGGTGCGGGCTTCGAGGAGCGGGCGCAAGCTCTTGCCCTGAGCCGAGGCGGGGATGGGGACGCCGGCGTAGTCGAGAAGGGTAGGCAGGAAATCCACGGAGCTGGTCAGGGCGCTGGTCGTGTGGCCCGGCGGCACGACGCCCGGGAGGCGTGCGAGCAGAGGCACACGCATCAGGTCGTCGTACATGGCCATGGACTTGAAGATACAGCCGTGGCCGCCCATGTACTCACCGTGGTCCGTGGTATAGACCACGAGGGTGTCGCGGGCCAGGCCCGTGCGGTCCAGGGTCTCGAGGAGGCGGCCGATCTGGGCGTCGAGATAGGTGATGAAGCCGTAGTAGTGGGCCATGAGCTCGCGGTACTCCCGCTCGGTCCAGGCGGGGCGGTCGAGCAGGTCCCACACCTCGCCGTCGAAGACGAGCTGGCGCTTGAGGCGCTCGCGCTGGGCGGGCAGGTCGAGGCCGTACATGCGCCAGTGGAACTCGCGACAGGTACGGGGCGCGCGGGTCATGGGGTCGTTGAGGGTGACGGGCAGGGGCAGAGAGGCGGGGTCGTAGAGCCCGTCCCAGGGCTCGGGCGGGGTCATGGGGCGGTGGGGTCCCTCGTAGCTGACCCCGAGGCAGAAGGGGCGCGAGCCGTCGGCGTGCTGTTCGAGATAGCGGACGGCGTGGTCGGTGAGGAAGGTCTCGACGAAGTGCTCCTCGGGGATGACCGAATGGCCGTTCTCGATGACGGTGTGGTGACCGCCGCGGACCTTCTTGCCGGGCCGAGGCTCCTCGAGCCCCAGCTCGCGAAGGTAGGCGACGTAGTCGGAGTTGGGCGAGACGCCGTCCTGGAAGCCGTTCTGGGGCATGTTCTCGCCAGGCGGGGGCGTGGACATGTCTGTCAGCGTAGGGAGGTCGTCCTCGGCGCCGCGCCGGAAGGCCCTGGGCCCGCCGAGATGCCACTTGCCCATCCAGGTGGTGTGATAGCCGCCGCCGGCCAGCTCCGTAGCGAAGGTGGGCAGGGACTCGTCGAGCTTGACGCCGTTGGTGATGACACCGTGGGACTGTGGATGCAGGCCGGTCAGGATGGTCGCGCGGGAGGGTGAGCAGGGGAAGGCGGCGATGTAGTGACGGTCGAAGCGCAGGCCCTGAGAGGCGAGGGCGTCGAGGTTCGGGGTGCGGATGGCCGCGTTGCCGTAGGCGCCCATGGCGTCCAGGCGGTGCTGGTCGGTGAGGATGAAGAGGATGTTGGGCCGCGCGGAGGGTTGGCCGGAGGCGCGCTCCGCCGAGGTCCCGAGGTAGGCGCCGAGGCCGGCCGCGGCCACGTTGCGCAGGAAGCTACGCCGGTTCATGGGCATTGGTGGTCACCCCGTTGACGGTTGCAGCGTCGGGAGAGGATTCGCCGTCGGGGTTGGGGCGCCCTGCTCACGACGACGCTGGCGGGATACCGCGCGCTCGGCAGGCGAAGGGGTCCCAAGGAAAGAAGGATTCGCCAGCCGCAAGAGCAGGGGCGCGCCGGCAGCGGGGATGGAGTAGGCGGCACCGGGCCGATGCCGAGCAGCGGGCCGAGAGGGCGCGAGGAAGAGCGTCCGAAGGTTGCGCCGCAACCTCCACGAGAGCGGGAAGGTTGGTATAATCCCCGCGGGCCGGCATGCCGCGGCCCTGCATGAGGAGACACCCTTGGACGCGAGATTCATCGTTCTAGAAGGCGTGGAGGGCAGTGGCAAGAGCACGCAGGTGCGGCTGTTGGCCGGTGCGCTGGCGCGGGCCGGGCAGGAGGTAGTGACCACCTTCGAGCCCGGCGCGACCGAGGCGGGCAGGGAGATCAGGCAGACGCTGCTGGGCAGGCCGATCGCCCTCACGCCCCTGGCCGAGATGTTCCTGTTCTGCGCCGACCGGGCCCAGCACGTGCATGAGCTGATCCGCCCGGCGCTCGAGGCCGGGAAGGTGGTCATCTCGGACCGCTACGAGCTCTCGACGGTCGTGTACCAGGGCTACGCGGGCGAGGTGGGCGTGGAGAGGGCCGAGCAGCTCAACGATCTCGCCACGGGTGGGCTGCACCCCGATGTGACAGTAATCATGGACCTGGACCCGGCGGCGGGTCTGAGGCGCGCCCGGGCGTCCGAGGCGCCGGACAGGATGGAGCGCAAGACGCTGGAGTTCCACCAGCGGGTGCGGGAAGGGTTCCTCCGGTGGGCCGAGAGGCATCCGGACGCGAGCCTGGTGGTGGACGCGACCCAGGCGCCGGAGGAGATCCATCGGCGGATTCTGGCGCGGCTGGGACTGGGCAGCGCCCGGCCACGGCGCGAGGAGCAGGCATGAGCCTAGCGGGCATCATCGGTCACCAGCAGGCCCTGCGGGTCCTGCGGCGGGCCTTCGCCGAGGAGCGCGTGCCGCCGGCGTACCTGTTCGTGGGACCGCCGGACCTGGGCAAGTACACGGTGGCGCTGCAGTTCGCCAAGCTGCTGAACTGCACGCAGGTGCGGGCGCGCGAGGACCCGGACGCCGCGGACTGCTGCGACGAGTGCCCATCGTGCCGGCGGATCGAGGAGGGGCACTTCGCGGACGTCCTGGCGGCCCGGCCCGTGGTGCGGATAGGCAAGGGCGCCCAGACGGAGAGCACGGAATTCGAGGGCGCGGTGCTGACCACCGACCAGATCGGCGAGGTGATCACGCGGGCCGGTCTTAAGGCGTCCCGCGGGCGGCACAAGGTGCTGATTGTGGCGCGGGCGGAGACCATGAACCCCGAGGCGGCGAACCGACTCCTGAAGACGCTGGAGGAACCGCCGCCGCGGACGACGATCATCCTGACCAGCTCCAACCCCTCGGCGATGCTGCCGACCACGGTGTCGCGGTGCCAGAAGGTGAGCTTCCACCCGGTGCCCCTCGAGGAGCTGCTGGAGGGGCTGGCGGCGAGGGCTCCGGGGGCCGACCGGGAGACGTTGGAGACGGTGGCGCGGCTGGGCGCGGGACGCGTGGGCTGGGCGCTGAGCGTGCTGCAGACGCCCGAGGCGCTGGCCGTGCGGCGCGAGGCGCTGGAGCTGCTGACGAAGCTGCCGGGCCAGCCGCTGGTCGCCTCCCTGGCGCTGGCGGAGGAGTTGGTGAGGCTGGCGGAGCGCTGGTGGCTGGCGCGCAACGAGGGTACCGAGGCGGCGGAGGATGTGCTGAAGCGAAGCGCCGACCGAGTGAGGCGCGTCGCGCTGTGTGAGCTGCTGGACCTGATGGCCTCGGCGCTGCGGGATGTCATGCTGCTGGCCAGTGGCGACGGGAAGCTCGTGCTGAACGTGGATCGCCTATCGGAGCTGCGAGGCATGGCGGAGGGGACGACGCCGCAGATGGCGCACCGGGCGGCCCTGGCGGTGGAGCACGTGCAGCGCCACCTACGCGGCAACGCCAACCTGCGCCTCGCCTGCGAGCTGCTGCTGCTGCAGATCATGCAGGCGTGTCGGCAGGGGACGCAGGGCTGAGGGCCATGAGGTACTGGCTGGGGCTCGGGAGCAACCTGGGAGACCGGGCGACGCGGCTGGCGGAGGCGGTCTGGCTGCTGGTGCGCGGCGGCCCGATGAGGCTCGCGCGTCTGTCGTCGGTGTACGAGACGGCGCCGGTGGGGATCACGGAGCAGCCGGCCTTCCTGAACATGGTGATCGCGGTGGAGGCCGAGGCCGAGCCACGGCAGGTTCTCGAGGCGTGCCTGGCAGCCGAGGCGGCGATGGGGCGGGTGAGGCGTGGGAAGTGGGGCCCGAGGATCATTGACCTTGACGTGCTGGTGGCCGAGGGAGTGGAAGTGAGGGAGGAGGGCCTGGCCCTCCCCCATCCCCTGATGACTCAACGGCAGTTCGTCCTGGTGCCGCTCGCGGAGGTCGCGCCCGAGCTGAGGCTCGCGGACGGCCGGCGGGCTGGTGAGGCGGCGGACGCAAGTGACTCGGACGTCGTGCGCGTGGGTCGGCTGGCGGCGTGCGTCAGGCGCGAGGCACAAGCGAAGCGGTAAGGAGGAAGGACCAGCGTGCTGGGTCACGGACTCATCAGGGCCAAGACAGCCGCCTTCCGCCAGCTATCGTCCATGATCTCCGGGGGCGTCGCCCTGTCGGAGGCCCTGGCGGTCATATCGGAGCGGTGCGGCGACGCGCGGCTGGGCAAGAGCCTGCTCAGGGCCTCCAAGGCGACCAGCGAGGGCAAGCAGCTCTCCGTCATCTTCGCCAAGGAGCCCGAGCTGTACCCGCCCCTGACCCTGGCCATGATCGAGGCGGCCGAGACCTCGGGGCGGCTGGACGAGGTGCTGGGGCGACTGGCCGACTACTACGAGCGCGACTACCAGTTGCGCATGATGCTCAGCCGCGAGACCTTCTACCCCAAAGTGCTGCTGCTGGCGGTCATCCTCATACCGGCGCTGGGGAACACGGTCCGCATCTGGCTGATGGAGAGCGGGCTGGCGGCGCTCGGGTACCTGATCAAGCGGGTGCTGTTCTGGGGGCTGGTGGGCACGATCCCGGCGCTGGCGATCTGGGCGGCGTGGCGGTCCATGAGCAAGAGCGAGAGCGGGCGGGCGACCCTGGACCAGCTGAAGCTGAGGATCCCGCTGATCGGGAAGGTCGTCTACCGACTGGGGATGGCACGGTTCAGCCGGACGCTGGCGACCCTCTATGCGGCCGGCGTGTCGATGTCGAAGGCGCTGCGGCTGGCGGGCGAGGCAACGGCGAACGCACGGCTGCGGCAGATCGCGGACCGGGCAGCGGCGAAGGCTCAGACGGGGACCGGGCTGACCACGGCTATGGCGGAGGCTGGGCTGGCGGACAGCATGGTGCTGTCCATGCTGCGCACGGGCGAGCACACAGGCGATCTGGAGGAGATGCTGACGCACGTGGCTGAGTACTACGAGGCCGAGGCTGAGACGGCGGCAAAGCAGATGGCGGTGGCGATCGTGCCCATCGCCGTGATCCTGGCGGGGCTCGTCGTCGGCGCCATGGTGCTGCAGTTCTACGT
>CAZSOQ010000171.1:6062-11543 GCA_964608495.1 uncultured Armatimonadia bacterium | reverse complement strand
GGGGCCATCAGCGACGGCGTGGCGGTACCTGCCGCGGACGGGGTCACCGTGAACCTGGCCATGACGCGGGCCGTCCTCGTGGAACCCTACTTCCCTCTGGCCGTCGGAAACGTGTGGCAGTACAAGGTCACGCGCACGACGGCGGCCGGCGTCACTACCCAGACGCGGCGCGAGAGCGCTGAGGGCACCGCGGTGGTCGGTGGGGACACGGCCACGGTGATCCTCGTCACCTGGTCGGGCAGCCCGGACACGATGAAGCAGTTGCGGGCGTCCTCGTCCCACGGCTATGTCGTCTACGGCGAGAGCGAAGGCGGCGACACGATGATGTTCGACCCACCCCTGCGCCTCGGGAACCTGGCCCCGCTGGGCTATGGGTGGCGGATCGAGGGCCGGGTCACGCACACCGACGGGTCACCGGACGACCGCATGAGGTGCGTGGGCCGACTCGCGGCCTTTGAGGACGTCACCGTCCCGGCCGGCACCTTCACGGACTGCCCGCGCTTCGACATACAGCTCACCGTGGGCGCCAGGCGCGACGACATGAAGCTCTGGGTCGCGGAGGGCGTGGGCGAGGTGCGCCAGATCGAGCGGAACAGGGAGCGCACGAACGACAAGGTGCTCGAGGAGTACCGCGTTGGGCCCCCACGCGTCCGACCCGTGCGCCCGATGGCTCCCCTGACGCCCGCCAAGCCGGGCGGCAAGTGAGCTCGCAGCGGCGACGGGATGTGCGGTTGCCTGAGGACAGATCCGGCACAGGTACAGGGGGCAACGTAGACGCCGTGACCGCCAGGAGGTGCGCCTGGGGCGGCGCGCCGGGCTTGCCGTAGGAGCCAGCTATTGCTGGCGCCAGGGCGAGGCGGCGAAGCAGCGGGCCTTCCGGGTCGCCGGTACAGCCGGCTCCTACCTAGGGGGCGCGCGGCGTTCAGGCCAGCCCAAGCTCGCGCAGAGCAGGGCGGCTGTGCGGCAGCGCGTCGGCGGGCATCCCCGCCAGATCGCGGCCCAGCCGGCGCAATTGCGCCAGGTCGTCCACGTCGTAGAAGCCCGCCAGCACGGCACAGGTGAGGCGAGCGCTGAGGAAGGCCCTCAGGGTGTCCTTGAAGGCGTGGGCGGTGCTCCAGCGCACGTCGCCCAGGACGCCGGGAGGCCAGGCGCCGCGGACTCCCAGGAGGTAGTACCCGCCATCGTCGCAGGGCCCCAGCACCGTGCGCTGGTCTTCCAGCATCGCGAAGGCCTGGTGAAGCCGCTCGCGGGGCAGGTGAGGCGCGTCCATGCCGATGAAGACGGTGGCATCGTCATCCGCGGGCGCCAGCTCGCCCAGCGCCTTCTCGAGACGCTCGCCCAGGTCCGCGCCTGTCTGCGCCAGCAGCTCCCACCGGTCGGCGACCGCGGCCTCGAACCAGGCCCTCGCCTCGGTGTAGGCCAGGACGAGCCGGACGGGGCCCCGGGCGTCGTCCGCGGCCGCGGTCAGCCCCTCCGCCAGGGCCAGCGAGTCGGCCAGGAGGGCCGCTGCGACCAGAGCGGCGCGCTCGGGGCCAAGCTCCGCGGCCAGCCGGGTCTTGGCGACGCCGGGCAGGGGAGGTTTCGCGAAGAGCACCAGAGTCCGGGTCACGATCGCGCATACCTCAGGATCGTCGTGATGATCTTGTAGCCCGCCCTGACGGTGCCGGAGATCGTGCCGGAGATCTTGGACCGGCCGATGCGCCGGCGGTACCTGACGGGCACCTCGGCCACGCGCAGCCCCCTGCGCAGGGCCTTCACCTGCATCTCGACCGTCCAGCCGTAGTCCCTGTCCACCATGCCCAGGGCCTGCAGCGACTCCCATCGGATGGCGCGGAAGGGCCCCAGGTCCGTGTAACGGTGGCGGAAGAGCAGCCAAATCAGGAAGCAGGCCAGCCGGTTGCCGTAGACCTGCTGAGGAGTGAGCGCCCCGCGTTCTCTTTCCCCCAGGACGCGGGACCCGATGACCAGGTCGGCCTCGCCGGCGAGGATTGGGGCGATGAGCAGGGGGATCTCCTCTGGGTAGTCGCTGTGATCGCCGTCGAGGAAGACGAGGATGTCGGTGTCGCGGATCCCGGCGATGCCCCGCAGGCAGGCGCTGCCGTAGCCGCGGCGCTCCTCGCGCACCACGCGGGCGCCATGCTCGCGGGCGATCTCGGTCGTGCGGTCGGTCGAGCCGTTGTCCACGATGAGCACTTCCGTCACCAAGGGCCCGGGCAGCCCCTGCCACGGCCCTGGGATCTCGTCCAGCACCGCACCTATCGCCCCCTCCTCGTTGAGGGCGGGGATGAGGACGGACACCCGTAGGGTTGTGTCGGACACCGCCATGGCCGTGTGCCTCGTGGCCGCGCGCTTGCCTGATCGCCCGGTGTCAGATGGGCCGCCCAGGGCCCTAACCCGGCTCCTGCGTCGCTTCCCGTCTGGACCGGGCAAAGGCGCAGGCTTCGCCGATGCATTCCCTGTTTGCCCACGCCTGATCGCACGTGGTTTCGCCGCTCGTCTCGATGGGGCGAGGCAGGACCTCGCCGGACAGCTCGCAGGCCGCGAGCAGTGAGATCAGGCTCTCGCGCCGGCAGCAGCGGGGCGCCCCGATGCGGCCGATACGCTCGAGGATGATTGCCACCAGGCCCTGCACGTCACACCGCGGCTTGCCCGTCAGGGGTGTGGCGTCGAGGATCGTGCTGCAGGCCACGCCGATGCCCAGGGCCGCCGAGCAGGCTCCCCAGAAGGCGCAGGTGCCGCCCGGCAGGTCCGCGGCGATCAGGACGGCCTGCCAGAGCGCCTCCAGGTCCGGGTAACCGTGCCGGTTGTGGTGCGCGATGAGGAAGGCTGCTGGCACCAGCGCGTGATGCTCCGGGCCGTGCACCGGGAAGGGGTAGGCCCGGCGCAGGTCCAGGAACACGGCCACGGGATCGGTGCCCTCACACTGGGCCAGGTAGGCCCGCAGGAACTGCAGATAGTCGCCCCCGTGACACTGGTCACAGACGAAATGGCCCTCGGCGCAACGGGCCCGGGTCCTCAGCTCCCGGCCGCAGACCGCGCAGTGGGCCTCGACGGGCGTCTGCAGGTACTGCAGGGCCGCGCCGCAGACGAGGCAGCCCGCCAGATGCCGGCCCTCGGCCTCGCTGTACGCCAGTCCGGCCGCGGCCCCGGCTGCCCGAGCCGTGGCAGGGGCTGCCCGGGGTGCCGAGGCGTACCCTTCGGCCGCCTCGACGCCGACGTAGGGCGGCGGTGTGTGGCCCGGCTGGGGCTTGACCGCCCCGACGGTGTCGGCGAAGAAGGTCACGCCCTCGACTTCCCGCCAGGGCAGCCTCCCCACGAGTCGCAGGTCCGTGAACCCCAGCTTCGTCAGCAGCCGCAACAGCTCATCGTGCCGCAGCGCCCCGCCGACACACTCGTCCCTCAGCCGCGGGTTGAACCGGACGTCCTCGGGCACCTCGTCTCCCGCCGTCACGTCCGAGATCACCATGCGGCCCCCGGGCTTCAGGATCCTCAGGATCTCGGCGAAAACCCGGTTCTTCTGCGGCGACAGGTTGATGACGCAATTCGACGTGACCACATCGGCGAAATCGTCGCGCAGGGGCAGGGCCTCCAGGTAGCCCTGGACGAACCGTACGTTGTCATAGCCGAGCCTGGCCGCCACCTCGGCCCGCGCCCCGCTGGCCAGCTCCAGCATCTCGGGCGTCATGTCCACCCCCACCACCAGGCCCGAGGGGCCCACCATCCGCGCGGCGGCGAAGCACTCGATCCCGCCGCCCGACCCCAGGTCCACCACCACCTCGCCCTCCGCCAGGTCCGCCGCGAAGATCGGGCTGCCGCACCCGTAGGACCGCTCCAGCACCGCCCGTGGGATGTGGTCGAAGTACCTCCGGTCCACCGGCACGGGGCAGCAGATCTCGCCCTTGGCCTCCACCGCCGCCTCCGCGTAGAACTCGCGGACGATCTCGCGCGAGTGGCCCACCACGTCCTGGATGAGCACGCAGTTCGAGTGCATGAAGTCCAGCCGGTGAGGCCCGTCGTTCTCGACGCCCGCGTCCACGGGGCAGCCCAGACCGTCCTGCCCCATCACGTGGTAGACGAAGGGGTATCCCTCCCTGGCCCCGTACAACCTCAGGCGCTCCTCGACGATCTCATCCACCACCCGCAGCATCATCGCCACGTAGAGCGGCACATAGGGGTCGCGCGCGCACCACTTGCCCCCGCCGTGAAAGTACGCGTGCTCGGGATCGCCCCCGCCGTGCAGCAGCAGGAAGGGGTCTTCCTCGAGCGACGAGCAGTCCAGGGCGCTGCGCCGGCGGTAGTCCTCGAAGACCGGCGAGCCCAGCCACACGTCCTCCAGCGGGCTGGACAGCACGCTGCCCCCGCGGAACTCCTCGATCCCCACCAGCGAGGCCGAGGGGTACACACAGCCGTCGGCGTGGATCGCCAGGCTGTCCCAGCAGGCGTTGGTGCCGTCGCGCTTCGTGCCCGGCTCCCCGTTGATGATCGCCTCGAAGGTCTCGAAGTTGTCTATCGTGACGCCCGCCGCGTCGGCCACGGTCTTGAGGTCCAGCACGGCCTCGGTGATCCGCTCGACCGTGGCCGCGGGCTCCGCGTTGCCGCGCTCGCGCAGGTGCTGCCACATCAGGTGCCAGGCGCCGATGCCCAGCTCGGCCAGCAGGTGCGCCAGGGCCGGCAGGTCCTGCAGGTTCCGCTCCAGCACCACCGTGGCCACGGTAGCGTCCAGCCCGGCCTCCAGCGCGCGCCGAATCCCCGCCGTCGTCCGCGCGAATCCCCCGGGCGAGCGCAGGGCATCGTTCAGCTCCGCCGTGCTACCGTCCAGGCTCACCTGTAGGTGCAGCCGCTGGCGGTCCAGCCCACTCACCGCCTCCAGGAACTCGTCGCCCAGCAGGCTGCCATTCGTCAGGACCACCGCGTGCGCCTCGGGGTCGTCCAGGATCAGGCCCAGCAGCCGCGGCAGGTCCGGGCGCAGCAGGGGCTCCCCGCCGGTGAAGAAGAAGGTGATCACGCCCAGCTCCCGGGCGTCCCGCACCAGCCCGGCGACGGTCTCCTCGGGCAGGCCATCGTCGCGGTTCGGCCCCGAGGACACCAGACAGTGCCTGCAGGCGAAGTTGCAGCGGTTGTTGATGTGGAACCACAGCTCGCGCAGGCGGCGGGGGCACAGATAGGCGGCTCGCCCGCGGTACTCGCCATCCACGGCGGGCTGCCAGACCTGGAGCGTCTCGGCGGCGCAGCCCCTCACGATCTCTCCCGCCTGCTCCAGGCTGAGGCCGTTGCGCGAAGCCAGGTCCGTCGCCCAGGCCTCCGCGGCGTCGCCTCCGGACCGGGCCAGGTCCGCCACGAGCCGCGCGCCCGGCTCGTTCACAGCCGCCCACCAGGGAAGCTGGGGGTTGAGGACGAGATGGTAGCGACCTCGGTTGATGGCGGTTATGGAGCAGCCTCGCGCGGTACTCATGGTGTCACTCCGTCCGCGGCCCCGGCTTC
>CAZSOQ010000171.1:0-5962 GCA_964608495.1 uncultured Armatimonadia bacterium | reverse complement strand
CGGCCCCGGCTTCATAGCCGCGGCCCCGGCTTCCAGTCACGGCCCGGCCTCCCAGCCACGTCGGGTGGCGCGGCCCCTCGCCATTCCCTGGCCTGGCTCGCTCAGTATACAGCGGCTGGGAAGCCAGGGCCCATGAGGTTGCTTCGCAACCTACTGGCTCTTCACCTTCGAAGGCAGGTTGCCGGGCAACCTCGACTGCCCGGCAACCTCAGGCGAAGGAGCCCCCGGGGCGCACCGGGAAACCGCTCCCGTCATGGAGCCGCCCACGAGCGACGAGCACGCTTGCCAGGACCCACCGGCCGAGGCTGCGGAGCAGTCTACGGCCGAGGGTGCCTCGCAGCCTCCAGCCGCCGCCGGATGGCTGGGCTGGTGGCTTCCCTTGGTTCTGTTCGCCATGGCCGTGGTGTACGCCGGCCTCTACGGCCTCATCGGTGACCCCACGCCACCGACGGTCCAGCTTCGCTGTGTCGCCCACGCCATCCTCTTCCCCCTCTACTTCGTGACCGTGTGGCTACTGGTTCGGGCGGGCCGCGCGGCCTGGGACAGGAGCGCCCTGCTGCTCATCCTGGCGGGGGCGGCCTTCCTGCGCCTGGTGGTCCTGTCCGGCACCATGCCCGAGAACCCGGACCTGGGCCGCCATCTGTGGGAGGGACGGGTCCTCCTCGAGGGCTTCAACCCCTACGCCGCCGCGCCGGCCGACGGCATCTACGACCCCCTTCGCGACCGCCTGGCCGCCGAGGGCGACCGCCTCTACAGCGGCGACTGGCTCTACTACGCCCACGTTCGGTCCGTCTACGGGCCCGTCGCCACGGCCCTCTTCGCCCTGCCCCATCTGCTGCCCCTGGACCGGGTGCTCTGCCTCCGCCTCATCATGACCTGCCTGGACTTCCTGACAATCCTGCTGCTCGTGCGCATGGCCGGAAGGCTGGGCCTGGCCCCGGCGCTGGTGGTCGTCTACGCGTGGAATCCCGTGTGCCTGAACTCCTTCGCCGATCGGGGCCAAGTGGACGCAGCGCTGGTCTTCCTGATCGTGCTCTCGACCCTGTGGGCACTTCAGCGGCGCCCGACCGCGGCCGGTCTGGCCTTCGCCGCCGCGCTTCTCACCAAGCTCTCGCCTCTGCTGCTGATTTTTCCGCTGCTTCGCGTCTCGGGGCGCAGGTTCGGCCTGGCCTGCCTGGTGGCGGTGCTGGTCGGGGTGCTGCCCTTCGTCGGGGCCGGGCTCGGGGGGCTGCAGGGATTCCTGACCTTCGCCGATCAGTGGCAGCACAACGACTCGGTCTACTCCCTGCTGCTGCTTGCGCTCGGTCCCCTGGGCGGCCTGTTCGACGCAGCGCGGGTGGCCCGCGTGCTGGTGGCTCTGGCGGCCCTGGCCTATGCCCTGCTGGTGGCCGCGCGGCTGGATGCGGGCCGTCCCGAGCACCTGGTTCGCGCGCTGGTCTCCATCTCGGCGGCGGTCATCCTCCTCAGCCCTGTGACCTACCCGTGGTATGCGACTACTCTCATCGCCTTCCTGTGCTTCCGGCCGCGCGCGTCTCTCCTTGCCCTGAGCACGGTGCCGATGCTGTGGTACCTGCGGTTCCTCAGGGCGCCCGTTGGCTCTCCCTGGCACGCGATCGTCGCCGCCGGTGAGCGATGGCGCCAGCCCTGGCGGCTGCCGGCGTATGCCGCGGTGGCCGCGATCTACCTTCGGGAGGTCTTGCGCGCCCGTCCGGCGACTCGATGCGTTTCCCTCCTGTGAGAACCAGGGGGATAGCTCTCTGTGGACGGCAAGCCGGGGGTGGGGTTTCTGTGGGAGGCGAGGGGCGCAGTCTGCCCCTCGGCGACGGCGCTCCCACCCGTGCCGCATAGCTCACGATCGCAGGGCGCGCCCAGGACCGCGAAGCGGCCTCGGGCGCCTGCCTGTGGTGGTGGCGTTGTGGTGGTCCGACAGACCACACCAGCATCCACCCCCGCGGGCATGGGCTTCGCCCAACCCGCGACTACAACGAGCGCCTGTGGTCCGTCCCCTCTATCCCACCAGCTCGATCGCCTCGTACGCGCGCCGCCCCTTGTCCCTCAGCTCCCGGTCCGCCGTCCACAACACCGCATCCGCCTGCCGCGCCACTGCCAGGTAGCAGGCGTCCCACACCGTCAGCCCCGTCTCCAGCGCGAGCTCCAGCGCCTCCTCTGCCAGCGCCTGACTGCTCACCACCCGCGCGCCGATCCCCACCAGCGCCCGCAGCATCTCCCGCGCGTCCGCCGCCTCGACCGGCCCGTACACCACCTTGTGCCTCAGCGCGCTTGCGCATTCGGCGAAGAACAGGTCCGGCACCCACACCTCCGCGCCTCTCCCCCACTGATCCAGCAGCGCCAGCGCCCGCTCGCTGCCCGGCTCCGGCGACACCCACTTCACCGCCACGGACGCGTCCACGCACGCCCTGATCAACGCCCTCTACTCTCCCTGGCCTCGCGGATCACGGCCACGCTGTCGCCCGTGGCCCCGTACTTCGCCCTCATGCTGTCGTTCAGCGCCCGCAGATGCGCCGCCAGGCCCCCATCGCCCTCGCTTTCCGGCCCGGCTCGGGTGGCCAGGGCGTCGAGCTCCTCACGCCTCACGACCACGGCCCGCGGCCCCATCCGATAGAACCGCACCAGGCCCCTGCGCCGCCAGGAGTACAAGGTGCTGAGCGAGACACCCAGGTACGCCGCGGCCTCCCTGGGCCGCAGCCACTCCCGTTCCGCCAGTGGGGTTGCCATTTTGATCCACCGAGGTCGTGGACCGACCTCCATGCATTGCATTTTACATCATTTTGCTGCATTAAGCAATCTGCGCCCGAGCCGCTGCCGCTATCCTCGCACTCCCGGCCGGGCGCATGCAGGAATCGCCGCGCCCGCCTCCAACCCTTCCCCCAAGGGGCGCTCGTCGCTCGTCCGCCGATCCTGGGAGGTGACCTGACCGTGTCCGCTCTTGCCTTGACCCTGACCCTTGCGGTGCCCTCGCAGCAGGCCTGGCTGCCCGCTGAGTTCCCCATCAGCTACTGGCTCGGGCCGCCCGTGGAGAACAACAACCTGCAGGCCTGGCAGCTCATCAGGGACTGCAACTTCACCATCGCCGGGCCCTACTGGGGCTACTCCACAGACGAGAACCTCAAGATGCTGGACTTCTGCCGGCAGTTGGGCCTGACGGCCATCGTCTCGGACCCGCGGATCAACTGGCGCATCGTCATCGAGGACAACTGGCAGGACACCGTGCGCCAGGTCCTTGCCGACTACGACTCCCATCCCGCCACCTGCGGCTACTACCTGCAGGATGAGCCCAACTACGAGGTCTTCCAGCCCCTGGGCCTGCTCAGCCAGGAGTTCCAGCGGCAGAGCCCGGCTCACCTGCCTTACATCAACCTCTTCCCCACCTACGCCAACGTCCAGCAGTTGGGCACGCCCACCTATGCCCACCACCTGGACAAGTATCTCAGCATCGTCAAGCCCGCTGTGCTCAGCTACGACCACTACTGCCTGCTGGCCGAGGGGCGCGACAGGCCCGACTACTTCGAGAACCTGGGCCTCATCCGCGAGTACGGCCTCCGCTATGGCGTGCCGCCGTGGAACATCATCCAGGCCTTGCAGTACAGCCCGGCCGTCCGCGAACCCTCCGATGGCGAAATGCGCTGGCAGGTCTACACGTCGCTGGCCTACGGCATGAAGGGCATCATGTACTTCACCTACTGGCAGGGCATCGTGGACCCCGACGGCAAGCCGACGCGCCTGTACCCCATCGTCCAGCAGCTCAACGGCGAGATGCGGGCCCTGGGCAAGACCCTCCTGGGCCTGACCTCCACCGGCGTCTTCCACACGGGTGAGATTCCCCTCGGGGCCACCCGCCTGGGAAGCGACTCCGTGGTCGCGCTGCCCCAGGACCTGCCGCTGGTCATCGGCTTCTTCCGGGACGAGGGCGCCCGCGAGTATGTCATGATCGCCAACCGCGACTACTCCCAGCCCGTGACCTTCGACGCGACCTTCCTGCCGCACGTCGCGGGCCTGAGCCTGATTTCCGCCAGGGACGGCTCCGAGGAGCCGCTGGCCTTGACCGACCACAAGGCGTCCTTTGAGCTCCCGCCGGGCGACGGCCGGCTGCTGCGGCTCACCACGGAGTTCAGCTACCCCAAGCCCCCCCAGCCGCTCACCGAGATCAACTTCCAGTTCGACGACGACAACGACACGGCCGGCTGGGGCGAGCGCAACTCGCTGTCCCCGCCCGTGGTGAAGGGCGGGACCATGACCATGACCTTCACGGGCGCGGACCCCTACATCGTGCGCTCCTGGCTGCGCCTGCAGCCCGACCAGTACTCGAAGCTCAGAGTCCGCATGAGACTGCCGGCGTGCGATGCGCAGGGCCAGCTCTTCTGGACGACCGACGAGTCACCGGGCTTCGCGGACGACAAGTACCTGAACTTCGCCGTCATCCCGGATGGCGCGTGGCACGAGTACGAGATTCCCGTGGGCGATCACGAGAACTGGCGGGGCAAGGCGGTACGGGGAATCCGCCTGGACCCGACCACCGGCGAGGCCCAGCCCGGCTCGAAGGTCGAGATAGACTGGATCGTCGGCGAGTAGACCACCCCTAGCTGCAGGGGAGGAGCGAAGCCTGGCTCCGGTTCCGACTTCGGTCTCAAGTGCGTTCAAAGCCAGGGAATTGTCAGCTTATGACTTGATTGGTCCCCATACAAAACTTAACGTAATGTGGAATCTGGCCCCCGTATACTGCCGAGAAGACATGCAAAGAGCCTCAAACTGCCGGCTAAGTGGTGAACCCGTTTCACCCTCCGTGGGCAGGTAGACGAGGCCGGAGGCAGTGAACACCCAGACACCTGACCACAGAGCCGCCTCTTGTAGTCACGGGTTGGCCGCAGGCCATGCCCGCGGCGGTGGCACGTGCTGTGGTCCGCTCCTATCGCTTGGTCTTCTTCCAGTGGGCGACGATGTACACGAAGATGTTCACGCCCATCTTGAAGGCCGGTTCTCGGCTTTCCGGCCTGACCCACCCACCGGTCCCTTCCCAGCAGTCCCCGTAGTCGTTGCCCGAGAAGATGACCGCGAGCCGGTCGCCCCGCTTGATCCCTTGCAGCGGGTACCGCTCGCCCATGTCCCCGGCCGGCACACGGTCCATCACGTAGTAGGACCGGAATACCTCGTGGTCCTGGCCCAAATCCCGGGGAGTCTCCCCGAAGATGCTCTTCATCTCCCGCCGGAAGCACTCCCCGAAGGGGCCGTGGGAGTCCTCGCCGAAGATCGTGCCCCCCTGGGCCACATACTGGCGCAGCGCCTCGCGCTCCTCAGGCGTGAAGCTGAAGGGCTTGTGCCCCCGCAGGTGCAGGACCGGCAGGTGCTTGATGTTCTCGAAGGTTAGCGACACGAAGCGTTCCTGGGCGGTGACGTACACGTTGGTCCTGTTGCGCACCTCGTTCAGGAGGTTCCTCATGCCCTCGGCGTCCGCCTCGTAATCGCTGGTCGTGACGCCCATGGGCAGGTCGAAGCTGCCCGCCACACCCACGTAGAGGCCCCCGGGAGCGCTCTTGGCGTCCGCCGAGCCCTGCGCCAGGCCCACGCCATCGGCGCCCACCACGGGCATCCCGGCGATCCTCAGCGGTGTACCCGGCGCAGGCAAGGGTGGCAGGCCGAAGCCGCCTCCGCCCTGCCCCGGGCCGCCGAAGGCCAGCGCCAGGGGACCCCCTGGGCCACCGAAGGGACCGCCGGCGCCACCGGGACCGCCTCCCCCAGCGTCACCGGGCCCCCGTACGACCACCGCAAGCGGGATTCGCAGCCAGCGCCAGGGCCCCTCAGGCTTGGCCTTGGCGAGGGGTCCTATCGTGCCGGGGCCGCCGGGGCCTGTGCCGCCGGGCTCCCCCAGTCCGCCGATGACCAGTCGTTCGCCGGCCAGCCCAGGGACGCCTACGAGGCCGGGCTCCCCGCTGGGCAGGCCGAAGGG
>CAZSOQ010000170.1:0-11568 GCA_964608495.1 uncultured Armatimonadia bacterium | reverse complement strand
GTCCGGCCCCTGGCGTCAACCAGGATCACGTCCCCCGGCCGCGCCGCCTCGATCGCCTCGGTGCATACCGGCTGCCCCGGGATCACCCGCACCGTGTGCGCCGGCCCCATCGTCTTCGCCCCGCTCCAGACCGGTTTGATCCCGGCGTCCATGAACCGGGGCGGGTACCCCAGCTTCTTCGCCGCATCCGCGATGGATGCGCTGTCCAGCGCCTCAGCATACGGCCTCCATTCCTCGCTTACCATTGGTCCCGTCCCTTCGCCCCTCGGAATCCCTGGCGCCGCGTCCCTCCGGCAGGTCTCCGCCACGCCGCGTGGAAGGCAGCGCCCATTCGCGCCCGTCCTGTCTCGAGGACCCAGGAGGGAGCCGCCGTGCCCGATCCTAGCTCCAGTCCCGACCAGGTGACTGTCCGGGAGTATAGGCCGGAGGACGCCGGGGACCTCCTCAAGGTCCGCAACGCCATCTTCCCGCCCCTCACCCTCGAACAGTGGCTGGCCACGGCCGAGCGCTTCACCGCCTCCCTCGCCTACCTGGGCGACGAGCCCGTCGGGGCCATTCCCTTCGAGATACGCGATTTCCTTGTCGCCCCCGGCAAGGTCGTCAAGGTCGCCCAGGAGAACGCCGTGGGCGTCCGCGAGGACATGCGCAGCCTGGGCCTGGGCACCAGGATGATAGAAGCCGCTGCCGAGTTCCTCGCCGAGCGCTGCGACCTGCTCACCGTCTACCGGGGCGCCGAGCGTTCCCGGGGCTACAAGTTCTACGAGCGCTCCGGGCACGACGACCTCATCTTCATCCGCTCCGCCAATTGGGCCAGTCCCTCCGGCGACCTCGGCGAGTGCGCGGTTCTCGACCTGGCGGCCCTCGATGCCGAGGGCCCCGAGCTGCTGCGCGTCTTCGAAGCCCGCTACGGCAACGCCGGGGGCTTCCCCCCTCGCCGCGAGGACTACTGGGGTCCCCAGTTGCGCAGCCACATTTACGTCGTCCTCCCCACCGAGGTCTCCTACCTCCGCTACCCGGCCTCAGGTCCCCTGGAAGCCTACGCCATCATCGGCCATCGGCGGGAGTCCGAAGGCAAGACCAGTCCGCTCACCCTTCTGGAGCTGTCCGGCACCAGCCGCCATGCCGTGCGCCCCGTCCTCGACGCGCTCGGCGCCCTGGGCGCCCAGCGCGGGCGTCCCGTCACCGCCCACGTCTCCTGGGAGCATCCCTCCCGCGAGCTGCTGACCGAGGTAGGCTTCGAGGAGGACCTGCGCAGCTTCATGATCATGGCCCGCGTCATCAACCCCTCGCGTCTCCTTCAGCGCACCGCCGAGGACCTCGCCCCCCTGGACGATCTCGTCCTCGACGTGTGGACGCCGCGCACTGACTACCGCCTCCACGAGGGCGCCTCGGCCCGCCGCCGGGTGACCCTCGAGGGCAAGGACTGGGTGATCTGCCGCCTGCTCTGCCGCCGCCTCGACGTCCGCACTGCCGTCGCCCACGACCAGCTCACCATCCGCGGCGGCGACGACGACGTAGTTGACCGTCTCGCTCACGCCCTGCCCTATTGCCCCTGGGTCTACCACCATCTGGACTACATCTAGCGGGCCAGCCCCCACCATCCTCCCAGTCGCAGGCCTCCGCCTGCGGCGGCAGCCTCGTAGTGGTCCGTCTTTGTGCAGGGGGCTGCTAGTAGTCGCGGGCTTTAGCCCGCGGCGGTGGCCTGGTGGTGATCCGTCTGTTGACGAGGAGTCCCCATCCGGCCCGTCCCCCGTCCCGCGAAGGTGGCGGGGCATGCTCCTCCGCTCTTGACCCACGCACCGCCTTCCGCCGGAGGCCGGGTCCGCTCTGTCCCGTGCGGGAGGCCCACTGCGGTCTGTTCCCTGCGCAAGGCCCGGTGCGCTTCGCCCACCTCCCGCAAAGGAGCGCGCCCCACGGCAGCGAACAGCCCTCCCTGCGCGGGGGAATCGCGTCGCGCCAGACCGGTCTCCTTTCCCGCCGCCCTCCTCCGCAGGGGCGCATCACCGGGAGGCAGCCCAATGACCTTCGACCTTCTCCTTCGGGGCGCTCGCATCTACGACGGCTCCGGCTCGCCCCCCTTCCGGGGCGACGTGGGGGTCATTGGCGACCGCATCGCCGCTGTCGGCCCCCTCGGCCGGGCCGAACCCGGGTTCGTGCTGGACGCGGAGGGCCTGGCCCTGGCCCCGGGCTTCATTGACCCCCACAACCACGCCCACAACGAGGCCGAGGGCGGCATCCTCAACATCCCCGAGGCCGACAACATGCTCCGCCAGGGCGTGACCACTCTCATCGCCGGCAATTGCGGCGGCTCCGCCTGGCCCATCGGCGAGCACCTCGACGCCGTCTCCCAGCTCGGCATCAAGCAGAACTACGCCACTCTGGTCGGCCACTCGACCCTTCGTTCCCAGGCTGTGGCCGAGAACGGTCGCGCGCCCACGTCCGAGGAGCTGGAAGCCCTGCGCTCCCTCGCGCGCCAGGCCCTGGACGACGGCGCCTTCGGCATGTCCACGGGCTATTTCTCCACCTGGGTCACCACCGGCGAGCTGGTCGCCGTCTCCCAGGCCGTCGCCGAGGGCGGCGGCATCTACACCAGCCACATCCGCAACGAGGGCCAGGGCCTTGTCGAGGCCGTCGCCGAGGCCCTCGAGATCGGCCGTCGCGCCCAGATACCCGTCCAGATTTCCCACATCAAGACCCACGGCCATCTGGCCTGGGACAGGATCGGCGAGGTCATCGCCCTCCTCGACGGTGCCACGGACGTCCGCGTGCACGCCGACCGCTACCCCTACACGGCCTGCTTCAGCGGCATCTCGGCCCTCCTTCCACAGCCCGTGCGCGAGGAGGCCGGCCGCCGCGGAGGTCTGGCCAGCCTCCAGGACCCCGCCGTGCACCCGGAGGTGGTCGCCGCCCTCCGCGAGCACATGGACCTTATCGGCGGCCCCGACTCCGTGGTGTTCGCTCCGCTGGAGCCCGACCCCGAGCTGGAGGGCAGGACCCTTGCCGAGGTGGCCGACGCCCGTGGCGTCCCTCCCGAGGAGCTCGTGCTTTCTCTTGTCATCAAGGGCGGCATGTCCTGCGTCTTCCACGCCATGCGCGAGGACAATCTGCGCACCTTTCTGTCCCACCCCCTGGTGATGTTCGGCTCCGACGGCCATCTCCGCCGTCCCGGCCACGGCTTCTGCCATCCGCGCAACTACGGCACCTTCCCCCGCGGCATCGGCCGCTACGGCCGGGACGCGCGCCTGTACGACCTGGCCACCGGCATCCGCAAGGCCTCCGGCATGGCCGCGGACAAGTTCGGCTTGGCCGACAGGGGGTACGTACGCCAGGGCTACTTCGCCGATCTGGTGCTCTTCAGTGAATCCCAGATCCTCGACACCGCCACCTTCAAGCAGCCCCACCAGTATCCGCGGGGCATCAAGTACGTCCTGGTGAACGGCTCCCTCGCCGTGGACAACGAGCGCACTCTCCCGGGCAACCACGGCCGCGTCCTGCGTTTCTCGCCCTGAATCGCGCGTTCCGCCGCCCTTCGCCCTTCGTTGTCGTTCGGGGCCCCTGGCGTCCCCGGCCGCGTCCTGGTATCCTTAGTGCGTGAGCTCTCCTTCGGGGGGCCCGCGGGCTAAGGTAGGCGAGCGGCCGTGTTCCGCAACATCCTCGTCCCAATCTGCCCCAGCGCGGGCAGCGAGGTGGCCCTCGAGCAGGCCATGGACCTGGCCGAGCGCCTGGCGGCGCGCCTGTTCCTTGCCGCGGTGTCCCCTGCCCAGCGCGAGGACCTGACGGCCGACCTGCCCGGCATGGAGCCCAACCCCGTGGACGAGGCCGTGGGCGACGAGGCCCTGTGGCCGGAGGCGTCGGCAGCGCCCGCGAGCGTTCCCAAGCACGCCCTCGTCGCGGCGTCCCAGTGCGAGCGCCGGCGTCTTCTCCACCAGATCGTTCCGGTCCACGGCCTTCTGCTGCCCCGCCTGCGCGAGCTCTCCCGCCTCAACGACCTTATCGTCGCCTGCTGTCCCGGCACGGTCGAGGCGCTGTCGTCCCGCGACGGGGTAGCCCTGGCCACCACCGCCGCCTGTCCGTGCCTGTTCACCGCCGCGAAGTTCGTCCTCCTGCGCAGGATGGCCGTCCTCTACGACGGCTCTGCCGACTGCGCCCGGGCCCTGCGCTGTGCCGCCCGCCTCGCCTCGGTCCTCAACCTGCGCATGGCCGTCACGGCCTCGGGGCCCGGCCGGCGGCTCCTCGAGCAGCGAATGGACGAGGCCCGCGTCGTGGCAGTCGGCTACCATGTCGAGCACACCGTTGACTCGCTCCTTGGCCTTCGCGCCCGGAATTTCCCTGCCGTCGCGGAGGAGGCGGGCGCCGACATCGTCGCCGGCCCGCCCACCAGGCAGTTCGCCGCCGCTGCTCTGGCCCGTCCGTCGCTTGTCTCGCTCGTAGGCTACTAGCCGGCCAGCCCCGGCCCCGGCCACACCCTATCGGGAGGAGTTCTCATGCCCAATCGCTGGTATCTCGTGGCCCTGCTCCCTGTGCTGCTCGTTCTTGCCCTCCTCGGCACCGCCCAGGGCCTCGTCGGCGAGATCAACGCCTTCACTCCACCCGACCTCGACGAGTCCCTCCTCGGCGACTACACGGAACAGGCCCGCGTCGAGCAGGTGAGCGACCATCTCCGGCTCGTGGACGGCCTGCCCGTGGTCGTCGCGCGCGGCACGCCCTTCGAGATGGGGCGCCAGTTCGGCGCGGCCGTCGCCGAGCGCATCAAGGCCGGCCTGCAGGACTACCTCGTCGGCCGCATCGAGCAGAAGCAGGGCTACTCGGTCGAGTACCAGCGCCGCTGCGCCGCGAGCATGGCCAAGCACATCCCCGAGGAGTACATCGAGGAGATGAAGGGCGTGGCCGAGGGGGCCGGCGTGCCCTACGAGACCGTGCTGCGCATGCACACCCACGCCGACATGGTTCACTACGGCAAGAGCTGGGGCCGGCCCGACGGCGCACCGGGCAAGGACTGCTCGAACTTCGCCGTCTGGGGTCGCTGGACGCCCGACGGCCAGCTCATCCACGGCCGCAACCTCGACTGGAGCACCGGCACGGGCATCCAGCAGCAGGCCTGCCTGTACGTGGGCATCCCCGACCAGGGCCTTCCCTTCGCCCTGGTCACCTATGCCGGCTGCATCGGCGCCGTCACCGGGATCAACTCCGCGGGGCTCACCTTCGGCGAGATGACTGCCTCCAGCTCCAGGGAGACCCTCGACGGCCTACCGCTCTTCTTCATCTGCCGCCAGCTCCTCCAGTACTGCGGCACGATCGAGCAGGCCGAGCGTCTGGTCTCCGAGTACCCCGCGACCACCGGCTGGAACTTCCTGATCTCGGACGGCAAGGTCCCCACGGCCCGCGCCTTCGAGGTGGACGCCGAGAAGGTCGTCATCTTCAAGCCCGACGACCGGGCCGAGAACGACCCGCCGATCCACTGGCCCATGCCGGACTGCGTGCGCCGCACGAACCACTTCCTCAGCCGCGAGATGCAGCTCAAGCAGGCCGAGCGCGTGGGAATCCCCATCGAGCTCGGCCGGCTGGCCATCCGCAGCCTGGACACCTGGCAGCGGTACGCCTCCCTGAGCCACTGGATCAAGACCCACCGGGGTCAGCTAGACGCCCGGCTGGCCCGCGCGCTGCTCCAGACTGAGCCGGTCGCCGGGGGCGGCAACCTGCACAGCGTGGTCTTCGAGCCGGCGCGCAACCGCCTCTGGGTTGCCAACGCGGCGTGGGAGGACGGCAAGGCCTCACCCGCCTACAAGCAGCACTACGTTTTCGTGGACCTGAACCGCTTCTGGCCCACCACGCCCCAGTAGCTTCCCACCTCCGCGCAAGCGCTGGCCCTTTGGTGGTCCGGCTTTCCCCCGTGGGAGGCCTGGCACGGTCTCTGCGCCAGGGCGAGGGCCTTCCCCCTCACGGATAGCCGGTCCCGGTCGCCGGCAAAGCCGGCTCCTACCCTAACAGCGATTCGCGGGCGGTCGTGTTCACACTTCTCTTGAGGTCACAGAGGGTGAAACGGGTTCACCAGTTACTCGGCTGTTCAAGGCACTTTGCATGTCTTTGCATCACTCTACGGGGGCCAGATTCGACATTACGTCAAGTCTTATCGGGGGACGAAGCAAGACTAAAGCGGCCCTATCTCACCGTCTTGCCATACTTTACACCGACATCGAACCGACGGTTCGCCTTTACCCGCGGCCCCTCGTCCTTCTCCACCCTTCTCTTCAAGGCAGGCACTTGGCCGAGGCTGCGAAGCAGCCCGGCCAAGTGCCGACAGAAGCGCGTTTGAGGGAGGGGGGTGAGCGGCCGCTCAGCGGCCGCGAGCGGGAGGGAACTTGCCGCGCTGGGCAAGTTCCCTCCCCCCATCTTTAGCGCCGTGGGTTGGGTCGCGCGGGCGGCCCGCCCGGGCCTCGGCTGGGCGCGGGCCCGCGCGCCTCATCGTCACGTCTGACACCCAGGTCCAGGGGCTCGATGTGCTCGGCCACGATCGCCGTCCCGTGCTGTTTCTCCAGCCGTCCCTTCACCACCAGCAACCCGTTGGCGAAGATCACCGGCCCGTATTTCTGGTACACCTTCTCGAAGATGGTCACGTCCGCCAGCCCCGTCTCGTCCTCCAGGGTCAGGAAGACCACCGTGCGCCCGCTGCGCGTGGGCGGCCGATGGGGCCGTATCACCACTCCAGCTGTCGTTACGCGCCTGCCTGCCCGGGCGCGGCGGATCTCCTCCGCCGTCAGGACCCCGAGCTTCCGCAGATTCTCCCGCACCAGCTCCAGGGGATGGGCGGTCAGGGAGAATCCGAGGGCGTCCCACTCGTGCAGCACCTTCTCGCCCACCGTGAAGTCCTCCCCGGCCTCGGGCACGTCGAAAACCAGGGGCAAGGGCCCGACAGCGCCGGGCCTGTTGGAGACTGGGGGGACCCCTCTTTCTCGTGGCAAGAGGGGTTCCCCCAAGACCCCCTCCCCAGAAGGCCCTGTACTCGCGTCGCCACTCGCCTTCGTGCAGGACCTCTCGTCCGCGCGCGAGACGGGCCCCACGGGGCGAGGGGAGGAGCGGGTGGGAGTGCGGACGGCCAGGGCGCCCGCCAACTGCCAGATCATCGCCTTCCGGTTGCCACCCAGGCTATCGAAGGCCCCCGCGAGGATGAGCCGCTCGGCCGTATCCTGCCGCACGGGCACGCGGCTGAGGAAATCCGCGAGCGATTCGAAGGCCCTCTCGCTCCGCGCCGCCACGATGCCTTCCACTTCCGCCTCGCTTATGCCCTTCACCTGCTTGAGCCCCACGCGCAGCCAGCCGTCGCCCGCCGTGTACTCCGCCTCGCTCTCGTTGATGTCCAGGGGCAGCACCCTCACCCCGCGCCGTCGGGCCTCCACCAGCAGCGTATGGGGCGGATAGAAGCCCATGGGCTGGTTGTTGAGCAGCGCGGCGTGGAACTGGGCGGGGTAGTGGCGCAGCAAGTAAGCGGTGCGGTAGCCGATGTCGCCGAAGGCGGCGGCGTGGCCCTCACAGAAGCCGTAGCCGGCGAAGGCCCGGATGGCGGTGAAGGCCATCTCCGCCACCTGGGGCGACGCCTTGTTGGCGACGGCTCGGCGCATGAACTCCTGGGCCACTTCCTCCAGGGCCTCCCGGTCGCGCTGGTGGGTCATCAGGCGTCGCAACTGGTCCGCCTCGCCAGGGCTGAAGCCCGCGATCTCTATCGCCAGCTCTATGACCTGCTCCTGGAAGAGCACGACCCCGTAGGTCTTGCCCAGGATCCGCTCGAGCCTCGGGTCCGTGAAGACCACGGGCTCCTCGCCACGCCGGCGGGCCACGAAGGGCCCCACCATGTTCGCCTGCACCGGCCCTGGCCGTATCAGCGCCACCGACGCCACGATGTCTTCGTAGTCGTTGGGCCGCAGTCGCTGGTGCAGGGATCGCTGGGCGGGGCTCTCGAGCTGAAAGCTCCCCACGGACTCTCCCTGCTGGAGCATCTGGAACGTCTCAGGGTTGTCCAGGGGCAGGTGGTCATAGTCCACCCCCGTCTCCCGCACCGTGTCGTCCACGGCACCGAGCATCCGCAGGGCCAGCAGGTCCAGCTTGAACAGCCCCAGGTCCTCCACGTCGTCCTTGTCGAACCCCACGATGAGCACGCCCTTGGCGGCCCTCTGCAGGGGCGAGAGGGTGGTGAGCGGCCTGGCCGACATCACCACTCCCCCCAGGTGAGTGCCGATGTGTCTGGGCAGGCCGTCCAGCCGCGAGGCCAGCTCGACCAGGAGCCGCAGTTTGTGCCACTCCAGCCCGCTGTCGCGCAGTTCCGGCAGCCTGGCGATGGCCCCGGGCAGCTCCCCGGCGGACAGGTGGGGCATAACCGACGCCAGCTCCTCGACGATGTGCGCCGGTATGCCCAGCACCTTGGCTACCTCTCGCAGCGCGCCGCGCGCGCGGAAGCACTGGAAGGTGCACACCGCGGCCACGTGCTCCTGGCCATAGCGGCCCACCACGTACTCGCCCACGTCATCGCGCCGCCGGGAATCGAAGTCCACGTCAATGTCCGGCAGTGTGTTCAGGCGCGAGGGGTTGATGAATCGCTCGAAGCGCAGCCGCCTGCGGTAGGCGTCCACGTTCGTTATCCCCAGCGCGTAGGCCACCACCGAATCGGCGCACGACCCCCGCCCCGCGTAGCGTATCCCTTCCCGCCGCGCGAACTCCACCACGTCCCACACAATCAGGAAGTAGTCCACGAAGCCCATCTGCTCGATGACCGCCAGCTCGTGGTTCAGGCGCCGGCGCAGATCCTCGGGCACCGATCCGTAGCGCCGACGCGCTCCCTGAAGGGCCAGCCGGCGCAGAAGCTCGGGCGCGCTGGTGCCCACCGGCACGGGATAGCGGGGCACGTACTCCGCGCCCCCGATCTCGTAGTCCTCGCACTGATCCGCCACCCTCAGCGTGTTGTCCAGCGCCTCCGGCCGGCGCGCGAAGACCGCCTGCATCTCTCCGACGCCCTTGAGCCATCGCTCGGCATTGATCGGCCGCGCCGCGTGCGGCTCCTCGATCCCCAGGTGCTCCCTGATGCACGTCAGCACGTCCTGCACGAAGAACTGATTCCGCGTCGCGTAGTGCACGTTGTTGGTGGCCACGACGCCGACGCCCAGGGCCTCGGCCAGCTCGGCCAGGCGTCCCAGATCGCCGCGATCGCCGGGGTACAGGTCGTGCTGCAGCTCGATGAAGAACCCCTCGCGGCCGAAAAGGCCCAGAAGCCGGCGCGCGTACTCCTCGGCCTGATCTCCCGCGCCCCTGCGAACCAGCGCCCGAACCCGCCCCCGGCGACAGCCGCTCAGGCAGATCAGCCCCTCGGCCCACCGCGCGAGCGAGGGGATGGTCACCCGCGGCTCGCGGCGCTCGTGCTCGAGATGCGCCTGGGTCAGCAGGCCGCACAGGTTGGCATAGCCCCGCCTGTCGCGGGCCAGGAGGGTCAGGTGCGAGCCGTCCTCCATCGTCGCCTCGGCACCCAGGATCGGCTTGATGCCGGCCGCTCTACACAGCCTGTGCCACCGTACCGCGCCGGACAGGCCGTCGTGGTCCGTGAGAGCCAGGGCCGGCAGGCCCGCCTCCGCCGCGCGGGCCACCAGCTCGCGCTCCAGGCCGGCGCCGTCGCAGAAGCTGAAGGGCGAATGGACGTGCAGGTGCGCGAACATTCTCGTCAGTCCTCGCTGCCAAGAAGGAACCAGTGCTCGGAACGCGGCGCCGACGGGCCGGGCTGCGCGGCACCGGCGGCCCCCTTGACCCCCGATTGCTCCAGAGCCCGGTAGATCACGTGGACTCCGCCCGCCTCAACACGCAGGAATTGCTTCTCCTTCTCTCCCTCCCACCAGCGGCCGGTCTCGCGCCACAAGTCGAGCACGCGACGGACCTGACGCCAGTGGCCGTTGAGCCTGACACCCACCGGCCGTCCGTCGCTGAATCGCACCTCAATAGGCCTCCTGAACACCTTCAACTCTCTTCGACCTCCTGAACGGAGTCCCGAGGCAGGGCGCTCGGGCGCCGGAAAAGCACCCTCCACCATGCGGTTTCCCCCGCTATCACGCATATTCCATCGCCTGCCTGGCGAGAATCCGGTCCGCGAGCCTGACCCGCTCCGGCAGTTGGCAGGCGAAGACGAGGGACTGGTCGCCAAAGCGGCGGGTGACGGCCTCTCGGGCCTGCTGCAGCCGCACTTCCCGCGCGATGACCTGCCCGGCCTGCCCCCCGAGCCCGTACTGCTGGGGCTTCCGGGGCTGGAGGTCGGAGAGTTCAAGCACGGCGCGAGCGAGGGCCTCGCCGTGCCATAGCTCGTGCCAGGCGCGCCAGGCGGCTTCCTCGATGCCCAGGCGGCCCAGGAAGGGCTGGCTGCGGCTCACCTCGGTGGTGTGGGGACGGCCGTCGAGGGGATCGAGGGTGAGGCGGAGGAGGGTAGGAGAAAGACGGCGTGATGCCAGATCCTCGTGCAGATCGTGGCAGGCCCGACGGATCAGCTCCCGCACCTGCCCCGCCTCCAGGCCCTCGATGGGGCTCAATTCGCGATTCACGGCCGGCGGAGGATAGGCGACCTGGACGTGCACGTCTCCCTCGCCGCGGGCTATCGCCCGCACCTGGCGCGCGGCGGGCCCCAGACGGGCGTGTAGCACGGCCGCGGGCATCTCGACCAGCTCCCCCACGTGCCGCACCCCTAGCCGCTCCAGCGCCTCGATGGTCTGAAGGGGCAGAGGAAGGCGGCGGGGACGGGCCTCGCGCAGGAATTCCTGGACGTCCCCGGGGCCCAGACACTTGCCGTCGGCAGCCGCCATCCGGGCGAGAGGCCGCGTGGGCGCCAGGCCCGCCCTGGTAGTCAGCCCCAGGGCCTCGTGCAAGGCTTCCACAAGCCCGGCGCGCCACTGCTCGATGCTCTCGCCCGCTCGCACGCAGCCGGTGGCGTCGAAAAAACCCTCGTGCCAGTCCGTCGGCTCGACCACCGGAGTGTGCGCATATACCGCGTCCCATACGCCATGGTAAAGGGGACGATATAGCGACTCCTCATACTCCACCGCCACGGCGCCGGGGCATAGCCACCGCAGCTCCCGCAGCTTGATGCCTCGCCTGGCACCCTCGGCCTCGGCGGCCGGCGATAGGTCGAGAACCTCACCGCCCCGCACGACAGCGAAGGGCCGCGTCGCCAGCTCCCGGCTGTGGGCTTCGTGAGCGAAAGCATAAAACCCCCGTAATTCCAGGAAACCAATCCAGCGAGACATTCCCGACGCCCCCTTGGCCAAGCGCTGCATCAAGCAGCCGGTCAGGCCCCGTCACCGGCGCAAGAGTAAGAGCGAAGAGCCGAGCGCGGCGGAAGAGGGCGGGAAAGTAGCCCCTGCGGAATGGGTTGAGTGAGAAGTCGCGCTGGGTTAGGTGACCCCGGTTTAGATTCGGCTATCGCGATTCGCTCTGCGCCGGAGAGCATCAGAGCTTGTTTCAGCTACTATAGCACATTTGTTCGTCGAATACAAGTTCGATAGCAAAGAATCTTCGCGAGGCTAACTGCTGGGGGGAGGGGACCTGTCC